>NZ_JAYWZK010000007.1:0-200409 GCF_048148385.1 Acinetobacter sp. 197
CTCCAGAGGAGTAAATGTTTATTTGATACAGCCATGATAGGATAATCGATTGAATAGGTAAAACAGGTTGTTTTTATTTTATTGATCGGATTTTATGATTAAAAATTTAATTATTATTCTATTAATAATTTTATACATTATGACCGAATCAAATTATAGAGAGATAAATTTAAAGATTAAAAAAATGCTCCCTTTCAGAAGCATTTTTTTAGTTTAGAAAATTCGTTGTTCGATCCGCAATGAACGTCCTTTAATCGAATGAGCCAGTAAAAATAGAATAAGACTGAGCAATGCAGACAAGATAGCAATACCAATGATCACGATATTCACGATCTTAGTAACCTCGTCAGCTTGCTGTGCTTGACGCTCTACACTTTGCGCCACAGGAGTCAAACTTTTGCCATAGACCTGTTGCTGCATGGTCCAGATCTGTTCAGGTTTGAACCCATATTGCTCAAACTTGGCATCTTTTTTCTCGGCCTCAACCACTTGGGCCACATAAGGCCGTGCTGCAGATAAATCGACGGGCTTATGTAACAGTGCCGTTTGTGCCAGTAAATAAGACTTCACGGGGGCAGCAATCTCTGAATCGGCCAGATAACGGGCAATTTCACTGTCATTGATATTACTATCGTAATACACCACTTGCTGATAAGCATCATCCTGATCATTGCGCAGATCATGCTGCCAGTAAGTTAATCCTGACCAGATCAGAATAAATGCAATCAGCCATGCGACAAATTTCAGCACGAAAGACTGAAAACGCACATAAAAGAAACGTAGCTTTTTCATTAGGCTAATTACAATAAATGCGCCAATGAAAGAAGAAAAAATTTTAATAATTAGCCAGCCAATCCAGCTTAACAAACTAAAAAAATAATCTGGACTGTCACCAATGCTAGCCAGCGCAGCGTCGACACTGACTGGTAAGTGCAATTGCTGAACTTCAGTGCTCAGACCAAAAAAGCCATAGACCAGCTCCTGCTGGAAAAACAGGCTGATCAATGAGGCTATAAATACGGTAGATGTGGTCAAACCCAATAACATCAAATTGCGTTGACGTCTTTTGAGTGCGATTACACCCTGCTTGATGTCCTGAGGTTTGACGGCATATTCATCTAAGGGCGGCAATCTCTACTCCTTCTTACAGATTTTAGCCCTACCTGATTTAGTTGGGCTTGGATCCACTGGTACTTGATTCAATTACCAAATGATTCAGATTATCCTGTAAAGCTTTTAAACGCACGGTCGCTTCTGTACGTTTTTGTACACCTTCTTTCTGGATCTGAATCACATCATTTACAGTTTTAATGAGGGTATTTTGCACATGTTCAAGCGTTTCGATATCAATCACCGAGCGCTGGTTAGCTTTAGCCGTATCGACCGAGTTCTGATGTAACAGGTCTGCATTACGGCGCAGCAGCTCATTGGTAGCATCATCAATGGTATTGGCCAGCTGGACACTGTTCTTTTGTTCGCTCAAGGAAATTGCCAGACTGATCTGGTTTTTCCATGCCGGCAAAGTAATATTCTTGATTGCATAGAACTTGTCGACCAGCATCAGGTTATTTGACTGGATAATCCGGATCATCGGCAAGGTCTGCATGGCAGACTGCTGCAAGACCTGTAAGTCACTGATACGCTTTTCCAGATTATTGGCCAGATGATTCAGATCATAAATTTTCTGTGTGGTGGTCTGGTCTTGTGGCAAGGCGGTTAAAGCGGCAATTTCCTGTTGTAGCTCCTGTTCACGTAAACGGCCTGCGGCAATATGAATGCCGAGCTGTTTGTACTCTTCCTGCACTCCATCGAACATTTTGTCCAGGGTATCGACTCGGGCTTTCAGTCCGGATTGTGAAGTTTCGATTTCTTTCACCAGCACATCTAGCTGCTCTTTGGTGGTATTAAAATGTGCATCAAAGTTATCTTTTGCACCTTTAAATTTGCTGATGATATTGCCAAAAAAACCTGAACTTTTCTTTTTATTAAGAATACTGCTGGTGTTCAGCTGCTGCGCCACCTGCACGACCTGATTCAGCTTTTGTCCTGTGGCATCCAGATCCCTATTTTGAACCAGATTCAGTAATTCATCGGTGTAGGTCGAGGTTTTGGTCGCAATATTTTTACCATATTCCGCCACGCTATTATGGCTCATGTTCTGTAATTCTTTACGTGCAGCCAGCACTTCCTGAAAGTCAGCAGGCTGCAGGCCCAGTTCTTTCAGATCCATTTGCTGGAATTTTTGTTCGACCAGTTCACTCGAGCTTTCAACAGGTAAATTTACTAAATCAGACTTGGTCATAGTTCACCTTATATTGTTATGATTTCGAGGGTTTCTCGAGGGATTTTTTTAACGTTTTAATCAGACGCTCACGACTATTATCAAGTTTTTCCAGATCACTTGTCGAGTGTTTCGTCTGGCTTTGTTTGACATGATATTGCCAAGCCGGAATCAATACCTGTTGAGCCTCCTTAAAGCGATCCAGCAAGCTAAAGGAAAGCTGCTGGGAAAGTTGCATTTGAGTTATGGCAATGTCATTACCACTCTGCAAGGTTCGCAGGGTATTGATTTTCTTGGAGAGACGTTCTGAAAAATTATCCAGAGGATGCTGATTCTTCACAAATTGCGGATATTCGGACAGAAACTCTTCTGCCGCGACAATATGCTTGGCCATCTGTTCGCGCAAACCTAAAATCTGCTGGAATCGGGATTGCGATTTCTGGATTTCAATCTGCAATTTGCGGCTTAAGTGATCAGCCTGATCCAGCAGACGATCCAGTCGCTGGTAATACTCAACCTGACTAGAGCCATAATCCAGATCAATGCCTAGCCATTTCTGAAGAGCATTGAATTTACGTTTTTTCAGATACTTTTTAGATTCTGCCAGTGCCTGAATCAATTGCTCAATGGTCTGACTCAGTTGCTGGGTCAAGTGCGGATCGACCCCATTCAGCAGAACCGACTGAGCCTGAATCAAGGCATCAGCATAATGGTTCAGCCCATATTGATTAGCCAGTACAGGTACAAGCTCATTCCGCTTGATCGCTAGAATTTCCTCACGATCAAACGTCATGTCAGTTAAGGCAGGCAGGGCTTCAAAGCGCGACATAGGGGAGACGATATCCTTTAAAAAGTGAACTAAAGAAATCTTGAACATCTTTGAATGTAGCAAAAAAACAGGCTGCGTTGTGTATATTTATCCAGAAATTCGTTACATCACTTTAACTAAATCCATGTTTTAGCTTTATTTTAATTATGATGTAGGCTACATGATATATAGACGAATATTTATATTTACCCCTTAAAACTTTTTAAATTTTCTAAAAGCTTATAAAAGCTAGAATCAACATACAAAAAAGCCATATTGCTATGGCTTTTAAAAGATGTTCAACGGACTTAGAGATAATCCCCTTCGCTCTCCGGCTGATAGAGCACTTTCTCGATAGTCACTTTCATCGTATGACCATCTGGCTGTGGCCATTCAATGGTCTGACCTTCAGCAAGCCCCAGAATGGCTGCACCTATGGGTGCGACCACATTGACCTGCCCTTTTTCACCGTTAAATTCATGTGGGTAAACCAAGGTCACCTCAACCGCTTCGGTTGAAGGCGCAATCGTCAAAAGGACACGTGAATGCATGGTCACGATATTGCTTGCGATCTCTTTTGGCTCAACTACTTCGGCACGTGCCAGTTCATCCTCTAAGCGAATCATGGTTTCACTCAGCTTGCTCTGGTTCTCCAGCATCGTTTCTAGACGCTGCAAATCCTGCTCAGATAAAATAATGTTGGGTTTAGTCATTCTTATTACCTTGTTTAATTCATAAGTGAAAAATTAATCAATTAACTGCCGGCAGCATCTTTAAATATAGGATTTGCCTAAATTCAAATGCCACCAATCCATAGAATATTTAAATAAAAAAGAATGATGTCATTCATAGCACTTTTTCAGTATTTCCTTACAGTAACATGGGATTTACTCAAGTGCTTTATCTAGCGTGCCATCCAGCAGGATATCCAATATTTTTAAAACATCAGATTCTGAAAAATGACCCTGTAAATGGTGTGAAGCACTACATGGAGCGAATGGTCCACTCTTTTAAAACATTTAAAAATAAAGAGAGTTGATGAAAACTTTAAGCCAGATTTAGAAAAACTCAATATGATTTTATTGATAATTTAGTCTTACATCATAGTCTTCAGGCAGACATTTATAGAACTTAAAACATCATTTTGTACATAGTGATCTCAACTGAAATTGAGCTCGATCAAGTACAAACATATTCTGCAGCCTTACTTTATACAGCTATAAAAAAAGCTCCCGGTTGGGAGCTCCTTTCCGTTTATAAGCAATTATGCATAAACTGGGAATTTAGCACATACCGCTGCAACTTTTTCTTTAACTGCACTGATGACAGCTTCGTCGCCTTTGGCATCCAGAATGTCAGCGATCCAGCCAGCAAGTTCACGTACTTCAGCTTCACCGAAACCACGAGTAGTCACAGCAGGTGTACCAATACGGATACCTGAAGTCACAAACGGAGAACGTGGATCGTTTGGTACAGAGTTTTTGTTCACAGTAATGTGAGCAGCACCTAACCAGGCATCAGCTTCTTTACCTGTGATGTCTTGTTTAATTAAAGATAACAGGAACAAGTGGTTTTCAGTACCGCCAGAAACAACTTCATAACCACGAGCCATCAATACTTCAGCCATTGCTTTAGCATTTACTACAACTTGTTGCTGGTAAGCTTTGTATTCAGGCGCCATAGCTTCTTTAAAGCAAATTGCTTTCGCCGCAATCGCATGAACCAAAGGACCACCCTGGTTACCCGGGAATACAGCCGATTGAAGTTTCTTCTCGATCTCTTCGTTTGCTTTCGCAAGGATCAGACCTGAACGTGGGCCACGAAGTGTTTTATGAGTTGTCGTCGTAGTTACGTCAGCGATTTGCACCGG
This sequence comes from Acinetobacter sp. 197, assembly GCF_048148385.1. Lineage (NCBI taxonomy): Bacteria > Pseudomonadati > Pseudomonadota > Gammaproteobacteria > Moraxellales > Moraxellaceae > Acinetobacter > Acinetobacter sp. 197. The sequence goes on from NZ_JAYWZK010000007.1 coordinate 4,960, forward strand.
ACTAGGATAAACACCTGCAGCAACCAGACCTGCAACGTGTGCCATGTCAACAAACAGGTAAGCACCTACTTTGTCCGCGATGTCACGGAAACGCTGCCAGTCAACGATTTGGCTGTATGCAGAGAAACCGGCAACGATCATGCGTGGCTTGTGCTCAAGCGCTAAACGCTCAACTTCTTCGTAATCGATCTCGCCAGTTTCAGGGTTTAAACCGTACTGAATTGCATTATATGTTTTACCAGAGAAGCTTACTTTTGCACCGTGAGTCAAGTGACCACCGTGAGCAAGGCTCATACCCAGAACTGTATCGCCTGGGTTCAGAAGCGCTAAGTAAACTGCTGAGTTTGCTTGTGAACCAGCATGTGGCTGAACGTTAGCATAATCAGCACCAAAGAGTTCTTTAGCACGGTCAATCGCCAATTGTTCGATAACGTCTACATATTCGCAGCCGCCATAGTAGCGTTTGCCTGGGTAGCCTTCCGCATATTTGTTAGTAAGTTTTGAACCTTGAGCTTCCATGACTGCTGGTGAGCAATAGTTTTCAGAAGCGATTAGCTCAATATGAGCTTCTTGACGAGCATCCTCATTCGAGATTGCTTGAGCTAATTCTGGATCAAATTCAGCGATAGAGATATTGGCAAACATTAGCGAGGTCCTATTGATTTAGGGCTTTTAAGCCGTGCTAAGATTGGCGCGTATTGTAGCATGAAGTTTTGAATTTTCGATCATGAACTTTCTCCACTTTGCAATAAAAATGGCTCATGTCTCAAAAACATGAGCCATTTAGATAAAAATAAGTTATTGAATTGGCATTAGAGATTTTACATCTGAAATAATATTAGCAATATTCAGTGCATAGACGCTACCATGATCCCATTTAGTCGTATTTGATTCATCCGTAATATAACGTACTGAGGTTTTTTTCTGATTCGCTAATTGAACTAAAACATCTGTTGCTGCTTTCGGAACGGTACTATCTACTGAACCCTGATAAATAATGGTCGGTGTAGAGACTTTCACCAGTAAAGGCTGAGAATCCTTTTCCAGGAAGCTTTTCACCACTGGAATACTCATAAAATTAGCTTGAGTACGCGGGTATCCTTCTAAGGTCTTTTTATCGTTAAGATAAATTCCCATTGCATTACCGAATTTTTTGCCCAATACGTCATAGCAATCTGTTTCAGCATTCTTCGCAATGTTATCGGTTGGCATTTTGAAAATCTGGCTATATTGCAGATTTGGATTCGGGTTTCGCAACCCCGCAACAATCAATGCAGTAAAAGTATCTAAAGACGCTAAAGTTTCAATTTTTTTATTCAGATCTGTTTCCTGGCCTGCCTGCTGTTCACCTCCTGACAAAATCAGGCTGAAATTAGAAGCGGGTGCTAAAGCGACCGTACCTTTATAGGTCATTTGAGAAGCGCGTGCAGCATACTGGGCAGCACCTAAAGCAGCCTGACCACCTTGAGAATGTCCAACCGCCATCCATTGGTTAGAAGCTTCTGACCCTAAATAATCTTTTGCAGCCACCACTGCATCGGTCAGCGAATATGCCTCACTCTTAAGATTCAAGAAAGGATGGGGTTCTTTGCCACTCGGCTCTCCCAATCCTTCATAATCAGGTGCAACCACGATATAGCCAGCTTGAAGGAATCCACTAATCATATTTTTGATAAAAGGATTAAGTTCATTTCGACTTGGCGCACATTGATCAGCTACACCAGTCGTGCCATGTGCCCATGCGACGATCGGCCATCCTTTTGCTGGAGGCGTTCCCTCGGGTGTAAAAACTAAAGCAGTGGCCTGTGTTTCTTTACCATTAACCCCTAACATCTTATAAGTCATAACCACGCTTTCATCGGCAACAGCAGTCAGGTCCGTTTTGGTATAAGCCACAGGCGTCGCTACAACCGGATTGGTAATATTATTTACCGGAATAGCGGGTTTGGATTCATAATAAAGATCATTATCACTATCATCGTTACAAGCGGTTAAGGCTAAACTTAATGTGAGAAGAGTACAGGTCAATACATGACGTTTCATCGATCTTATCCTTATCTTATTTATTATATCTAATGAGTTTTTCTGGTCTTATCTTTAAAAAACGATAAAACTAGGCTTAATTTCCCAATTTATCTAAACAATATCAAGCAAAGAATGAGTTATTTTTATATTAAATTTATTGTTGTTTAAAATTACTGTTAAATTCACCAACTGACAAGAAGGCAGATTTTTTGCTTCTCCGAAGCCTACAAATAGTTACCACAAGTTAAAAAGCCTGCAATCAATACAGAAATAAAGCAATTCAATTGTCAGTAGCAAAACAATAATGTTAGATTTTACTCTCTTCTCTTTTCAGGTGTATTTCCGACATGCAGGCCATTATCCTTGATACCGAAACGCATACTTTAAATGGTCAACCCATTGAAATTGCCTATGCGCCTGTCGAAATTGTAGATCATAAAATCAGCCTGGATAAAAGCCGTCTTTTTGATCAGCTCTATACCTGTGACGAACCCATTTCTTTTGCTGCCATGGCCGTGCATCATATTCTGGAATCGGATCTGGAAGGCCAGCCGCATTACAGCACTTTTAGCCTGCCGAATGAGACAGTCTACATGATCGGTCATAATATTGATTATGACCTCCGTGCCATCCAAAAGTGCGGTGTCGATACCTCGAAAATCAAGGCGATCTGTACACTGGCTTTAGCACGCCGGGTCTGGCCCGATGCAGAAGCACATAATATTTCCGCCCTGATTTACATGATCACCAAAGGCAGTGAGCGAGCGCGTGAAATGATCCGTAAAGCGCATCGTGCTGACATGGACATCATTTTAACTGCCAATATTCTGATGCACATTGTCCATCATTTAAAAATCAATAGTATGCAGGAATTATTCGAGGCTTCTGAAGATGCCCGAATTCCACGTACCATAAATTTTGGTAAACATCGCGGTACTGCCATTGCAGAACTTCCGGCTGACTACGTGCAATGGTTATTGCGTCAGGACGAACTTGATCCTTATTTACGTAAGGCTCTTGAAAATACGGCGATTACCACATTATAAATCTTATCGAAATACGCTTCTGTATCTTAATAAATACTTCATATTAGTGTAATTCTGACAGACTATGCTCAAGCTGAATTTAAGCAACTATCTATTCAGCTATGATGCATTTTTATAAGACTCAACGTGGGATCGAGGTACTCCAGGATCGCTCTCTTCCACTCACCGCACGTCAACGCCGCTTATTGGTTCTGATCGGCAGCCAGGATTTCAACCTATTAAATGACGCTTTAAAACAGCAACTTGCTCCTGCCGAAATTTTAGATCAACTTTATGCCATGGAATTAATTGGGCCAGCTGAAACCTGCAATTTAATACATTGTCAGAAAACAGCTGAGATAAAAGTAGATACAAAAATTGACTTGGTGCATTCCGAGAGCCATCGCCTTCTAAATTCATCTAGCGGGATGAATCAAGACAATCATTCCCATCTGCCAGAACCGCAGGCTTTATATTTTGAAGACCTCAAATACCTGATGATGGAAAGCTTACAAAAATACTGCGGCTTGATGGCCAAACAGCAAGTACAGCATATTTCACTAGCTCGGGATGCACGCAGTTTGAAACTTTGTCAAATGCAATGGACCACCTCACTTCAGGAAAGCCGCATTGCCCCTCAAGAACTGAATCATATTCTGAAGCAGATCAATTTCGCTCTAGATCAATTACAGCAAAATGAAGTTCATGAATAAAACCTTCTGAGTCTTTAAAACTCTTAAATGAGCAAGTTTAACAATAAGTTCTCTTTGATTTTATAATATAACTGATTGGTTATTTGAAAGATTTATATTCAGATCAAATTTAAAGCCCGGAATATCAGACTTAAGCGTGATAGAAAAATAATGATAATCCCGCCATATAGTGAGCATAGACATTCGATTGGATCATATATATGTCCTGCTATTTAGAATTCGATGCGTTTGATAATCCTATGCAACTCAGCAAAGTCGGCAACTGGGTGATTACTTTTTTAAGCCCGGCGGAAGAACTGCAACTTGTGCAACTGGCAATTACCTATGTGCTTCCACGTCAGATGTGCGACAACTTGCAACCGCGCCGTGTGTTGATTGAAAAAAGTCCTCTCGAACATCATTGGCTGATTCAAGCCATCGAATGTTTTGACAGCACCACCCGTCAGGAAATTTCCTTAACTCCTGAACATCCAACAGCTCAGCGGACTTTAACGCAAATTTTGCAAGAATTTGAAAAATATGATGTGAACATATTACTTAAGCAGATTTAAACGGTTAGTTATTTAAATCAGCTCTTTATTATCATGAGAGATTGCTTTATTTACAGCTAGATAAATTATGTGCAAGGTGAGTAATTGCCGACATATAAAAAACTCACCAATTAGGTGAGTTTTTTATATGCTGGATCGGTGATGTCGGATGAATAAGTTCAATTTTTACTACCTATCTGCTGCCCACTGATTGAATTATTCTACAACACGATAAATATTGGAAGACTGCTGGCTTTCAAATAACAGCTCAATACTCGGCAGAATTGTTTCTCCATCCACCACAATATGTTCAATTTTTTTAACCAAATCAACCATCTGATCATTGTTGTGTTCTGCAAAGGAACGCAGCATGGCTTTCACTTCAATCACTTTGCTAAATTGATCTTTCACCTTAATATCGATTATCTTAGACATTTCTTTTCCTCCTAAATTCTCCAATTTGCAGTTTTTTATACCACACTTAGTCCAACGATTAAGGTTAAAGATGTTAGCGAATTTGGCAATGTAAACTTTTTTTATGAGGATGAATTACAAGAAGTAAAATATTAAAATTAGTGCAATATTATTTTAAACAGAAATTAAAAAGCTCGCATTTCTGCGAGCTCTGTGTTGGATGGCTAGTGTTAGATTTATTGTCTGATGATAAACATCAAACTCAACTAACTATCATTGATCCGTCCAACTATGCGGTAGCGTCTTATTGGTTTTACGACCTACCATGAGTTCAATATAGCAATATTTTTTCAGCAGACAATACCCTTTTACACTTCTAAAAAAGACTTATACAAGATTTTAATTGTGATTTTTTCGTAGAAGACTAAAATATTATTGGCTATTTTATTAAAAAACCTTCTACTTGAATCCATCTATTCTTCAATTTTTTTTCATTTTTAAAATATCATTTTATATACGAAGGCATGTTAGGCACTTAGCTAAAAATTTATTTATTTTCAATAATATATTTAAAAAAAGCTATAATCGCATTCTCAATCTAACCCCCGCCTTCAGAAAGAAGATGATGTAAAAATATATTCTATCTCGGCAGGCTCGCATCGATTTCTAAAATAGATTGCCATGTAATCATCTCATCTATTTATAAAGATAAATACCTCATAACTTTGTCGTCCAGACTCTTCTCACATCTACTCAGAGCGTATGTTTATTCAAGAATTTGTCTAAACTGCCCGACATTATTTTTTATGTGGAGCATGAGTAGATATTCAGAACATTATCGGGTTTTAAGATTCCAACAGGTTTATATACAAACAGTCTGGAAATTTTAATTCTGCTCAAGATAACAACACTGCCTTAATAGAAATTTAATTTTATATCAGCTTTAAATATTGAAGATAAATACAATACAATGCTCATAAATACATCGAGATATGTCTAAATTTTTATGTCAGCTAATAATTTTAGGAAACACCTTGATCTCAATTTAAGGCAGTTAATACTTTTATTGGCTATCTTTAGTGTGTCCAGCCTTTTTATTATTTCGCTCATTATTAGCTATCAAATCGTAAAAAATCAGTTAATCGATAACTCTCTCATCTTAAATGCTGATCATGCCCATAAAATTGCATTGAGTACAGACAACCACTTTAGAAACATGCTTCTTGAGCTAAACTATAGCGCAAAAATATTAGGTCAAGACTTTAACAACAATGAGCTTAGAGAAGCTGAGGTCAATAAATTAAAATATCAGTCTGAGCACTATAACAGTGTAGTCATCAGCGATCCCCAAGGCCGGTTAATCAATTTTTCACCGAATATTCTGAATATTGATAGAAGCAAAATACAACATACTCCAGGGATTAGTGATTCTCTTCATAAAAAGTCGACTTATATATCTTCTCCGTATTTTTCTGTCCGGAAAAATCTGATCGTATTTATTTCTCAACCTATTTTTGATAAGTCAAATCATTATCAGGGTTTCATTGGTTCTGCAATTTATTTAAAAGAAAAAAATGTGATCAATCAGCTTTTAACGACCTATAAAAATTATAAAAATAGTTATATGTATGTGATTAATAATGAAAATGAAATAATTTTCCATCCCGATCCTGAAAGAATCGGTCAATCGGCCAGCAATAATTCTGGCCTGGAATATATGCATGCGCATAAGCATGGTCAAATTCGTTTAGTGAATAGCCAGGGAGTTGATAATCTCGCAGGTTTTTCTCATATTCCGACTTCAAACTGGATTGTGGTTTCCCAACAGCCTACTCATGAATTACTTAAACAAGCCAATTCTATTCTTTATAAATTGGCCGCAGGCTTCTTTTTATTTTACCTGCTGGTTTTTTATATTGTATGGAAGCTCTCTGATTCTATCTCGGCCCCGTTAAACCAGCTGGCAGATATGGCGAGTCTACTGAATCAGGCAGAAATCAGTTCAAAAATTAAAGCAATACAGCCTTGGTATTATGAGGTCACAAAATTTAAATTGGCACTATTATTAAGTATCCGCAAGTTTTCACAACAAATGAGCAAAATGGATCATCATATTAATACAGATCCTTTAACCGGGCTGATGAACCGGCGCGGCTTGAATTATGTTATGACTCAAAATATAAAAATGAACATTCCTTTTTCAGTCTTGCTGATGGATGTGGATCACTTTAAAAAAGTGAATGATAATTATGGTCACGATCAAGGTGACATGGTTTTAAAACATATTGCTCATACAATGCAGCAAAATTTTCGTAAAGAGGATATTTGCTGCCGTTATGGTGGTGAAGAATTTATCGTCATTATCCCAAACAGCAATCTGGATGAAGTTTATGAAAGTGCGGAACGGTTCAGAAAAGAAATTGCGTCCAAAGAGATTAACAACATTGGCAACATTAGCATTTCGATTGGCATAGCCTCTTGGCCAGACAGCTCTAAAAATATACTAGACGTTTTGAAAATTGCCGATAACAATCTCTATCGGGCGAAAGATGATGGACGAAACTGTGTTCGTTATTAATTTATTTTTTTCAGTTATATATAACAAATTAAATGGTGCGCTCAGCGGGACTCGAACCCACGCCACAGGCTTCGGAGACCTGTACTCTATCCAGTTGAGCTATGAGCGCATCTTTTTTGGATCGCGCACATCATAACAAAAAAAAGCATAAGGTAAAGCAACTATCTCTAACTTCATCATTTTTATGCTTAAGCTTTATACAATGTTCCAAAATAGCAACACAGAATTGCATGTGAATCACTTGGCTTATTTTGCTAGATCACTCACAATATCTCAACTTTTCACCATTTGAGATATTCATGACTGATGCACTGATCTTAAGGGATTTGTCGAAGACCTATCGCAATGGCTTTCAGGCATTGAAAGGAATTAACTTAAATGTACCAGAAGGTGAGTTTTATGCACTCTTGGGTCCCAATGGCGCAGGAAAATCGACCACCATTGGTATTATCAGCTCATTAACAAAAAAAACATCCGGTACCGTCGAGATTTTTGGTTACAACCTGGATACCCACCCTTCACAGGCCAAACAATGCCTAGGTGTGGTCCCTCAGGAATTCAACTTTGCCCAGTTTGAAAAGACCTTCGATATTTTAGTGACTCAGGCAGGCTATTATGGCATTCCAAAAAAAATTGCACAGCAACGTGCAGAGCTTTATCTGACCAAACTGGGTTTATGGGAAAAGCGTTCCACTCAGGCCCGCCTGTTATCGGGCGGGATGAAACGCCGCCTGATGATTGCGCGCGCCATGATGCACGAACCGAAACTGCTGATTCTCGATGAACCGACTGCAGGTGTTGATATTGAGTTGCGTCGTTCGATGTGGGAATTTTTGAACGAGATGAATGAACAAGGTACTTCCATCATTCTGACCACGCATTATCTGGAAGAAGCAGAAATGTTGTGTCGCCGCATTGCGATTATTGACCGCGGTGTGATTAAAGAAGACACCACCATGAAAAACTTCCTGAGTCAGCTCAATGAAGAATCGTTTATTTTCGATCTGGCCGAACCGATTGAACCGCTGCATCTGGATATTATCGGCGTGCGTTTTAACCTGATCGATCCGATGACTTTAGAAATCACCATGGACAAGGCACACACCATGAATGATCTGTTCCAGTTACTGGAATCACAGAATATTCAGGTGCGCAGTATGCGCAATAAATCCAATCGTCTGGAAGAGCTTTTTGTGAAAATGGTCGAGAAAAATCTGGATGGAGCTGCGCAATGAACATTAATCAACTCAGCGTCGCTTTATATACCATCGTCTATAAAGAAGTGCGTCGCTTTATGCGCATCTGGCCGCAGACCCTGTTGCCACCTGCAATCACCATGAGCTTGTACTTCGTGATCTTCGGCAATCTGGTCGGCTCACGCATTGGAGAAATGGGCGGCTATAGTTATATGGAGTTCATTGTGCCCGGTCTGATTATGATGGCCGTGATCACCAACAGCTATGCCAACGTCTCTTCCAGCTTCTTCAGCTCAAAATTCCAGAAAAGCATTGAAGAACTGATCATGAGTCCCGTACCGATGCATGCCATTTTATGGGGTCATGTGCTGGGCGGTGTAATCCGTGGGATACTGGTTGCAATCATTGTCAGTGCAGTGAGCTTATTTTTTGCTGACTTATATATCACCAATTGGTTTGTGACTATATATACCGTCTTGATTACGTCCCTGCTGTTTTCTTTGGGTGGGTTTATCAATGCCGTTTATGCCAAATCTTTCGATGATATCTCGATCATCCCCACTTTTGTATTAACACCACTGACCTATTTGGGTGGTGTGTTTTATGCCATATCGAGCTTAAGTCCGTTCTGGCAAAATTTATCCTTGATTAATCCTGTCGTATATATGGTCAATGCCTTCCGCTATGGCATTTTAGGACATAGCGATGTCAATGTCAGCGTTTCACTGACAGTGATTACCTTATGTTGTGCCGTGCTGTATGCAGTGGCCTATCATTTACTCTCCCGTGGTTCAGGAATGCGTGAATAATGAGTGTAGAACAATCTCTCCTTGGTAAAGATACCAATTATCCTACTGAATATCAGCCTGATGTTCTGTTTCCAATTTCGCGCGCGCCTGCCCGTGAACAATACGCACATATTGAAGCGATTCAGCAAGGTACTGACTGGTGGCATGTATTTGAAATTTCCTGGTTAAATCCAGCGGGTGTGCCGCAAGTCGCTATTGGACGGATCAGCTTGCCAGCGTCCTCGCCGAATCTGATCGAATCCAAATCCTTGAAGCTGTATTTTAATAGCCTGAATTTTGCCAAATTTGCATCTAAAGATGCCTTTATCGCGATCGTAGAAAAAGATTTATCTGTTGCGGCCGAGGCTGAAGTCAAACTGCAACTGTTTCAGGTCGATGAGTTAGAGATTAGTAAACCTGAAGGCATCTGTATTGATGAGCTTACACCTGAGCGCCTGGAAAATTATCCAGATGCCAGTTTATTGGCTTTGGATTCGGATGATGCAGCAGAAGGCGAAATCCAGCTGTATTCACATTTACTTAGAAGTAACTGCCCAGTTACTGGCCAGCCGGACTGGGGAACAGTTTTTATACGTTATCAGGGTAAAAAACCTTGTTATAAGAGCATTTTAGCTTATATTATTTCCTACCGTCAGCATAATGGTTTCCACGAACAATGTGTGGAACAAATGTTTGCCGATATCTGGCAACAGCTAAAACCTGAAAAGCTGATGGTTTACGCGACCTATACACGCCGGGGTGGATTGGATATCAACCCTTGCCGTGTATCAGATTTAACATGGATGCCTCGCCCTATTCGTTTAGCGCGACAATAAAAACATTGAGGTTTAACAATGCCATTTTTTGGGTTTATTCCTTCTGCAGAGCTTTTAAATACAATTCAGACTGCACAACAAAACAAAAATTCCAGTGAACCGCTTTACCCCTTGCGTGATAAAACTGCATTAATGATCAATGATGAAATTATTGATGCGATTCTCACCGAGCTGGTGCGTCGCTTTCCTGTCAGCGATAAACGCGATACTGCGGAAAAACTGGCAGGTTATATCAAGTCGACTGTTGCAGTGTTACTGAAGCAGCTTTTGAGTAAAGCGCCGAATGAGGTGGTTAGAGAATCCATTACCTTCTCTGAGCGCAGCCTGTTTAAAGATCCTGATGGACATTTACGTGTCGGTGAGTCGCTCGATGCCAATCTGGTGACGAATTTGAAACATCATTATGCGGAACTCAAAGCCGGTCAGAGTATCGACAAACAGGCATTTAGCAATCTTTACAAGCAATTTGGTGAAGCGACAGTACGACATTTTATGGTCGACTTTAATAAAACCCTGGATCTTGGCATGATCAAACGTAAGGCTGCAGATATTGGCGCATCTGCAGTGATCAAAGCCATTAATATGGCAGCAGATAAAATCATTCTGAATTTGAATAAAGATGAGCTGCGCGCCATGGCCGAATATCACGACACTTTGTTCTATACAGAATAGTTTTGGATAGTCTAATCTCTGATTTTCTGTAAATCTTGAGAAACCAGCCTGACTTTTGTCAGGCTTTTTTATGATCAGTGAAATAGATTGTTACAGATAAGCTGCCGCGCAAGCCATACTGCCGCAAAAATAGCCAAACTTTCGCTATTTTTGTATAAGCGGCTAGGTCTCTTAATCATCCGAATGTTATCTTTAATCTGGCACTTTAAGCCCTAAGATTGAAAAAATTTATCAATCTTTTTCATGGCATGATTCAAATGACATCGCCAGCAACCCATCTAAAAAAACTGGAAATCGTAGCAAGATGTTGAAATCGGATTTTTATAAAAAGTTGAAACAGCTTTCAATCATATTCACTGCATTTGGTCTTAGCAGTTTTAGCCTGGCCAACGATTTCCAGTATCATCCTTCTTATGCAAGCTTTAAGCAAAATGCCATGCAAAGCTATGGACTGAGTGCCCAGCAAGTCGATTCAGCCATGAGTGGGACGCGTAACCTGCCCAATATCATCACCATCATGAATCGCCCAGGTGAAAGTAAGCCGTGGTATTCGTATAAGACCAATTTTCTGTCTGAATCTACCATTCAGCGTGGCGTACGCTTTAAACAGCAATATGCGGATACGCTTAACCGTGCTGAACAGCAGTTTGGTGTGCCGCAATCGATCATTCTAGGCATTTTAGGCGTGGAAACCGGTTTTGGTAGCAACAAGGGTTCTTTTATCACTCGTGATGCTCTGGCCACCTTAGGTTTTGGTTATGAGCGCCGTGCCCAGTATTTTCAGGATGAACTGGCTGCCCTGATTGCTTGGTCTTATAAAGATGGGGTGGCACCTTCTTCTATAGTGGGCTCATATGCCGGTGCTGTCGGTTATCCACAGTTTATGCCTAGCAATATTCCAAAGTTTGGTGTGGACTACGATGGTAATGGGCATATTGACCTGCGTAATTCAGCAGTGGATGCAATAGGTTCGATTGCCAACTATCTGGCACAGCATGGCTGGCAACGTAATCAGCCGATTGCCTTTCCGGCACGTTATACCGGTTCGAATCCAGATGTAGTAATTGCCAAGGATCTCACCCAGCCTATCCCTTATGGTGTACTCAAAACTCAAGGCATTAGCCCGATGAATCCGATTGTAAAAATTGATGATCTGGATTTGGTCAATGTGATTCAATTACAAGAGAATTATGGCCCGATTTACTACATCACTTATCCAAATTTTCAAGTGATTACCACCTATAATCGCAGCCGTATGTATGCTACTGCATTGTGGTTATTAGGTACGGAAATTACCAACCGTTAACACTAATAATTAATACAAATTATGAAAGTCAACATTTTTATGGACCAATTTGAGCATATTTTAAGCAATTTTAATATTATGTTACAATATTGATTATTCTTTAATCAACCATTGTTTATTTTGCGTTCTTTTTTTAACTATTTTAATTAAACACTAGACAGGGTGTTGTCAGCATGAATATTATCCATTTCGTTAAATGTAGTTGCATAAGTTAAATATCAGGCATGTTTACATGGTTTTTCAGCCATTTATGAACAACCAAATAGGTATGCTGTTAGGAGTTGATTCGATGCATTCTTCAATTTTGAAGTCTTTTATGGCCATTGCCACGATTGTCACGCTGACGCAATCGCAGGCAGATATGGTTCCATCATCTTCATTCACCAATGAAAATGATAATTCGCGCCTTGCAACGCGAGTACTCAATAAAGAAGCTCAAAGCTTCAATTCAAATTTCACCAATTTGAACAGCCTTTCAATCACTGAGCGTTCTGGCGATAAAGTTCGCCGTGAAACTATCGCAGCGAAAATTGAAATTCCTGCAGAAGAGCCTTCAGTGATTGAAAAACTGAATACAGTGGCTTCAAATACTGTACGTAAATTCAGTCAGACTGGTACAGCGTCTTGGTATGGTCGTCAATTCCACGGCCGTAAAACTGCAAGCGGTGAAACCTTTGACATGAACGCAATGACTGCTGCTCATCGTAGCCTGCCATTGAACTGCTATATTCGTGTAACCAACCGTAATAACGGCAAAAGCGTCGTGGTGAAAGTTAATGACCGCGGTCCTTTCCATGGTAACCGTGTCGTTGATTTATCTTACGGTGCTGCAAAACAGTTAGGTATTACCAGTGCCGGTACTGCAAAAGTCAGTATTGAGCGTGTCGCTGGTCCAAATTCTTAAGGTTTGACCTGCAACACATTTAACAGAAGTCACAGCAATGTGGCTTTTTTTATTGCACTTGATAGTGTATGAGAATACAAACAGTATGGTTTAACGCTATTTTTAAACGATTTCAGAGAAATTTTGGCATGTTCCTAAGACCGGATAAAATTCATTTGCCTACATGATTAACTTTTGACCGCATGCAAATTCTGATTTATATTGCCTGATACGCAAAACATGTTCATGGAAGGGAGCGAAGAATGAAAACAATATCTGAATGGTTTGATGAATATAGTGACAGCCACCAAAATAAAACCAATAAACTGATTCACTGGGTCTGCGTACCGACGATCTATTTTTCGATTATTGGCATTCTGGCGCATTTTAGCGCCTTACTGACTGCCCTGTTACTGATTTTGGCTTTTATCTTCTATGCACGTCTGGATCTTGTTTTGGCTGTGGCCATGGCTACGTTGACGTTGGTCATGGCCTGGCTCATCTGGATTCTGCCAGTGGGTACCGGTTTCTTTATCGCCCTGTTTGTCTTGGCCTGGATTGGACAATTTTATGGGCACAAAGTTGAAGGGAAAAAGCCTTCTTTCCTTAAAGACCTCCAATTCCTTCTCATTGGCCCAATTTGGTGTATGGATGCCTACCTAGGTAAAATCCTACCAAAATGGAAATCTCGTCATAACAGCGCAATCATGAGCATCTGATGCTACATTCGATTTATCCTATGAGAAGAGCCTTATTGATAGGCTCTTTTCTAGTGGTTTAAGCTATGATCTGAACGCTTTCACTTGGTCTCATATTGCATCGCAGTCAATCCCATTGAATTTTCCACTCTATTCATGCTCTTCAAGATAGACATATAACGCATCACAAAGGGTAATAATCGAAACTAAAGCAACATGTGTTTTGGGTGACATGATGATTTACGCATATTTTTTTATCTTAACCTTTATTAAATTTTTAGAAATCATTTGCTGACCTAAACCCGCAAATTTTAGGCATAAAAAAAGCCCCAAACGGGGCTTTTTTCTACTCAACAATTAGTCAAGAGACAAATTATTGTGCAGCAGCAGCTTGAGCAGCAGCAACTTCGTCAGCGAAGCTCATTTCTGCTTTTTTCTCAATACCTTCACCAACTTCGAAACGAACGAAATCAGTTACAGTCGTACCAGTTGCTTTAAGAACGTCAGCAACTTTCTTGTCGTTGTCGATCACGTACTGTTGACGCTCAAGAACAACTTCATTCAGGTATTTCTCAACAGAACCTACAACCATCTTCTCAACGATGTTTGCTGGCTTGCCAGATTCAAGTGCTTTCGCTTCAGCGATTTCTTTCTCTTTCGCGATAAGCTCAGCAGAAACGCCTTCAGCATTTACAGCGACCGGGTTGAACGCAGCAACGTGCATTGCCAAGCCTTTACCAGTTGCTTCATCACCAGTGTAAGAAACAACAACACCGATCTTAAGACCGTGTTTATAAACTGCAAGGTTTTCGCCTTCAACAATTTTTGCACGACGTACTTGGATGTTTTCACCGATTTTTTGAACAAGAGCGATACGCGCTTCTTCAACAGTCGTACCATCTTCTAGTTTCAATTCAGCAATTTGAGCAGGCTCAGTTACGTTTGCAGCAAGAGCGGCAGCAGCAACTTTCGCAGAGAAACCAGCAAAGTTTTCGTCTTTCGCAACGAAGTCAGTTTGGCAGTTAACTTCTAGAAGAAGTGCTTTGTTGCCTTCTTGAGCAATCGTGATTGCGCCATCAGCAGCAATGTTACCTGCTTTTTTAGCAGCTTTTGCTTGACCAGATTTACGTAGGTTATCGATCGCCAGTTCAACGTCGCCGCCCGCTTCTGTCAAAGCTTTTTTACATTCCATCATTGCTAGACCAGTACGATCGCGCAATTCTTTAACCATGCTTGCTGTAACTGCAGTCATGTTAATCTCCTAAATTCGGTAGAAAATGAATTCTTTTTAGAACAGAAACGGCCCAGAGGAGTTCTCATGGGCCGCCTGCATACATAACGCTTACTTTGCCACCATCACATGTCGCAAGAATGACAAGCTAGCGTCAAACGCATTAAGCCTCAGAAGCTGGAGCTTCTTCTGCTTTAGCTTGTGCATTTGCTTGTGATTGAGCGTATTCTTTACCAGCAATAATCGCATCAGCCATAGCAGAAGCATAAAGAGTTACTGCACGGATCGCATCATCGTTACCCGGAATAACGTAGTCTACGTTGTCTGGGTTAGAGTTTGTATCAACGATACCGATTACAGGAATACCAAGGTTCTTCGCTTCTTTGATTGCAATCGCTTCGTGATCAACGTCGATTACGAACAATGCGTCAGGTAAACCACCCATGTTTTTAACGCCGCCTAAGCCACGCTCAAGTTTTTCCATCTCACGAGTACGCTCTAGAGCTTCACGTTTAGTGAGCTTAGCGAAAGTACCGTCTTGAGATTGAGTTTGAAGGTCTTTTAAACGGTTGATAGATTGGCGAAGTGTTTTCCAGTTCGTCAACATACCACCTAACCAGCGGTGATCTACGTATGGTTGACCAGCGCGTTGAGCTTGTTCACGGATGATTGCAGAAGCTGCACGCTTAGTACCAACGAACAAAACTTTGTTCTTTTTGCTAGCCAAGTTGTTAGCAAAGTTCAAAGCATCATTTAACGCAGGAACAGTGTGCTCAAGGTTAATGATGTGAATTTTGTTACGCGCACCAAAGATGTATTCACGCATCTTTGGATTCCAGAAACGAGTTTGGTGACCAAAGTGCGCGCCAGCTTGAAGAAGGTCGCGCATGCTTACGTTGTAATCTGCCATTTTCTTTACCTTAAAGTTTGGGTTAGGCCTCCATATACCCGCATTCTCCACCCCAAAGGGCACCCAGAGTAATGTGTCGATATATGTGCGGATTTTTTTGCCTCATCGCACAAAGCCCGTGAAATTTATTCACGAAAAAGCATTTGATAAAATGGGCGGCTATTTATACCATAGTCACACACAAATTTCCAAAAGTTTTTAGAGATCATGAACAACACTTATCAAGCTCCACGTCGACTTATCAAAACCCCTGACGAAATTGAAAAAATGCGTGTAGCGGGGCGACTGGCGGCAGAAGTTTTGGATATGATCAAACCGCATATTGTTCCGGGTGTTACTACACTGGAACTTGATACGATTTGTCATGACTATATTGTCAATCAGCAGCAGGCCATTCCAGCATGTTTAGGCTATGGTGCTGCACCGGGTCGACCTGCCTTCCAACATTCGATTTGCACCTCTGTGAACCACGTGGTATGTCACGGCATTCCATCAGACAGCAAAAAATTGAAAAAAGGCGACATCCTGAATATTGATGTGACCGTGATTAAAGATGGCTATCATGGTGACACCAATATGATGTACATCGTCGGTGGTGAAACCACGATCCTTGCCAACCGTCTATGTAATGTAGCCCAAGAAGCCATGTACCGTGGTATTGAAACTGTAAAACCGGGCTCAACCATTGGTGATATCGGTCATGCCATTCAGCAGTATGTTGAATCCGAACGTTTTGGCGTAGTACGTGAATATTGTGGACATGGGATTGGTACGACTTTCCATGATGAACCGCAAGTCCTGCATTATGGCCAGCCAGAGTCCGGTATGATCCTTGAAGAAGGTATGACCTTTACCATTGAACCGATGGTCAATGGCGGTGACTGGAAAACCAAATTACTGGGTGACAAGTGGACGGTAGTCACCAAAGATCACTCATTATCGGCACAATACGAACATACAATTCTAGTGACCAAAACTGGCGCGGAAATTTTAACAGCACGTCCAGAAGAGGATTTGTCACGCTTTACGGCATAACTACAATCTTAGTGCAGCACAATGGCCACTTTAAAGTGGCCATTTTTATTTTATATTTCATGCATCCACATGCATGACCGAGATGTATCAAGTCTCTTCTCTCCTACTCCGAGCATATCGAAATTCAAGATAAAGTTCGGTCAATACACCATTTTTTCCTTAAAGTTTTCTAAATTCTTTTGCCCTATCTGCACCATTTTAGGCTAAGATAATGTGCTTTTTATTTTTTTATCCCTATAAGAAGGAATACTGCCGTGGACGTACGTCTCTCTGATCGTGTGAATGCCATCAAACCGTCCCCTACGCTTGCTGTGACTAACAAAGCTGCTGAATTAAAAGCTGCAGGTCATAACGTGATTGGTTTGGGCGCAGGTGAACCAGATTTTGATACCCCTCAACACATCAAAGATGCAGCAATTGCAGCGATTAACAACGGTTTCACCAAATACACCGCTGTTGACGGTACGCCAGGTCTTAAAAAAGCCATTATTGCCAAATTCAAACGTGACAATAACCTTGAATATGCTGCAAACCAGATCCTAGTATCTTGTGGTGGTAAGCAATCATTTTTTAACTTAGCTTTGGCTTTGTTAAATAAAGGCGATGAAGTGATTATTCCTGCACCATTTTGGGTAAGCTACCCGGACATGGTCATCATCGCTGAAGGTGTACCTGTAATTGTGAAATGTGGTGAAGAGCAACGCTTCAAAATCACGCCTGAACAATTAGAAGCTGCAATCACTGACAAAACTCGTCTAGTGGTATTAAACAGCCCTTCTAACCCTACAGGTATGATCTATACCAAAGAAGAACTTGAAGCATTGGCTGACGTACTGCGTAAATACCCAGAAGTATTTATCGCATCTGATGACATGTACGAACCAATCCGTTGGGAGGACGAGTTCTACAACATCGCAACAGTTGCACCTGACCTTTACGATCGTACAATCGTATTGAATGGTGTATCTAAAGCATATGCAATGACTGGCTGGCGTATCGGCTACGCAGCGGGTCCTGCAAAACTGATTGGTGCGATGAAGAAAATCCAGTCTCAATCAACCTCTAACCCAACTTCTATTTCACAAGTTGCTGCTGAAGCTGCATTGAATGGTCCTCAAGACGTTCTAGAGCCAATGATTGAAGCATTCAAACGCCGTCATGACCTGGTTGTAAATGGCTTGAATGACATTAAAGGTATTTCTTGTCTTCCTGCTGATGGTGCTTTCTATGCATATGCAAACATCAAACCGTTAATTCGTGCCAAAGGTCTTAAATCTTGCACAGAATTCTCTGCTTGGTTACTGGAGGAAACTGGTGTTGCAGTGGTTCCTGGTGATGCATTCGGTCTAGGCGGTTTCATGCGTATCTCTTACGCTACTGCTGACGAAGTACTGGTAGATGCGCTTGCTCGTATCAAGAAAGCTGCTGATTCTATCGAAGGTGTAGATGAAGCAATTGCTTCAATCGAAGCTGAAAAAGCTGCCAAATAATCTGACTGAAACATCAGATTTGAAAAACCCGCGAAATTCGCGGGTTTTTTTATGTGCGACGAATATAATATCGATACTTTAGGCTCAGGCATAGCAAACATAAACAGGCAGCAACCGTATAGGCAATAGCAAGCATCCACCAAAAGCCATGTATTCCCAAAGCATTGAAATCAATATTCATAAATGAAATAGGATGATAGGCAATATACCAGCCGCCACCCAAACCAAGCACCAGAACTGTAGTGGTAAAAATAAACATGGGCAACACCACTTCTTTCCAGCAGCGCAGCATATTGACACTAATCACCAGAATGGCATCAAAGATATGCATCCAACACACGAGCATCATCAAACTGAATGCCACCGCCAATACCTGCTGGTCACCACTAAATAAAGCAATAATCCAACGCTGAAATATCCAGACAAAACTAGCAAGGCACAATCCAATCGACAGAACAACTACCACTGCTTTTTTGCTTAACTGCCATGCTGATTCAATATGTTCTGCACCAATTTTCGTCGATACCAAAATACTAAAGGCAGATCCCATTGACAGCGGCACCATAAACATCAAGCCCAACAGACCCAGCATAATTTGATGGGAATTTATAACAATGTCACCCAGGGGTAAAATCAGCAGTGCAATCGCACTGACTGCAAATACATCCACAAACGTAACAATACCATTAGGCACACCAATTCTGAGAATTTTAATTAGGGTAGCCCAATGTAAAAATGTGCCTGACCATTGAATTCTTAATTTTTTCTCTAGAAATACAAAATAATAAATAAATAACATTAACCATTGTATGATCAAGCTTGAAATGAAAGCACCTTGCACACCGTAAGCAGCAATGTAACCTTCAATACCAAAAATCAAGCAATATCCTAATAAAACCTTGAAAATCAAATATAAAATGTTAGCATAAAATACCCGTTTAGCCTGTCCACAAGTTTGCGTCAGAATATATAAAATACGTAATAAAAGGTGTCCTGGAATTATCCATGCCATTAACATCAAACATGGTGTAATCAGGGCTTGCAGTTCATCATCGGCTTTTAAAAGATTGAGTAAGGGTGTGGCATGGGTAAATAGCCAAGCCGCAAAAACAGACACGATAAGTACGATCAAAACACCTTGTTTCACAATCCGCTGTATATCAGAAAAAGCCTGTCTCCCCTTGGCCTCAGCCAGTTCTTGCATCATGCCTTGCAGAATTCCAATCCCTGAAACAAAACACAATGAATAAATTGAAAGACACACAGCCATAGCAGCAACATGCTGAGATGAAAAATGTGACAGGAAAATCACATCGAATAAACCACTTAGCATAATAATGGCATTACTGAGAAAAATAGGCACCCAAAGATGCAAAAACTGTTTCATTACCCTAGCACTCGATTTTTAATTTTTTTATAAATTTTCGTTTTTAGCAGATTATTTAAAACTGAGATATATCAGTAAAAATATATACCATTATTGTGCCATAAATCTTTAAATTTATTAATTTTATAGAAAATATTCATGCAACCGCCTTCAATTTTTCTTCTGAAGAAGAATAATTCGATTAGTTTAGAAATTGCAATTTATTCTTTTGAGTTTTTAATCGCTCTACGAAAATAGAGTTTGACCCTTTGACAGGAATCGTATTTTTTACTTGCGGGTTTGTAATGATTTATAGAGAGCTTTAGCTTCATATTGAATATTTTCGCCAGATACAACAGATTCATTCTTTACTTATCTTAATCGTATTATTTTTAGGAATCAGGCTGCTGAAACATAACAATAATTTCAGCTTCTGTTATTTTTTCCTGGGATTATTCCGCTCATTCGAAAATATTGGTGACTGATAAATGCTGCTGGTCAATAAAATGAATATTCTTTATATCAACAGACATTCAAGTTCCATCAGGTCTGAGGGCGACTCATCGAACAATGATATGCTACCACTTCGTGGTTTTTAAGCTCTACTTCAAATTGAGAAGCACCGCATAAAGATTTTGCTTTCATGGCTGTTTCTCGTCGGTATTATTATTTTTAATCATTTTACTATATTGGCTATACGTAAAAACCTTTATACATTTCCTTATACAATCTTTAATTGTTAATCCAATACCCCTCTCTATAAAATATAAGTTCCAAACTAGAAATTAAAATAATAAGGACAAGCAATGGATATTAAGAATCTTTCAGGTTTTGAAATGATACAAGCGATGATGGATGGAAAAATTCCCGCACCAACCATGAGCCAAACCATTCCAATGCGCCCCACCTTAATTGAAAGTGGTGAGATCACGTTCGAGGTACAAGCAGATCAACACCATTTAGACCCGCTGGGTAATGTACACGTGGGTTTTGCTGCGACTGTACTGGATACCGTAACAGGCTGTGCAATTCATACACTTTTAGAAGCAGGCGCCAAATATGGCACTGTTGATCTCAATATTAAAATGTGTCGTCCCATCCCGCAAAATAAACCATTAAATGCCATTGGCAAGGTCATTAACCTTAGCGAAAAACTAGGAATCTCAGAAGGAAAAATCATCGATGAAAATGGCGAGCTTTATGCTTACGCAACCGCCGCCTGTGTGATTACACGTTAAATCGAGTTAGCTTCCCTAATCAGGGATTTACAGTATCCCCCATCCTTTCTGCGCCACTTTGGCAGGTTTGGGGCGGGACAGAGCACAATACTCGAAATAATGCTTGGAGACATTTGCAGCACTCAGCTTCTGGGCCTGTGCAGAAGAGACCTGCCAAACTTTAGACTGATTTGTGCCAGTTAGTAGATTGCCTGAAATAGCATAAATAAAGAGCTCTTTTGGTTGTGTTTCAGGCACATTAAGGAATACTTCAAAGCTGAATTGGCGTTCTTTTTCAACCAGCCATTTTTCTGCAAACCACAATTGTAGCAAGTCACCCAAATACAACTGTTTTGCAGCTAAGGGCCATAAACGGATTTCAGCACCAGTAACAGGAGTAAAATATTGGGTAGAATCTTGAATGATTTCGAGATAATGATCTTGATAAAAAGATAGCTGCGAGAAAATTTGAGGGATGGTGAGCGTATTCATTCGCTTTCTCCGGTTTAGCCATTTTTGTGCTGGCAAGTAGGTTTAAATCCACACTGTTTGACCAGATGGTCAAACGACTTTATGTTTTCAATCTAACAAGTGATATTTATTCTGACAAGCTTTTTTTATGAATTTTATATGATTGTTTAAATTAAAATCATATAAATTGAATTTGTTAGAAATATGACAGTTTTTGCTTGACCCCTGCTGAAATCTCTCTATAATCGCATTCAGATTCTCCCATAGCTCAGTCGGTAGAGCGACGGACTGTTAATCCGCAGGTCCCTGGTTCGAGCCCAGGTGGGAGAGCCAAATTCAAGAAAGCCCAAGCATTTAAGACTTGGGCTTTTTTATTACCTGAGATTCATCAATCCTCATCAGAAAATAAAAATCCCCCAGTCAATGGAGGATTTTCTTAATCTTAATATAATTGTTCCTAAGCTACTTTGGTAGGCACACCACTATGAAAGCGGAACATATCATCAGGGCTTAAAATCAGATTCTTTTCCACTTCTCTGATATGCTCAATCCGTGCCTGAATATCCTCTTTTGGATTTTTCAGCTTCGCCTCTCTTGCCACATCTATCGCCAAGGCCAAATAGTCCTCAAAATGACGCGATTCAGACTTGAGCAAGTAACGGTAATAACGCCCCAGCTCTTCATCAACATGCGGCGCAAGCGCATAGAATCGCTCACAAGAGCGTGCTTCTACAAAAGCACCAATCACTAGCACATCAATTAATGCTTCTGGTTCATAGGTCCGGATCTCCTTACGCAAACCACCCGCATAACGCCCTGCACTGAGTCCAATCCATTGCTGGCCACGCTTATTCATGAATTCCAGCACCTGTTCATAGTGCAGCATTTCTTCACGGACCAGTTGCGCCAGTTTCACTTGTAAATCTACGAAGAAGCTATAGCGGAACATCAGGTTCATTGCTGTACTGGCTGCTTTCTTCTCACAGTTGGCATGATCCTGCATCAGAATTTCCAGATTCTGTAATGCCTCATCGAGCCAGGCTTTTGGTGTTTCACAACCCAAGAAACCAATCACGGGCTTCATGAGTTCATCGTAATCATTATTTGACATATGTTTCTTGCAATCTTAACGCGCAGCTTTAATTGCAGCCTTCATTTGTTGTACAGCTTGCGCCAGACCAACAAAAACTGCATCTGCAATAATTGAGTGACCAATATTTAATTCATGAATTTGCGGAATCGCAGCAATCGGAGTGACATTTTCCAGATTCAGACCATGACCTGCATTCACCACCAGACCTTTAGATGCAGCATATTCAGCACCTTTCACAATGCGTTCAAGTTCCGCTTGTTGCGCTTCTGGAGTTTCTGCATCGGCATAGGCACCAGTATGGATTTCAATCGTCGGTGCACCGCAAGCAACTGCAGCATCAATCTGGGCAATGTCTGCATCAATAAATAACGACACATCACAGCCAATCGCAGTCAGTTCTTGAGTGGCTTTTTTCACATCTTCAAAATGGCCAACCACATCCAGACCACCTTCAGTAGTCACTTCCTGGCGCTTTTCAGGCACGAAACAGACATGCTGCGGTTGAATTTCTTTAGCAAAAGTGACCATTTCATCCGTCACCGCCATTTCCAGATTCATATGCGTGGTCAATACCGGACGCATACGACGTACATCATCATCCTGAATAT
The DNA here is from genome assembly GCF_048148385.1 of Acinetobacter sp. 197. NCBI lineage: Bacteria > Pseudomonadati > Pseudomonadota > Gammaproteobacteria > Moraxellales > Moraxellaceae > Acinetobacter > Acinetobacter sp. 197. The sequence continues at coordinate 28,045 of NZ_JAYWZK010000007.1, forward strand.
GACGACGGTCTTCGCGCAAATGCAGGGTAATGCCCTCTGCCCCCGCCTGTTCGCAGATCAATGCAGCATTGACTGGGTCTGGGTACGTCGTACCACGTGCTTGTCTTAAAGTTGCGACATGGTCAATATTGACACCAAGTAATGCAGCCATAATATTTTCCTAACTACGATTGAGATTGAGAATTTTGGATCCACAATTGCCGACTTTTGAGTGGTCGATCACCGAGTAAGGCAGTGATGACCTGTCGATAAAGCTTCGTCAATAATTGTAACTGTTCTGGATTAAAATCCCTACCATTTTCATGGCTCAGCATAGTTAAAATCTGCTGTCCAGACATGGTCGAACGTGAAACTTTGGCAGAGGGCATGAAACCATCATTAAGCTGAAAATAGTAATGTTGCTCAGGATTAATCTGCGCCTGATTGGCATCGACTGAAAAATCCAGACCATAGCCAAGTTCTTCCAACAAGATATGTTCAAATTGACGCAAGATCTGCTTGAGATAAGTATTCGGATCAATTTGCGTAGAAAGCTGCTGCAAGGCCACTAGAGTTTCGCCATATTTGGCAAAAGTTTGCGGCATTTCGACTTCAAGTGGGCACAGTCGCAGCAGAATCTCATTCAGATAAAATCCTGAAAAGAATGCATCCCCGAAAAAGAAAATGGGCTGATTAACAATTTCCAGCTTCGTAAAATTTTTGAGTTCTGACCTACCTGAGGCTTGCAAACGAATGGGCTGATATTGCGGCGGCGGTGTCTGCCTTAAAATCCCGTCGATACGGCCATATTCCTGGGTAAATAAATGTACGATATGGCTGCGATCGCGATATTTGCGATGATGAATTAAATATCCATGCAGTACTTCATTACGCATAGATTACTTCTTTAATCTTTATTCTTTTTTGATTTTTTCTCATCTTCTTCGTCATCCCCATCAGGAATGACGGCACCCACAACAGCCGCAGTGCCTTTGACTGCGACTTTTGTGGTTTTATAAGCCACTTTGACAGGAACCGTGACTACTTTATGAATGCAGCCTTGCAGAAATACAATACATGTAACGACTGCTAACACTTTTATCATCACGGCATTCCTTAAAGGGTCTTACAAATTTTTATCGCTTAGATATCACTATAACCTAAACTTTTTAATGCACGCTCATCATCAGACCAGCCACCTTTAACTTTCACCCAAAGCGTCAGCATGATTTTCTGTTCGAACATTTTTTCCATATCGAGACGCGCATCCATACCGATTTTTTTCAGTTTGACACCTTTCTCACCAATCACAATCGCTTTCTGGCTCGGGCGATCGACAAAAATCGTGGCATCAATATAGGTACAGGCGGCTTTCATACGACCGGTTTTTTCATTCAAGACCGGTTCTTCAGTTTTAAATGATTCGATCTGAACGGTCAAATCGTATGGAAGCTCTTCACCCAGCTGACGCATGATCTTTTCACGGATAATTTCAGATGCCAGGAAACGCTCTGAACGATCGGTCAGTTGATCCAGCGAATACAGTGGTGGCTGGAATGGAAGATACTTGGCAATCGTGTCACGTAAATGTTCAAGATTGGCACCACGAAGCGCAGATACCGGCACGATTTCCGCAAAGTTCATCAGCTTTTCGCGTTCACGAATAAGCGGCAAAGCTTCGTTCTTGTTTTCAAAGGTGTCCAGCTTGTTGATCACCAGAATCACTGGCATTTCAGCGTTTTTCAGCTTTTCCAGAACCAGGTCATCATTCGGTGTCCATTTCTGGGCATCTACTACAAATAGCACCAGATTAACATCACGCAGTGCAGAGTGCGCTGCGCGGTTCATCATTTTATTGATGGCACGGACTTCTTTTTTATGCATCCCTGGCGTATCGACAAATACCGCCTGAGATTTTTCACGTGAATCAATCCCCACGATTTTATGACGTGTAGTTTGTGGTTTACGTGAGGTAATCGAAAGCTTCTGACCCAGTATATGGTTCATTAAAGTAGATTTTCCCACATTCGGACGACCTACAATGGCAACAAAACCACTGCGATAGTCCGATGGAATTTCGGTGCCTTGTGCGCTAAAAAATTGATTTACCAGGTCATGACTGTCGCTTTGCGACTCGTGATCAGCATCAATGTGATCGGAATGAGTAGTCATTAAGACTTATGCTCCAAAAGTTTCAAAATATCCGCCGCAACGGCTTGTTCAGCAAAACGCCGGCTCGCACCTTCGCCTTGCATAGTCGGTAATCCCGCAATCTGGCATTCCACTTTAAAATGCTGATTGGGCGCATCACCTTGAATATCCACAACCTCGTAAACCGGGAGAGGTTTCTTACGTGCTTGTAAATACTCTTGTAAGCGGGATTTAGGGTCTTTAAGCTGGTCTGTCGGCTCAATATGGTCTAAATAGGGTTCATACCATTTTAACACAATCGGTTCTAGCACGGTGAGATCACCGCAGTCGACATAGATCGCACCAATAATAGCTTCTACCGTATCTGCCAGTATAGACTCACGATGATGACCACCAGATTTCAATTCACCGGTACTCAGAATTAAATTCTGGCTCAGCTTTAAATCATTGGCGATTTTCCCTAATGCTTCCTGACGAACCAAGGTGGCACGCATACGCGTCAACCGGCCTTCATTTTCGCTTGGATAGGCATTAAAAAGATAATTCGCAATGATCATCCCTAAAAGCGAATCGCCCAGAAATTCTAGGCGTTCGTAGTTGTGTTTATGACTGACTGAACGATGAGTCAATGCCAGTTTCAGCAAATCAGCCTGTTTAAACTGATAGCCGATTCGTTTGGCAAGACGTTCATCATTTAGCTTTGACTGTGCTTTGATCAAACTCTTTCTCAAACTTCATCACTAAATCGATATTCATTATGAAATTTTTACGAATTTCATAATTCTTGTGCACCTGTAAACCATCAGTATTGATGACTTTGGCAATTCCATCGAAGGTCAGATCACGAATATTATTCATTGCTAAACGCTGACTCATCTGTTGGCGGAATTGTTCTGGCGTTATATTGGCTGGAGCACTTTTTAACAGCGCCTCAATCTCACCATCGACCATACGATCATCAAAGTATGGCCCCCAAACCGCAATCGCCACTTTTGCAAGAAATGCAAAGCCCACGATTGCAATTAAAACCCCAATATAAGAAGCACCTTGTTGATGTCTCATTTTTTATTTTCCTGCTTGAAACAATTAATCAATTGTTCCGTTTCGACTAAACGACGGCAATTTAAAGCCAGGTTCTTTATGCATCCAGATATAGAATGCACGACCTGTTAAGTTTTCTTCCGGAACAAGCCCCCAGAAACGACTGTCAGCACTTTGATCGCGATTATCCCCCATCGCGAAGTAGTGACCTTCTGGCACTGTTACTTCCCAATATAAACCATTTTCACCTGAATATTTACCATTTTCCAGATAGTTAATATAAGGTGCCTGACGAGCAACATTAACCCCTTCCAGCTCACGCATGGTAAAAGTATGTTCACCCAGGGTTTCTTTATGATAAATAGCTGTCGGTGTATCTAAACGGTCTTTTTCGCGGCTAAACTCAACTGGAACTTTTGCTACTTTTTTACCATTAATACTCAGCTGACCATGATCATAAACAATATGATCACCTGGCAAGCCGACAATTCGTTTGATATAGCTGATGGAAGGTTGAGGCGGATAACGGAACACCGCGACATCACCACGTTCTGGACTACCAGTATCAATAATTTTGGTATTCACAATAGGCAGTTTGATGCCATAGTCGAACTTGTTCACCAGAATAAAGTCGCCAGTTTCCAGGGTCGGCACCATCGAATCGGATGGAATATTAAAAGGCTCATATAAAAATGAACGCAGGATTAGCACAATGGCAAGTACCGGCCAAAAATCATAAGCCCAAGTGATAATGAAATTCTCGTTACCCTTGCCCCGGGTTTGCCTTTGTTTCAAGACAAACTTGTCTAGCAACCATACTGCGACAAAAAACAGAGTCGCAGGCACAAGAATCAAATTAAAATCAAAATCCATGGGCTTATATCCTTATTATTTTAGCGTTCGACTTTTAATACGGCTAAGAACGCTTCTTGCGGGATTTCTACACTACCCACCTGTTTCATGCGCTTCTTACCTTCTTTCTGTTTAGACAGAAGTTTTTTCTTACGTGACACGTCACCACCATAACATTTCGCCAATACGTTTTTACGCATGGCTTTTACAGTAGAACGGGCAATGATTTGCGCCCCAATTGCCGCCTGAATCGCCACATCAAACATTTGACGTGGAATCAAGTCTTTCATCTTTTCAACCAATGCAATACCACGATGGCGTGCATCGTTACGGTGACAGATCATCGCCAAGGCATCGACTTTTTCACCATTGATCAAGACATCTACTTTGACTAAAGATGAGCTTTCAAAACGGACAAAGTTATAGTCGAGTGAGGCAAAACCACGTGAACATGACTTCAATTTATCAAAGAAGTCCATGACCACTTCGGCCATTGGAATTTCGAAAGTAATGGAAACCTGATTCGCCATAAACTTCATGTCTTTTTGCACACCACGGCGCTCAACACACAATGTCATGACGTTACCTAGGTATTCTTGCGGCACAAGGATATGACATTCAGCAATCGGTTCACGTAAATCTTCAACCGTTGAACCATCCGGCATTTTGGATGGGCTGTCGATATAAATCGTCTGGCCATTCTTCATCACCGCTTCATAAATAACGGTTGGCGCAGAAGAAATCAGGTCAAGATCGTACTCGCGCTCCAGACGTTCCTGTACGATCTCCATGTGCAGCATACCCAAGAAGCCACAACGGAAACCGAAACCCAGTGCATCTGAACTTTCAGGTTCAAAGAACAAGGCCGAGTCATTGATTTGTAGCTTATGCAAAGCTTCACGGAAAGGTTCAAAATCGCTGGCATCAATCGGGAATAGACCAGCATAAACCTGCGGTTTCACCTTTTTGAAGCCCGGCAATGTTGCCACTTCAGGTGTGGTTGCCAAGGTAATCGTATCACCGACTGGCGCACCGAAAATATCTTTAATACCGGCAATCACAAAACCAACTTCACCCGCTTCCAGCATACCTGTTTCAGTATGTTTCGGGTTAAAGATCCCCACAGAAGTAATGATGTGCGTTTGACCTGTTGATTTAATCAACATCTTGTCGCCTTTACGCACACGACCCTGCTTGACGCGTACCAGAGAAACGACACCCAGGTAGTTATCAAACCATGAATCTACAATCAGGGCTTGCAATGGTGCTTCACGATCACCTTCCGGTGCAGGAATTACATTGACCAGTGTTTCAAGCACACCCTCAATACCCAAACCTGTTTTTGCAGAACAGGTCGGGGCTTCTGTAGCTTCAATTCCAATAATATCTTCAATTTCCTGAATCACACGTTCAGGCTCAGCTTGCGGCAAGTCAATCTTGTTCAATACCGGGAGTACTTCCAGACCTTGCTCAATTGCGGTATAGCAGTTGGCAACCGACTGTGCTTCTACGCCCTGCGCAGCATCTACCACCAGCAATGCACCTTCACAGGCAGCGAGCGAGCGTGATACTTCATACGAGAAGTCAACGTGTCCTGGTGTATCAATAAAGTTCAACTGATACTCTTGACCGTTAGGATGAGTATAGTACAAGGTTACCGAAGTGGCTTTAATGGTAATCCCACGTTCGCGCTCAAGCTCCATTGAGTCAAGGACTTGAGCCTGCATTTCACGATCTTGCAAGCCGCCACAAGTTTGAATAAAGCGATCCGCTAGGGTCGATTTACCATGGTCAATGTGCGCAATAATCGAGAAGTTACGAATGTTTTTAATATCAACAGATTTTTTAGCTTGCGCCATGGGTTACCTTGAGAAAAAACGCGCTATGTAATTTAAAAATATTACATAACAAAAGCCGAATAGAAATTGCGAAGGATTATAGCAGAATGGTGATCTAGAAAAAGAATTATATTTTTTCCTTTATCCCTCACCTTATGTACGCCACAGTCAAGCGAAATCTCAATCAACACGACACGTAGAAGATCACTGCCACCTCCATTTACTCCTCAATGCTAGACCGATACCCTGATCAGGCTAGAGAGCTTAATCTTTTCAATCCAGATATAAAGTGGAAAAATCAAAAGGATTTATATGTTCTGAAAGTGGCTGATATGCCTGGGTAAATGTCGGTGACATGCGTTTTGGGCGCCCTGTGGCCATTTCAATACAGGCCCACTGGGTACTGCCGGTAAACAACAGGGTCTGATCCTGGAGCCGATAAAATGCGTATTGTCTAAAGGAATACAGGGCATTAAGATCATTCAGCCAGGTGCGCAGAATAATCTCATCGCCTTCAAAAGCCGCCTTACGGTATTGCACCTGATGCTCAACCGCGACCATGGCATGTTTCAGTTCCACATATTGCTTTAATCCCAAGCCCAGTTTTTCAATATGAGCTGATGCGACATCCTGCATCCATTGCACATAGATCACATTGTTCACATGACCTAATCCATCAATATGTTTGGCTTGAACCTTTAAATCAAGATCAAAAATACCGCTCACTTCGCTGTTATCCTTTCCATGATTTTAAGGTTATAGAGTCTACCGAATTTATCGCTGGGGTAAATTGCAAAAAATAAAAAACCGCTTATACAAGCGGTCTTTCATGAAAATCTAGCAATTTTATGAGATACGCATGCCAACCACAGCAAGCTGACCCTGACGGATCAAGGTCACGCGCGCGATGCTACCCTTTTTCAGTTCAGACACCTCTTGTACAAACTGATTGGAATTCAGTACTTTCTGGTTATTAATTTGCGTGATCACATCATTCGGCATAATTCGTGCCTGTGCCGCAATACCACCTGGTCGTACATCCTGAATCACAACCCCACCTTTAATTTCTAACTGCGCCAGCTCTGCCGGACTAAGATCACGAATTGAAACTCCGATTACTGGCCCTTTGTTCGGCTGAGTCTGCGTGCCTGCTTTTGCTGGCGTATCATCTGGTGCCGCACTTAAAGTCGCTGAAAGACTACGACGTTTATCATCACGTAAAATTTCAAGCTGTACCTGCTGCTGGGGTGCAGTACGGTTCAGATAGTTCAACAATTCACTGGTACGTGAAATTGGGGTACCGTTGTATTTTAAAATGACATCACTGGCACGCAGACCTGCACGTGCAGCCGGTGAATTTGGCGCAACCTGAGTCACCAGAGAACCTTCAGGCTTAGGCAGGTTATAAGACTCAGCCAGATTACGGTCGATATCCTGCAAACTCACCCCCAGATATGAACGCGTCACTTTGCCGTTCTTCTTCAATTGATCCGCAACTTCCATCGCCACATCAATCGGGATCGAGAAGGACAAACCCATATACCCACCGGTTCCACTAAAGATCCGTGAGTTAACACCAACTACTTCACCACGCTGGTTAAACAGAGGGCCACCGGAATTACCTGGGTTTAGAGCTACATCGGTCTGGATAAAAGGGACTGCAGTTTCACCCATCATGTTGCGCATTTTGGCACTGACAATTCCAGCAGAAGCGGAATAATCAAAGCCAAATGGCGAACCAATGGCAAGAACAGGCTCACCAACACGTAAGCGTCCGACATCTCCTGTGCGTAATTCTGGAAAATTCGAGCCATTAACTTTAAGCAAAGCTACGTCAGTTCGTGCATCACTACCGACAACAGTGGCATCAATTTCACGACGGTCATTCAGGGTAATGGTGACTTTGGAAGCATCCTCAACCACATGATGATTGGTCAGCAGATAACCATCCTTGCTGATAAAGAATGCACTGCCATAGCCTGTCTTTTCCTGTGGCATACGCTGCTGCGGAATAATCACCTGATTGCCAAAAAAGCGGCGCAGAATTTCCGGAACTTGTTGTTGTAAGAGCTCTTCTTCGCTCATTTTCTTAACGACATTGACACTAACTACAGCAGGACTAACCTGCTCCACCAGATTTGAAAAATCAACCGGCGTGACCGCCTGCAACTGTGCAGCACTCATGGTGAGGGTCGCTGCAAATAATCCTTTTTTTAAGTCTAGAATTTTCATATAAATTATTCACTCAAATTGTTGATAAATTTATGTAAATAGGTTTTATCACAAACACTGTAAAGTTTAAGTAATAAAATGTTTCAAAACGTCGCTCTGGACAATATCTCATTATCAAAACCCTAAGTTAAGACTTTGATTAATTTTTTTCATCAATAAATGAGCACTTCAATGCTTGCCTTTTGCACAAAAAAGCGCTGTTATTACCAAACTTTTTTAAAATTAGCTGATGGACATGTCTCATTCATCTCTTACCCATCAATTTGACGTCATTATTGTGGGCAGCGGCGGTGCCGGTTTAAGTTTAGCCTTATCGCTCCCAGACCATTTTAATATTGCAGTCTTAGCGAAATCTACCCTAACAGATGCCAGTACCTTTTATGCGCAAGGCGGGGTAGCCGCAGTCCTGGATGAAATGGACTCAATTGAACAGCATATTGATGACACCATGATTGCAGGTGCGCAGCTGTGTGAAATGGAAGCGGTAAAACAGACAGTAGAAGGTGGGAAACCGTCAGTTGATTTTTTGCTGAAACACGGCGTGCAATTTACCCTCGACGAACAGGAACAGTTACATCTTACCCGTGAAGGTGGTCATTCACAGCGCCGAATTATTCATGCTGCCGATGCCACGGGTCGGGCGATTTCCACTACCCTGGTACAACGGGCTCAAGAAAAACAGAATATTAAAATCTTTGAAAATTATATTGCGATTGACCTGATCTGTTCACAAAAGCTGGGGTTAGACGGTAATAATCGTGCTCTGGGTTTATATGCCCTGGATGAACAAACTGAAAAAGTGCATACCTTCTTGGCCCCATTTACCGCCCTAGCCTGTGGCGGTGCCATGAAAGCTTATTTATATACTTCAAATCCGGATATTGCTACGGGTGATGGTATTGCGATGGCTTATCGTGCCGGCTGCCGGGTCGCCAATATGGAATTTAACCAGTTTCATCCGACCTGCCTTTATCATCCGCAAGCACGTTCTTTCCTGATTACTGAAGCAATGCGCGGCGAAGGCGCTTATCTACGCCTGCCTGATGGCGAACGCTTTATGCTGCGTTTTGACGAACGCGCCGAACTCGCACCGCGTGATATTGTGGCACGTGCCATCGACTATGAAATCAAGCGTCTTGGTATTCGGCATGTCTGGCTGGACATTACCCATAAAGATGAAAGCTTTGTCAAAGAACATTTCCCTACCCTGTACGCCCGTTTACTTGAACTAGGGATCGACATTACCAAGGACATGATTCCAGTTGTTCCGGCAGCCCATTACACCTGCGGTGGTGTCGTAGTTGATGAAAACAGTCAGACTGATATTGCCGGACTCTATGCAATTGGGGAAACCTCTTATACCGGTCTACATGGTGCTAACCGTATGGCCAGTAACTCACTTTTAGAATGCTTTGTTTATGGTATGAGTGCGGCTGAACATATCCAAACTCATTTCAATCCTGCCTATACCTTTCCCGCAGTACCAGCTTGGGATGACTCCCAGGTCACTAATCCGGATGAAGATGTGGTGATTCTGCAAAACTGGGACGAGTTACGGCAAACCATGTGGAATTATGTCGGGATTGTACGTACGACGAAGCGTCTGGAACGTGCCTTACATCGTATTGAAATGCTAAAAAAAGAAATCACCGAGTACTACCAGGATTATCAGGTCAGTAAAAACCTGATCGAGCTTCGTAATCTGGTACTGGTTTCCGAGATGATTGTACGCTGTGCCATGCACCGCAAAGAATCTCGTGGTCTGCATTTCACGCTCGATTATCCAGCGCTACTGCCTGAACTACGCAAAACTGTACTCACCCCACCAAATTTTGAAGTAGAAACCCCACTGGTCAATATTTAAATAATCTGGGAAGATATGCTGATCGGCAGCATATCTCCTATTATTTTTAAATTTTTATTTGCTTCAATTTAGCTTAGGCTATTTTATTTATAGCTAGTCTTCTAACTTTCAAATATTTAACGTTTTGGTGGAATTGAATATGTTCCGGTCACATGCGCCACAGGTTCTTCATGATCTATCGAATAAATCCAGACTTCTCCCACAATTAGCGCCTTACCGACCTTGATCAGCTTACATTCTCCGCGTATATCGGTTCCACCTGAAGGCTTACGTAAGAAATTGATATTCAAGTTAGTGGTCACGGCCAAACCGACCAACCCAATTTCACCCAGAATCGCAACATAAAGAGCAAAATCTGCCAAGGTCATCATGGTTGGACCAGAAACGGTGCCGCCTGGACGCAATTCCTCTGATCTCACCTGATACAGCAAAGTAGCTCCACGCGGAGAAATTTCCTCAATCCGGCACTTCTCCAGGCTTTGTGGAAACTCTTGTTGTAAAAATTGTTCTATTTCAGTTTTAGTCGTTCTCATATTATAAAAAATCTTCTATATTCATCTTAATATAGAAGATTTTTCACGAATCACCCTAGAGAAAACTCAAATAAAAAAAGTATTTTAAGACTCAGCTTATTTTAGATAACTTAAGGCCTGCTCAAATACCTGTTCAGGGGTTTGGGTCGCATCCAGACGTTTGATGCGTTCTGGATAACGTTGCCACAAGCTTTCATAACCTGCCCTCACTTTCTCAAAGAAAGTGACTTTCTCCTGTTCAAAACGATCCAGTGCCCCACGTTCACGTGCACGGTTCATTCCCAGCTCAATAGGGGCTTCTAACCAGAAGGTAATGTCTGGCATACGTGCAACAAAGTGGGTATTCAGTACCTGCAACTTGGTTTCACTCAGGCCCCTACCCGCGCATTGATAGGCAAAGCTGGCATCGCTAAAACGGTCACATAGCACAATCTTTCCGGCTTCTAATGCAGGCAGAATCACTTGTGCCAGATGCTGTGCACGTGCTGCATACATCAACAGCAACTCGGTATCATGTGCCATGGTTTCTTCATGATTCACTGTCAGCAATAGCGAACGAATCTGCTCGGCCATTAGTGTTCCCCCCGGTTCGCGAGTGAGAATAACGTCCTTGCCCTGTGCAATAAAATCTGCATAGATCGAACGAATGAGCGTAGTTTTACCCACACCTTCTGTGCCTTCAAAGCTAATAAACATACTCATTCCTTACTTTTCGAACGTAAAATCGTCAGATATTCCTGCACTGCTTTATTGTGATCATTCAGATTGGTGGTGAATTTATGTCCACCATCGCCGGTCGCTACAAAGTACAGATTCTCAGAATTATCCGGATGCATGGCTGCTTCAATGGCTTTCTTGCTTGGCAAGGCAATTGGTGTTGGCGGCAAACCTGAAATGGTATAGGTATTATACGGCGTCGGTGTGCGTAAATCCTTGCGGGTAATATTACCGTTATAGCTGTCACCCATTCCGTAAATTACCGTTGGATCAGTCTGTAAACGCATACCGTTTTTTAAACGCCGTATAAACACCCCGGAAACCTGTTCCAGCTCACGGTCAATACTGGTCTCTTTTTCAATAATTGATGCCATAATCAGCGCGTCATATTTATTCTGATACGGTAGATCAGCCGCGCGTTTTGCCCACGCTTCATCCAGTATTTTCATCTGTCGCTGATACAGATTGGTCAGAATCTTGCGGTCTGTTTCACCTTTGGCAAAGAAGTAAGTATCCGGTGCAAACAACCCTTCGGGATGTGAATACGTAATATTGAGTTCTTTCAGTAATTGCGCAGTAGGCAGATGCAGCACTTCCTTGGTAACCAGATCATTTTTTTTCAGGATATCGACCAGCTGTTTAAATGTTGTGCCTTCAATCACCAGAATCCGGCTCATCTGGGCATTGTCTGCATTGGAAATCATTTCTAATACCTGACGAATACTCATGCCTTGACGTACTTCATACACGCCCGCTTTCATGGTGTCATGAATCATGATGCGCTGATACAGTTTAAGGATGATCGGAAAACTCACCTGATCTTCTTTGGCCAGGCGATCAATGAAACCGGAATAGGTTTGACCAGATTCAATCGCGAGCAGCTGTTTTTTTCCTTCAACAGGATAATCTTTCCACAAACTGCTCTTTAGGATTAACCCCAAGATCAAAGCAATACCAATCAGTACTAAGACAATTCCTTTGAAAGATGAGGAAGATCTCACCTTATTGTTCTTTTTGGCTTTAGGTTTGGAAGCTGACATATTAAGACATCTGGTTTAATCGAAGACGGTTAAAAAGTTCAATACAAGCATTGCCATCCAAGGCGCGCTGCTCAAATTGTGTGACAATTTTCATCGGGCTGAGTGCATTGCAGAAAAACAGACTCCGAATATGGGAAATTTCATCCATACCCATATATCGTTGTTCACAGACAATACCCTGATCTTGCATACGTTGTAGAATTTCTGCACGCATGACACCGAAGACGCCATTATAACGGAGTTCCGGCGTAATCCATGTATTCTTTATAAGAATGAAACAATTACTGCTCACCCCTTCGACAATGCCACCTTGTACATCTGTCACTATTGCCTCAGGCCAGCCGCGTTGATCTGCTTCCTGTTTCAGTAAAACCTGCTCCAGGCGGTTCAGGGTTTTCAGTCCAACCAGACTGGGCATGGTCAATCCCACTGCCCGCTGCAATACGCCACTTTGAATCTGTTCAAACCTAAAATCCTGTATGTCTTGAGGATAATAAAACAGCCAGAGATCTGCTGGATGATCCGGCAAACTATAACCGCGCTGACCCACTCCACGACTGAGCACAATCTTTAATGTCCCGTTCAGCTTACCCTCTGATTCCCCGAGAAGCTGTAAACTTTCCGTGATCAGATCGAGATTGGCATTCAGGCTTAAGCTCTGATTGCTGTTTTGCAAACGTGTCAAATGACGATCATACAATTCAATCCGGTTATGTCGAATCCGGGCCGTAGTAAAACAACCATCACCATAATGAAAGCCACGATCCAGCACCTCTATATGACTGACACGTTGGGCATTTTTTAAATACAGCATATTTTTACGGTCTCTAAAATATAAATTGGGCAGTAATATCCAGGCTTCACCTATATATCTCTTTTACTCACATCCAATTCTTTTTTAATTATTTTTTATGCAAAAAAACTCAAGCTATTCTTGCCTCATCTAACAAAAGCTAAAAAACTTGAGGCAAAAATGAGCATTCGTAAATTAAAAATTGGGGTATTGGCAGCACTGGTATCAGCAAGCGCTTTTAGTGTCTCTGCAAAAGATTTCCTAAACGTTTCATATGACCCGACTCGTGAATTATATGATAATTTCAATAAGGAATTCAGCGCATACTGGAAAAAAACCACCGGTCAGGATATTAACTATAAACAGTCACATGGTGGTTCAGGCAAACAGGCACGTGCCGTGATTGACGGACTGGATGCCGATGTTGTGACATTGGCACTGGCAGCAGATATTGATGAAATTGCAGAACGAGGTTTGCTGCCTAAAGACTGGCAAAAGAAATTCCCGCAGAATTCGACACCCTATACTTCAACTATCGTTTTCCTTGTACATAAAGGCAATCCAAAAGGGATCAAAGACTGGGGAGATCTGGTTAAACCGGGCGTAGACATTATTACCCCGAACCCAAAAACTTCAGGTGGTGCACGCTGGAATTATCTGGCTGCCTGGGCGTGGGCCAAACATCAAAAAGGTGGCAATGATGCCAAAGCACAAGACTTTGTTCGTCAAATCTATAAACAAACCAAAGTACTGGATTCTGGAGCACGCGGTGCCACAACGACTTTTGCTGAACGTGGGATTGGGGATGTATTACTGGCCTGGGAAAACGAAGCGCATTTAGCTGTCCGTGAACAACCGGGTAAATTTGAGATTATTACCCCTTCTCTGTCTATTCTGGCTGAACCACCGGTGGCGATTGTAGAAAAAAATGCCAAAAAAGACGGTAATGAAAACCTCGCCAAAGCCTATTTAAATTACCTCTATTCACCTGCTGGGCAAACTGTGGCGGCGAAAAACTTTTACCGTCCACGTAATGCGAATGTCCTGAAGCAGCACAATAATGTATTCAAGCCATTGAAGCTGGTAACCATTGATAAAGAGTTTGGTGGCTGGACCAAAGTTCAGAAACAGCATTTTGACAATGGCGGTGTGTTTGACCAGATTGTCAAAGCCAATCACGCAAAATAATACTTTAAATGCAGTTCATTATGGCCTTTATTCATAAGGCCATTCTTATTTCACACACTTAAGAGCTTATTTATCTCTTTTTTTCATATAAAATTCATTTTTAATTATTTTTTATGCATAAAGAATAAGTTTATTCTGCGCTTATGTTACAGAACATATCAGAGATTCAGTCCAGATGAGCATTTCAAACACATTAAAACTTGGGGTTTTAGCAGCTGTTATCTCGGCAACCTCATTTGGTGCAGCAGCACGTGATTTTCTCAATGTATCCTATGATCCGACCCGTGAACTGTATGAAGATGTAAATAAGAATTTTGGCAAATATTGGGAAAGCCGTACCGGTCAAAAAATCAATTTTAAGCAATCGCATGGCGGTTCAGGCAAACAGGCTCGCGCGGTAATTGATGGACTGGATGCAGATGTCGTGACATTAGCTCTGGCCGCTGATATTGATGTACTGGAAGCGAAAGCCAAACTGTTACCTGCAGACTGGCAAAAGAATTTACCCAATAACTCGACACCCTATACTTCAACCATCGTTTTCCTGGTGCGCAAAAACAATCCCAAAGGGATTAAAGACTGGGGAGATCTGGTTAAACCCAGTGTAGCGATCATTACGCCAAACCCGAAAACATCAGGCGGTGCGCGCTGGAATTATCTGGCTGCATGGGCTTGGGCCAAGCATCAGGCAGGTGGAAACGATAAAACTGCGCAAGAATTTGTCCGTAAAATCTATAAAAATACCAAAGTGCTGGATTCTGGAGCGCGTGGCTCAACCACGACTTTTGCTGAACGCGGGATTGGGGATGTTTTACTGGCCTGGGAAAATGAGGCGCATCTTGCCCTTCGTGAACAGCCGGGCAAGTTTGAAATTGTAACCCCATCACTGTCGATTCTGGCTGAGCCGCCGGTTGCGATTGTAGAAAAAAATGCTGCTAAAAAAGGCAACAAATACCTGGCTCAGGGTTATTTAAACTTCCTGTATTCCCCCCTTGGTCAGGAAATTTCAGCACGTAACTTCTATCGTCCACGTAATGCCAAAGTTCTGACCAAATACAGCCAGGTATTTAAGCCATTAAAACTTGTCACCATTGATCAGGAATTTGGTGGCTGGGATAAAGTCCAGAAAACACATTTTGAAAATGGTGGCGTGTTTGATCAAATTGTAAAGGCAAACAGCGCGAAGTAATTCACAGCTGATCTCTGAGGAGCATTGATATGACCCATACGCTTATTGTTCCAGGTGTCGGTGGTAGCGAATACAATCACTGGCAAACATGGTTACAACAACGGCTAACTCGATGCTCTCGTGTGCAACAAAAGGATTGGAATCATCCGGTTTTGCAGAAATGGATCATTGAATTTGTCAATATGCTGCAAGCTATTCCAGAGGACGTGCAGATTGTGGCGCACAGCTTTGGCTGTCTGACCAGTGTAGCTGCCCTTGCCCAACATCCGGAACTCAATGCAAAAGTAAAAAATCTGCTATTGGTGGCGCCGGCTAATCCGGCACGCTTTGGGGAAAATGGTTTTGCGCTTGATAGTCAAACAGACTACAGCGCCTATTTTCAACAGCTCAAGCTTCAAGTACCTACCAAATTATTAATCAGTGAAAATGATCCATGGTTAAGCTTTGAAGATGCGCACTTACTGGCCCAGGCCTGGAAAATCAAACCGGTTAATCTGGGTGCAGTCGGTCATGTCAATGTCGCTTCAGGTTTCGGTCCTTTTCCTGAAATTGAACAATATTTAATTTCAGAAAACGCTATGCCATATATCAGCAAAGTTGATGATAGCAAGTATTATTTTAAATTTGCATTTTAGTCGCTGCAAACTATGCTTGTGCCAAATTTATTTTCTAATTTCGCTGGTTATTTTTAACCAGCATTCTCTCTTTTGAGGAGTAATCATGTCGCAGCGATCCCGAGTGCTGCCAGGATTTGGTCTTTCTCTAGGCTTTACCCTAGCGTATTTGTCATTAATCGTTCTGATCCCCCTGTCTGCTGTTTTTATTAAATCACTAGGCATTGGCTGGGAAGGCTTATGGGAGATCCTGAGCTCTGAACGTATCCAAAAATCACTGCAACTCAGTTTCAGCGCAGCGATTTTTGCCGCACTGGTAAATGTAGTATTTGGCCTGTTACTGGCCTGGTGTCTGGTACGTTACAGCTTTCCGGGCAAGCGTCTTGTCGATGCTTTGGTAGATTTGCCATTTGCCTTACCCACCGCGGTTGCGGGTATTGCCCTGACCTCTTTATATGCACCGACCGGCTGGATTGGTCAATATCTAGAACCGCTGGGCATCAAAGTCGCCTATACCCCGATTGGTATTACATTAGCGCTGATCTTTATTGGTCTGCCTTTTGTGGTGCGTACCGTCCAACCGGTACTGAGTGATCTGGAAACCGAACTGGAAGAAGCAGCTTCTGCACTGGGTGCCAACCGTTTTCAGATTATCACCAAAGTGATTTTTCCAATCCTTCTGCCTGCGCTGATCACTGGCTTCGCTTTGGCCTTCGCCCGCGGTGTTGGTGAATATGGCTCCGTGATATTTATTGCTGGTAACCAGCCTTTTGAAACGGAAATTGCCCCCTTAATGATTATTTCTCGCCTGGAAGAATATGACTATGCAGGTGCAACCACCATTGCAGTAGTGATGTTGCTGATTTCTTTTGTCTTGCTGTTTCTGATTAACTTACTGCAAGCCTGGGCAAGCCGCCGTACCGGGAGAACTGCACGATGAGTTTAAATACCAACAGCAATGCGCTGGCTGAAAAGCTGCAATCCCGTGATGCAACCCGCGAGCCAACCTGGGTCCGTTATACCCTGATTACCATTGCACTGATTTTCTTTTTGAGCTGCCTGATTCTGCCGCTGATTCTGGTTTTTGTAGAAGCTTTTAAACAGGGAATAGGCGTTTATACCCAGGCTCTGGTACATCCGGATACCTTGTCGGCGGTAAAACTTACCCTGTTGACTGCTGCAATCGCAGTACCACTCAATGTCGTATTTGGTATTGCTGCTGCATGGTCAGTGGCCAAGTTTAATTTCCGTGGCAAGTCATTCCTCACCACCTTGATTGATATGCCTTTCTCGGTTTCCCCCGTAATTGCCGGGTTAATGCTGGTACTGATTTTTGGTACCCAAGGCTGGATGGGTTCCTGGCTGATGGACAATGACATCAAGATCCTGTACGCGGTGCCTGCGATTGTTCTGGCAACCGTCTTCATTACCGTACCTTTTGTTGCTCGTGAGCTGATTCCGTTAATGGAAGCACAAGGTACTGAAGAAGAAGAAGCGGCAATTGTACTCGGTGCTTCCGGCTGGCAGACTTTCTGGAAAGTGACCTTGCCAAACATCAAGTGGGGCCTGATCTACGGTGTAATTCTATGTAATGCACGTGCTATGGGTGAGTTTGGTGCAGTATCGGTGGTATCCGGTCATATCCGTGGCGAAACCAATACCTTGCCGCTCCACGTCGAGATTCTCTATAACGAATATACTTTCAGTGCTGCGTTTGCCGTGTCTTCACTTCTGGCTCTCCTCGCAATTGTAACCTTGGTTCTAAAAACCTGGGTAGAACTGCGCCAGGAAAAACAAGACAAACGTAATGATGATTTAACAGTTTCTTAAGGAATGCCCACATGAGTATTCAAGTTAAAAATATTGAAAAACACTTTGGTGCATTCCATGCACTGAAAAACATTTCACTAGATTTCCCGGATGGTCAGTTAGTGGCTCTACTGGGTCCATCAGGCTGTGGTAAAACCACCCTGCTACGTATTATTGCTGGTCTGGAATCGGCAGATGGCGGTCAGGTCATTCTTGAGGGCGAAGATGCTACCAATGTGCATGTACGGGAGCGTGAAGTCGGCTTCGTATTCCAGCACTATGCCCTGTTCCGCCATATGACGGTATTTGACAATATTGCCTTTGGCCTGCGTGTGCGCCCACGTAAAACCCGTCCATCAGAAGCGGAAATTAAAAAACGTGTGACACGTTTACTCGACTTGGTTCAGCTCGGTTTCCTGGCCGATCGTTATCCAGCCCAGCTTTCTGGGGGTCAGCGTCAACGTATTGCACTGGCACGTGCCCTGGCAGTTGAACCACGTGTATTATTACTGGATGAACCTTTCGGTGCACTGGATGCCAAAGTCCGTAAAGAGCTGCGTCGCTGGTTACGTACCCTGCATGATGAACTGCATATTACTTCGATCTTTGTAACTCATGATCAGGAAGAAGCACTTGAAGTTGCGGATCAGATCGTAGTGATGAACAAAGGTGATGTGGAGCAAATCGGTTCACCACGTGAAGTCTATGAAACACCGAAAACGCCATTTGTATTTGACTTTTTGGGTCAGGCAAATCGTTTTGAAGGTCAGAATCATGGCGGCCTCATCCAGCTTGGTGAAGACCGCATCCAGTTTGAGGGTGCAAAAAATGCTGCTCAAGGCGAAGTTATTTTATTCGCACGTCCAGATGACTTACGCATTCATGCACAGCCACATGACAATGCAATTCAGGCCACCTTTATTCGTGAATTGTGGATTGCTGGCAAAGTGGTTGCAGAACTGAATGATCGACAAGGCAACCTGATTGAAATTTTACTGACACCTGATGAAGCGAGAGCGCATCAATTCCGCCCAAATCAAACCGTGTGGTTAAGTGCAGTTAACTTGCATTTATTTGAAAACCAGGTCGCTTAAGATCAAAAGATGGGGTTTTAAAATACCCCATCCTCTTAAAGGGTAAAGAAAATCATGAATTTTCAACAATTAAGAATTATACGAGAAACAGTTAGACAGAACTTTAACTTAACTGAAGCTTCAGCTGCACTTTATACCTCACAGTCTGGGGTAAGTAAGCACATTAAAGATCTGGAAGATGAACTCGGGGTGCAGCTCTTTATCCGTAAGGGTAAACGTTTGTTAGGCTTAACCGAGCCAGGTCAGGCACTTTTAGGGATTGTGGAACGCATGCTGGTTGATGCTGACAATATCAAACGTCTGGCTGATGATTTTAACAAAGTCGATGAAGGCACCTTGACCATAGCGACCACGCATACGCAGGCACGTTATGTGCTGCCGCCGATTGTCAGTCAGTTTAAAAAAGAATTCCCCAAAGTTCACCTGATTTTACAACAGGCAAGCCCGGTTGAAATCACGGAAATGCTGCTGCAAGGTCAGGCGGATATCGGTATTGCAACTGAAGCACTCACCACTGAAGATAATCTGGCCAGTGTGCCTTACTATAACTGGCAGCACAGTATTATTACCCCACAGAATCATCCTCTGACCCAGAAAGAAAAAGTCACTATCGAAGACTTGGCAAATTATCCGATCATTACCTACCATGGTGGTTTTACCGGTCGCTCTAAGATTGACACCGCTTTTGAAGAGGCCGGTTTTGATGTAGATATTGTGATGTCTGCTCTTGATGCTGATGTGATCAAGACCTATGTAGAAATGAATATGGGCGTCGGCATCGTTAACGATGTGGCTTATGACCCTGAGCGTGATTACCGTTTAAGACAGATTAAAACTGATATTTTCGGAGTAAATACCACCTGGATTGCAGTACGTAAAGGTCATTTACTGCGTGGTTATGGCTACGAGTTTATTTCACTCTGCTCGCCAGATGCGGATATTAAAGCTCTGAAAAAAGTGGCTTATCCAGACGAATAGAGTGCATGATTTTCAGTTTTTGATCAAAGAGGCTAAGCGGCCTCTTTATTATTATATAGATATGCATTGAAAATATTAATTTTGAAAAATTCATTACACCTGAAGTTCTCTTTGCTTGGGTTGAACCTGAAATCAGCTGTCAGGTATAACAATTCGTACAAACCTTTGTTATAAAATTCTGGAACGGGAACTCCGAGGGCAACATTCAATCCAGATACCAGTTCAAATATTAGAGTGGTACCTCTCTAACAGATGTAAGTAACTTAGGATGTAGTAACAGGCCAATCTAATAAAAAATTTTAAAGCTTGCGTTTATACCACATAGGCCTATTACACGGCTTATAGATTTATAAACTGCTTTTTATGAGAGTGTCCTAGACTTAAAACCAGTTTAAGATTTTATAAATACTTTTAAAAATGCATAAAAAAACGAGCCGAAGCTCGTTTTTTTTAAGATCAAATCTTAGAAGCGGAAGCTTACACCGAGTTTCGCTACCGGGAACCATTCATACTTGTTATCTTCGCGAATTTTGTCCTCTTCATCTCTAATAGCCTCAGCTAAAGTACGACCATCATCTCCTGGTGGTACAGCAAGTAGAGCTTCTGGATTAGCTCTTAAGTTTACTTCTGGGTTACCATTGTAATAGGCGCCAATTTCCCCAAAAATACCCCAACGGTTGGTAATAGCTGGTGAGAAACCAATCCCTACATAAGGAGCGATACTATTCTTATATGATACATCGCCTTTAATACGAACATCTGCACCACTTGGATTACTAAAACGAGAACCATCTACTGTAAATGAGGCATTTGTACCCGGACGGCGTTCTAAGCCATAATCATTATCTGTATATCCTACCCCAGCTGCCATATAGAACCAGTTTGCCCAAGGACGGATTTCAGCATTCAAGTAAGTCAGGTTGTTATCCAGATCCAAGTCATACTTCGTTCCATTGATAGATAAATCATCAGACCAGGAAATATCACCACCGTTATAACCTAAAGTGACGCCTACATATGGGTTAGCACTCCAGGAAATTGCACCACCGTAACCGGTAGTACCTACTTCAGCACGAACAGAAGCTGGTTTAAAGAAAGAAAATTCAGTAACGCCCTCATCTGTTACGATAATTTCATCTGCGGCCATAGCAGAACTAGCGGCTATAGCTAAAATAGATACTGCTAAAATATTATTTAAAGGTTTCATTATTTCTCTCCTCAAAAGAACTTATTTTTGATCATTAGTTATTCGTGATAGGCTCAATATAAAGGACTTAAAAAATATTTTTTATTCACATTTTGCTAATCTTTTGTTATTTTTTGATACAAATTAATTTTTCTTGTTTAGAAGCAAGCGTTTTCTAACACTTCTCCTACACTTTAATTTTATGGAAAATAATAATTATCACTTTAATAATTTTACCTCTTCTATAGTTTTGGTTATTTTTCACCTATTTTTGGTGCTTTCAACTATTTTTCCTGCAATATAGTGTAAAATCTAGAAAATTTTTTTCTGGAAGGAAGATCATGTCGCAGCTTTCAACAATCATTGAACAGGCGTTTGAAGACCGTGCAAATTTTACAGCTGCAGATTGCTCTGCTGAAATTCGTCAAGCAGTTGAGGAAGTAATTGCTGGTCTAGACAATGGTACTTTACGTGTTGCTGAAAAAATCGATGGTGAATGGGTTGTTCATCAATGGATTAAAAAAGCAGTATTGTTATCATTTAAATTAAACGACAACAAACCAATGGAAGCTTGTGATCTTCGTTTCTATGACAAAGTAGATACTAAATTCTCAGGCTGGTCTGAAGAACAATTCAAGGCAGCGGGTGTACGTGTTGTACCGCCTGCAGTAGCACGTAAGGGTTCTTTCCAGGCTAAAGGTGTGATCTTGATGCCTTCTTATGTCAACATTGGTGCTTATGTCGATGAAGGCACAATGGTAGATACCTGGGCAACTGTCGGTTCATGTGCGCAAATTGGTAAAAATGTACACTTGTCAGGTGGTGTGGGCATTGGTGGTGTTCTTGAGCCACTTCAAGCAAATCCAACCATTATTGAAGATAACTGCTTTATCGGTGCACGCTCTGAAATCGTGGAAGGCGTAATCGTGGAAGAAGGCTCGGTAATTTCAATGGGTGTATTCATTGGCCAGTCGACCAAGATTTATGACCGCGCAACTGGCGAAATCCATTATGGTCGCGTACCAGCAGGTTCGGTTGTTGTTGCGGGTAGCCTTCCATCTAAATGTGGTACTTACAGCCTGTATGCTGCCATTATCGTGAAAAAAGTTGATGCACAAACTCGTTCTAAAACAAGCTTGAACGATCTATTACGCGAAGACTAAGATGTCTTAACTTAGAGGACACATTTGTGTTCCTCGGAGCTTCAACCGCTCCTCGTCTCTACGATTAGTAATAATCGTAGGGATTTTTATTTTTATACCCGGTTATTTATTTTTCATTGGTTAATTTTGTTATGAATACGCTTCGATCTTCTGCAATCCCAGTTTCTGATCCGTCTGCGGGTTTACGCATTACGGAGATTTTCTATTCATTACAAGGTGAAGCCAATGCCGCAGGACTGCCAACGGTATTTATCCGTTTAACCGGTTGTCCACTACGTTGTAGCTACTGTGACACCACCTATTCCTTTGAAGGTGGCGAGCGTCAGTCTCTGGAAGATATTATCCAGACTACGCTTGATTTTAAAACACCTTATGTCTGTGTGACTGGTGGCGAACCTCTGGCACAGCCCAATGCCCTGCCCCTGATGCAGCGACTGGCAGATTTAGGATGTCAGGTTTCACTTGAAACCAGTGGGGCTTTAGATGTGTCCAAGGTGGATTCACGTGTTTCCAAAGTCCTCGACTTAAAAACACCCACTTCAGGTGAAGTTGCACGAAATTTGCTTGCTAATCTCGATCATTTAACTGCACATGATCAAATCAAGTTTGTCATTTGCAATCGTGAGGATTATGAATGGTCAAAGCAGCAGCTTGAACAGTATCAACTTCAAGAGAAAGTCAGTACAGTTTGGTTTTCGCCTGCATTTGCGGTAGAAAAAGGTGCAGTTCATTTACCACAATTGGCACGTGACTTAGCTCAATGGATTTTAGAAGACCATCTCCCTGTTCGTTTCCAGTTACAACTGCACAAGTTGTTATGGAATGATGAAACTGGTCGTTAATTTTTTGTAAAGTATTATTTGGAGAATCAGCTTATGCGCCCTCGCGCCATTGTCCTGTTATCTGGCGGTTTAGACTCAACCACATGTCTGGCTTGGGCACAGGCACGCTATGAATGTATCGCACTCAGTTTTCGCTATGGTCAACGTTCAACCACCGAGCTGGATGCAGCAAAAGCGTTAACTGAACGTGCGGGTGTAGAACATCGAGTGATCAATATTGATCTGGGTAATCTGGGTGGCTCAGCCCTTACCGATCATAGTATTGAGGTACCTGATCACGAACAGGCCGGCATTCCGATTACTTACGTTCCTGCACGTAATACCATCTTCTTGTCTTATGCTCTAGCTGCGGCAGAAGTCTTCAAAGCTGAAGCAATTGTGATCGGAATTAATGCGGTCGATTACTCCGGTTATCCGGATTGCCGTCCGGAATTTATCGAGGCATTTGCCAACATGGCTCGTCTTGCAACCAAGGTTGGTGTAGAGGGCCAAGCTCTCAAGTTTGAAACACCTTTGTTACATTTATCCAAAGCAAATATTATTCGCTTAGGTATGGAACATGGCGTAGACTACAGTCAAACGGTGTCATGCTATCAAGCAGATGACCAAGGACGTGCCTGTGGTAAATGTGACAGTTGTCGTTTACGTAAACAGGGTTTTGCGGACGCAGGTGTTGAAGACCCGACACGTTATATACCGTAATAACAAGGTAGAGTTTATGAAGAATTTAAAATCAGGCATTGTACTTTCAGCAATTGTTTCAGCTGCTGCGATGTTCACCACTACAGCTCAAGCAGCTGATGACAAATTACAACAAGCTTATAAAAGCACCAATGTGAAAGCTGCATTGATCAATGTTTGTAAAGATGAAACTGGCAAAAGCAAGAAATTAACTTCTGCTGAAGTCAGTAAATATTGTACTTGTGCGGTTGAAGCAGATGGTAAATTAACCAATGCGCAAAAATGGGAAATTCAAAGTACCATTAACCAGAAAAAAAGCCCAGGTAGTTTAGCTTTTGTACAAAAGCAGAATAAAGATCTTCAAGCGTGTTTTGGTCCACAGTTAACCGGTAAACTGAAAACTTTGACTGAAGAAGCAATGAAATCAGCTCAAGCGGCACCAAAGAAATAAGATCCAATTTTTCTTATTCTTTAATGAAATAAGCCACTATAATGTGGCTTATTTTTTTGAAAAAATTTAAATAAAACAGGAGTTTTTATGTCTGAAATTAGTTTAATTGATCAGAATTTTCCTGCGACCACAGGCGAGATCAATTTAACCAAGCTAGATACAGAATGGCTAGTCATCTACTTTTATCCTAAAGATTCTACGCCGGGCTGCACCACTCAGGCAGTTGGCTTTTCCTGTTTAAAAGACCAGTTCGAGGCTTTAAATACTACAGTTCTCGGGGTATCCCGTGATTCGGTGAAAGCCCATCAGAATTTTACTGAAAAGCAGAATCTCAGCATTAACCTGATCAGTGATAAAGAAGAAGTGTTGTGTCATCACTTTGATGTAATCAAAGAAAAGAATATGTATGGTAAACAGGTGATGGGAGTTGAACGTTCAACTTTTATTTTCCATAACGGCCAACTGGTCAAAGAATACCGTAAGGTCAAGGCAGCTGGCCATGCAGAACAAGTTCTGGAAGACTTGAAAGCCTTACAAGTGGCCTGATTACCTGCTAAGACCTAGGCATAAAAGCTCGAATATTCGAGCTTTTTTAATGGTTTTATATAGCAGCATATATTTTATATTTACCTGATAAAGATTTAAATCTGAAAATGATAAGCACGCAGCATTCTAAAAATTTTATGATGCAGGATCATCAGGCATGATGACATATAAGTGAATACTTTCTTAATTGACTTCACATTGACCTGAAAGATGAAGATTCACTTTGTCTCCTATACCTGCAATTCCCTTTTTCATACCAAAATCACTGCGATTAATCACGGCAGATGCCTGAACATCCAACAAATTGGCATCCGACATACTCGGCTTAAAAGTTGTCTCAAAAATCACGGGCTTGGTTACACCACGCAAGGTTAAATGTCCTAATACCTTGTATTTGCCATTGCCTAGGTCTTTAAACTGAATACTTTTAAAAATTACAGTCTTGTATTTTGCTACATAAAACAGGTCTTCGCCCAAAATCATATTTTTAAATACAGGTTTACTAAAACTTAAACTTTCTACATCCATGACCAGATGGGTTGAGGCGTTTTGCGGTGCATTGGCATCAAACTGCATCGTGGATTGAACCTGATTAAACTTGGCTTTAACCATAGTAAGTCCCATGGACTTGATCTCAAACCCTACATCGCTTTTGGGGGTTAGGGTCCATGATCTTGCAAAAGACTGACTGATTAAAGCTAGACAGATCGCCAAGCTAAGAAGCCCGGTTTTTATTATTGTTTTCAATTTTAAATCCACCTTGTTTAATTTCTTATTAATCGGATTTAAGTCAACGGCTTAATCTGAAATTAAATTTTCTTGTTGTGTATTCCCACATGGTTCCGTTATTTTTATATCAGTTTTTTGAAGTTTTTGTAAAATCATTCATGACTAATGGACAGAATAATCGTCCTGATTTCTTTCTTCAGGAGTCGTGTCTGTCCAACAGAGAACTGTTTTGATCTTACAACTTTATGTTCTAGCCACTTTTTATATAACAAAGAATTTGCTGTTTCCAGCTGAATAAAATATTAAAAATCATTGATAAATATCTTAAATAATACGCTGGCTTCATTCTGAAACAGTTTCTCAAGGTTATAAGTAAATCAAATGCTGACTATTAATGACAAGGCGATCGCCCACATGGTACAGGCAATAATAGCATCCAGAATTTTCCATGCTTTTGGATGTTGAAACCACGGCGTCAATATTTTTGCGCCATATCCCAAACAAAAAAAGAAAAACCAAGAAGCAAGGACTGCGCCTAGCGTAAACCATTCTTTCCCCAGACTGTATTTGGTTGAAATAGATCCGATCAGGATTACGGTGTCTAAATAAACATGCGGATTCAGCCAGGTAAAAGCCAAACAGATCATCAGCACCTGTACAAAATGCTCTGTTGCCTGATCACTCAATGCCAATACCTCTGTAGATTTAAATGCACTAATCGCATGTTGCAAACCATAATAAAACAGAAATCCTGCACCAATATATTTAGAAAACATAACAATATGCGGGTAATGCTCGATGACACGCGCGAATCCAAAGACACCCAGCAAAATTAAAATAGAATCAGATAAAGCACAAATTACACAGACCCAGAACACATGCTGCTGTTTTAAACCTTGTTTTAGAACAAAGGCATTTTGTGCACCAATACTCACAATCAGGCTCATTCCTACAGCAAAGCCACTCACCATATAACTGAACATCATCTTCCCCCTTTTTTAAAGAAAGGCATTATTCAATAAAATCGGCAAGATTAATTAAAACTAAGTTAATATCAGATTAACTAAATATTATTTAGATAAGAAAGATGCTGAATGCGAAACAATGTGATGCTTTTTATGCAGTTGCAAAAACCGGAAGTTTTGATCTTGCAGCGGAGCAGTTAAACATTACTGCCTCAGCAGTTACTCTTCGTGTTCAAAGTCTGGAAAAACAATTGGGACATCTGCTGTTGGTCAGAGATCGGCCTTGCCGCGTGACTCAATCCGGGCAAACTTTATTGCATTATTTACAGCATCAACGCTTGCTAGAACAGAATCTAATGCAGGATCTGGGGGGACAGCTGCAACAAGAAGGTTTCTATTGTCTGAATATTGCCACCAATGCTGATTCGCTCGCGACCTGGCTGTTACCGACCTTACAAGACCAGCTGATCCGGCATAAAATTGTGTTGCATTTTCAGGTAGATGACCAATCACAGACTCATCATCTGTTAGAAGCAGGCCTTGTCAATGCCTGTTTGAGTACGGAAGCCAAGGCAATGAAAGGTTGCCGGGCCGAATTGATCGGAGAGATGCAATACCGTCTCGTTGCCACCCCTGAATTTTCCCGAAACTGGTTTCATCAAGGCGTACATCGGAATACGCTACGTCTTGCTCCTGCTATTCTTTTTAATGAAAAAGACCAGTTGCATACCCAGTTTATCCAGCAAGAGTTTGGCCTGAATCCTGCTCAATACCCTCACTTTTTCATCCCATCGACCCATGCATTTTTTGATGCAATTGTGATGGGACTGGGCTATGGCTGGTTACCGGACTATCAGGTCCGAGATTTGCTGGCATCAGGTCAACTGCTTGAGCTTTCAAGGGAATTACGCATCGAAGTCCCCCTGTATTGGCATCACTGGAAAGAACAGTCTCCTGCCCTGGAGATCTTAGGTGAATGTTTAAGGCAGCATGCTCAAGCTGCCATGAATCAACCGGTACTGAACTTGTAGTTTTAAACCAGATTGGTTTTATCATTCCGGGCGAATTTTTCACTGAGCTGTTGATAGGTCGCTGTATGCTGGAAGCGCTCTAAAAATTCAATCGTGCCTTGTGGAAATTTATCCCGTTGAATTTCGCCACGATAATAAGCTTCACGCATCGGCGTGGCAGACAGGGCTCCTTCAAGACTGTCAAGTTCAACCATTTCCCATTCAGGGAAAAATTTTAAATAATAGGAAGAATCATCTTTAAAATGCCCAATCAGCCCGACTTTGGCATTCGGTTCAATGACCTGATTCACCAGCGATTTCACCAGTTTTTGCCATTTTTCATCATTATAAACATCTATGACTTCTACAAATTTGATGCGCGCCTGATCTTCAGCACTAAAATTTGACAGGATCATGGCTTCACGCTCCGAAGCCAAAAATGGATTCTTGATATTACGTTCATTTTGTGCAGAACCAAGAGCCAAAATCACATTCTGACTGTGCTGCAAGGCGATCTTAATGGTTTGCATGTGCGCCAGATGAAAAGGCTGAAAGCGGCCAATGAAAACCAGATAATCAAATGTATAGTTCATAAGGGATCAGTTTTTTATGACTCATGAGTTGTGCCGCTCCAATAAATATGCGACATAATAATTCCCATAAAATCAAATCAAGTTTAAAGCAAGGATAGTACGATGACACTGAGCTGTATTCAACAACCTCATGAGCATTTGAATGCGAATTTAGAACATGGTGTACTCACTTTGGCCATCAATCGCCCGGAAGCTAAAAATGCCTTATATAGCGAGCTTTATTTATGGATTGCGAAAGCCCTGGATGAAGCTGATCAGGCACCTGAAGTGCGTGTAGTTGTTTTACGCGGTCAGGACGCTGACTTTAGTGCAGGCAATGATATGCAGGATTTCATGAAATCTGCAGCCAATAAGGACCAGATTCGTCCGCAGGATGGCCCTCCATTTGTTTTATTAAAAGCTGCCGCAAAATTTTCCAAGCCTTTAATTGCTGCTGTGCGTGGAGTTGCGATCGGGATTGGGGTGACGATCTTACTGCATTGTGATCTGGTTTATAGTGACCATACAGCCCTGTTCCAGATTCCATTTGTCAGTCTGGGTCTATCGCCTGAAGGCGCGTCAAGCAAATTACTGATTCAACAAGCAGGCTATCATAAAGCAGCTGAATTATTGCTGACTGCACAAAAATTCAATAGTGAAAAAGCACTGAGCGCAGGTCTGGTGAACAGTATCGAAGAAGATGCCTATGCTACTACACAAAAACAGGCACAAACTCTGGCAGCTTTACCATTGGCCTCTCTGAAGCAGAGCAAAGCTTTGATGAAACATAATCTGGATGAAATTGTTGAATGGATTGATCATGAGGCAGAAATCTTTATGAACCGTGTTGGTTCAGCCGAAATGATGGAAGCAGTTCAGGCTTTTATGCAAAAACGGAAACCTGATTTCACACAATTCAACTAATTTTCAAACTCAGGATGTCAATGAGGTAGTTTAAACTGCCTTCTTGATACCTTTACTTGCCAGAATAAAGAATATGTCTACTGAAAATTTGAATGATAAATCTCATCAAACGTCTGATAGCGTCAATCCTGACAAAAAACGCTATTACGAACCAGCTCCTCAGGATATAGATGTAGAAAATTTTCGCAAAGTCATTGAAAGCCGCCGTTCAGTACGTAAATTTACCAAGAAACCAATTCCTGATGAGGTTCTGGATGCCTGTCTGGATCTGGCACTATTGGCACCGAACTCGTCCAATCTGCAGCCCTGGACTTTTTATGTGGTACAAAATCCGGGCAGGAAAAAACGTCTGGTTAAAGCCTGCATGGGTCAACTGGCAGCAAAAACTGCTTCCGAGCTGATTGTTTGCGTGGCACGTACCGACCGTATTGATGAAATGGCAAAGCGTAATGTGAATGAATTTCCATTCCCAGAAGCACCACCAGCGATTAGAAAATACTATAAATATATTCCATACAACTATAAAACGGGCTATCTGAATGCCTTCGGCAACTTTAAGAAAGTCGCTTTCAAAGTTGCACGTACACTGGACAAGCAAATGCCAGTCTCTGCTTTCAGTCCGGCTGATGCAAAACTGTGGGCAACCAAAACGACGGCACTGGCTTGTGAAAATCTGGTCTTGGCTTTACGTGCTTACGGTTTTGATAGCTGTATGATGGAAGGTTTTGATGAGCCGATGGTTCGTGAAATTCTTGAATTAAATGGCGAACAGTATCCGGTCATGGTGATTGGTGCAGGTGAACGTGCCAAAGATGGCGTATTCTTCCCGCAGTATCGTTTTGATCGTGAACTGTTTATTCAGAAGATGTAAGCAGTATCTCAAATTTAAATCTTTCATCTGCTCTATGATTAGCGGTATAGAGGTCAATGTTAGGCTGAGATTCAGGGACGAGTCTTCTGCCTAACAACAGATTTTGATTGCCTTAGCGAATATATTTCTCATTCCTCAAAGTAATATCCGCCTACCATCAGATATGAATCTTATTCGAGCTTTCTAAGTTAATGCCTTTTAATCACCAAGACAAAGTTTCAAGTTTTTAAGCTCAAACCTAAGAATAGTTAATTCTTAGTTTCCGATAATCAATCCAGTTACAATGAAATCCGACGGGTACACGTACAGGTAAATAAATGGTTGCAATCGGTCCTGCCATCATATGCTGTGCATCCAGAATCACCACTCTGGATGGACTTCCATCTAGAGCATGGATATAAGACATGAGCCAGCCATCATTTTCAGCTTGAGCACCTTCCCGCGCGACAAATATCACTTCGCCTGTCACCCAGTTCTCACCAAAGGAATAGCTTTCTGAATGGCCAGTTTCCAGATCATGACCCAAGAGCATATTACTGCTGACATGATAAGGATCATCAAACTCGCCAAAGGAAATACTATAAATATACCGATGCTTCCGCCTCGTATAAGCATCATTGATCCGTGGAAACTCCTGTTTCGTCCCGGATAATATCGTCCGAGCCACTTTTCCAGTGCCGTGTTCAAAAATGAACCGCTCCAGCCGAATATCCTGATCTTCAATCGGCCCCTGAATCGAACTGACCAATGCTTTGGAGTGCACGACTGCATCCATCACCACATTACCGGAATCCAGATCATAAGCGTTTACGGTATGGAAAATAAAACAGGGATCAATCTTATACCAGCGAATATCAATTGCCTTACCACCAAATGGCAATATGCCAATACGCGCCTGCCGTTTTGGATTCCATTGATATGGCAGCATTGAACCTTTTAAAGCACTGCGAACCGAGAAATTTACATTCAGGTCCAGAATCAGCACCTGAGATTTGGTAATGGCACAATCATGAATCATTGGACCATGTTTCACTGGAATCTCGACCTGATGTTTCAATTTACCTTTTGAATCTATCTGCAGATAAAAAACTTTATTCTGACTTAAAGCATCATAACAAACCGCATGAATATCGCCGGTTTCAGGATCAATATGCGGATGGGCAGTAAATGGCATATCCTGATCATCTTCAAATAAATGATGCCGTCTTGATTCCAGTGCAGCATTCAATTCAACTGGGTATGCTCCTGCTTCAACCAGTGCCCAGATTTTCCCGGCGAAGCTGATGACATTGGTGTTGACAGCATCTGCGACACTCCGGGTTTTGCCGGGAATCTGTGGCCGGTGAAGTTTTTCCTGCACACTGGCGGAACCGATATAACTGCTTTTATACCAATGTGCCTCACCACCCTTCAGTCTGAGCGCATGCAACATGCCATCGCCCGTAAACCAGTGATAGTTGCGTGGGTTTTTGACGTTAATAGGATTCGGACCAATCCGCATCAGTGCGCCATCCAGTTCTGCAGGAATCTGCCCTTCAACTTTCAAGTTTATAGAAAAATGTTCCTGCCGCTCGGGTGCAAATATACCTTCCAGATAGGGATTGTCCGGCGAATACGGAATACGGCTATGCAGGATTTCTGTACCGTATTGAATGGATTTACTGAGCGTATTTTTCCAGACGCTGCTCAGCGGTTTAAGCCATGACATTATTATTTTCCTTATTGTATTTTTTCTATGGATTATTCTGGCAGAAATGATAATAACAAAAGCAGTTTGGCCATTTTTTGAATCTGGACTAACGGCGCGTCAAGTCGAACACGCCGATAAAGCAGTAATAATGTAACTTTAGACTTTGATATCCAGAAGCTGAATAAATTCAAAGGCCGGCTCTTCGTAAGGATGGCTGTCTTTCAGTGCTTTGGCCACTTCGACCGCCTTTTCATCCGGCACCAGAATTTCTACCCGCCATTCTTCTACCTGTTCCAGTTGGCCGACTTCACCAATATGAGGATCTGCACCTTTCTGCGGCTTAAACTGTCCGGTTCCTAAAACCTGCCAGGCACAATTTGTATATTCCCCAATGCCGCCGCCTCCTGCTGCAAATATCGCATTCTTGGTATCTTCCAGGTTTTCGTCTGGTACGTAATAAATCAGCTTTAACATGTATTTTTTCCTGAAATTCAGATATTACTCATATTGTTAAGGGCTTGGGCAATCATCTTCAATGCAGGATTTTGAGAGTTCTTGTTAAATGTTGCATATAAATCCAGTTTTGGTAGCACCTGGTCAGTCTGGATCACTTTTACATGATCATTCATAAAACGAAGTAAATATTCAGGTGCAAAACTAAAGCCCATCCCCATATTGGTCAGATTGATATGTTGCAACACATTGGTCACCCATAAAACCTGTTCATGCTCAAGCTGATCAATGCAGAGTAGTTTATCCAGCTTTTCATAAAATACGGGTGAAGCATTCTGCTCGCACATAATTACATTATGGTTTTTTAGTTCCTGTAATTTCAGGATTCGATCTGTAGAATGTAAGTGCTGAGCGGCTATCAGATAAATTTGCTCGGTTAATAAATGAATATTCTCAAAATCTGGATGGTCCATATGAAAGCGGGTAATACACAAATCCAGTTCAGCATTTTTTAGCCGCTGAATCTGTTCCATACAGGTCAGGCTATGCAGATGGATTTTTAAGTCCGGCATGTTTTTTTTAAGCTGCGCCAATATCTGAGGCATGACTTTGATTTCTGCCACATTCAGAAAACCAATATGAATCTGATTATTTTTCTGCTGTGCAACCTGACGCGCTGCTGCTACTGCCAGTTTGGCATTTTCCAGTGCTTTTTCGGCATAGATCTGAAAAGCCTGCCCTTCATCGGTGAGTTTGACTTTTCTGGATGAACGATCAAACAGCATGACGCCTACTTCCTGCTCCAGATCCTTAATTTGCTGGCTTAATGACGGCTGGGCGGTAAACAGTTTTTCGGCAGCCTTGGTAAAACTTTGTTGCTGCGCCACAGTGATAAAATAGCGTAAATGTCGAAGTTCCATATCTTGCTCTATCCAAAACACCACGTCATATTCGTATATGCAGTGAAAATATCTATAGGCAGATAGTTTATATGAATAGCTCTATAGCCTGCGCTGAATTTTGCCTAGACTCCTCAGCTAACAGATAGATTGTTCATGTAATAGCGACATTCATGGAGTATGTAATGGCACCGCAATATGACACCGATGTTTTAGTGATTGGTACCGGTCCTGCAGGTTCAACATTAGGTCTGGCCCTGGCCAATTATGGCATCAAAGTACAGCTATTTACCCAGTTTAGCTGGCTGGCCAATAGCCCACGTGCACATATTACCAATCAGCGTGCCATGGAGGTATTACGTGATTTAGGTATTGAAGAGCAGGTCAAAGAGATCGCTACACCTTGGGAGCAGATGGGTGAAAGCCTGATTACCACCAGTCTGGTCGGCGAAGAAATTGCCCGTTTAAGTGCCTGGGGTACGGGCGATGAACGTCATGGCGATTATATAAAAGGTAGCCCATGTCCTCTAGTTGATTTGATCCAGCCCAAAATGGAAGCCTTGCTGGTTAAGAATGCTGGCGAGCGTGGTGCGATTTATAATTTTAATACCGAATATCTCTCGCATGTGCAGGACGAAGATGGCGTGAAAGCCACTTTCCTCAACCGGATTACCAATACTGAATTTAGCTTGAGAGCGAAATATCTAGTCGGTATGGATGGTGCGAAGTCTCGTGTGCTGGAACAGCTTGATTTACCTCTTGAAGGTATAATGGCACGTGCGGGTACAGTCTATGTGACCTTTAAAGCTGATCTTTCTCAATACGTGCAACACCGCCCTGCGATTCTACAATGGATTGTCAATCCCGAAGCCAGCTTTGGCGACCTCGGTATGGGATTGTTACGTGCTATTACGCCATGGAATGAATGGATTATGGGTTGGGGCTTTGACATTTCCAAAGGCGAACCACAAGTGACTGAGGAACAGGTACGTGCCCGCCTGAATGCCTTCGTCGGTACTGAAGTTGAAGAAGTCGAGATTCAGAAACTAACGTACTGGTATGTGAATCAGACCTGGGCCACTGAATATTCTAAAGGCCGTGTATTCTGCGGAGGTGATGCAGTGCACCGTCATCCACCTTCAAGCGGATTAGGTTCAAATACCTGTATGCAGGATGCCTTTAATCTGGGCTGGAAACTGGCATATGCTGTGAAAGGCTGGGCTGCGCCTTCCCTGCTGGATTCCTATACGGCTGAACGTGCACCGGTAGGTAAGCAGATCGTGGCGCGTGCGAACCAGTCACGTTTTGATTATAAATACCTGAAAGAAGTCTTTGGTTTTGACAATGGTGTGACTACACAAAAACAAATGCTGGAACGTATCTTTGCGGAAGATGAGCAAGGTGCTGAAATCCGCAAAAAACTGTTTGAAGCTTTGGAAATTAAAAACTTCGAATTTAATGCCCAAGGTGTAGAGCTGAACCAACGCTATACTTCTAATGCAATCATGAACGAATCTGAGCCTGAAAGATTTAAGCGTGATCAGCAGCTTTATCTGCAAGCAACAACGCGCCCGGGTGCCAAAGTGCCGCATACCTGGCTGATCAATGCCAATGGTCAAAAACAGTCCACGCTAGATATTACCGGTAAAGGTCGTTTTACTCTGCTGACAGGTTTATCTGGCAAAGGTTGGAAACAGGCGGCTGAAGCATTGAAACTGCCATATCTGGATGTGATTCAGATTGGTTCACGTAACTATCGTGATGTGTATGGCACCTGGAATGCCAAGTCTGAAATTCATGAATCTGGCGTAATTCTGGTTCGTCCAGATGGTTATGTGGCATGGCGTTATCAGGACAGTACCAATGCAGCTTTTGATTATGAAAATACGTTGAAGGCGGTGTTAAAGCAGATTCAGTTGGTTGTTTAAAACAATGGGGAAAAGATCACCTTTGGGTGATCTTTTCTAATGATTCTTTGTTAACTTCCCAAGTTGTAAATAAAAATACTGCCATTGTTCCTGCTAAATTTACTGCAAACTCAGCATGTCTAGGAGAAGGCTTTACATTATTTTTACCTTGTCCATGTGCGTCACCCACTTTATTCCTTAAAGCACCTAATCCTTCGACAATTGAACTACAACCACCTAAAATTTGTTTAAACACTTTTTCTGTATGTTGTGATGGTGCTAAATTTAATTCATTACTAACTAAACGATAAAGCTGATTTATTTCAGGCGCATGTCCATAATCAATACCTATTTCATCAAGAATATGCTTACATGTGGATTCTAAGAGTGTTCTCGATAATGTAATCGCGCTTTCAGGATCAGATGTTCTTCTCTCTAACGCCTTATTCCAAATACTATGGATATAATCTGAATCTAGCTTTTGTACAATATTACTTACAATTTGATCTGAAGGAGTGGAATCAGTTAACTCTAGTTTCTCCAATAAGGGTAGAAAAGACTTCCATATAAAATCTCGTCGTTCTGCGTAAGTACTATATTCAAATTTAATAAATTGCCAAAATTGCTGTAGATTCCTACAAGTCACAATGTATTTCGGTAATAAATTCTTAATATCTACTTCTTTTAGTAAATAGAATCTTAGAGTTTCATATTCGCTACTGTTTTCATTACTACCTGTCGCATGAGCTATAAGTAAATTCTGAATAGTTTCTACTTTTATTAATTTTTCCTGATTATTCATCTTATATTTTGTTCACATATTTTTAATAAATATATAATTTAAAAAATAAAAAAGCCACCTCTCGGTGGCTTTTTCTAAATCTAAATATCAAGAACCCTGCATCAAATAACTGCCGAGTACAAACAATATTTGTAGGCTAACAACAAAGCCAAACAACCACCAACCTTTCTGACGCATTGTCGCCCTATCCATTATTCTAAATGTCTTTATCATGTCATCACCTCATACTTGAGAATTGATACTGAACCGATCTATTCCATCTTTCTTTTATAGTGCAATAAAGTTGTGCATAAAATATACCTTAACACTTTATCTATCATATGAAAGCAAAATTCAAACCAGATCAGCAGGAGAAATAAAATTAAAAAATCAAAATATTTAAAAAACAAAAAGCCACCCAAAGGTGGCAATTCATGAAGCTAGTCTAAATAAAAATCTTTATATTATCCAGCTATAAGTATTTCTACTAGATCATCTTACCTAAGTAAAGTATTAGCAGGCCCGCCAAAATGGTCCTTCTGGACGCGGGAATTCACAGTTAAATGGTGAATTATTAAACCAGCCGGCATCAGTATCCCATTCTAATTCTGCCAGATTCAGTTGCTGCTGCTCGTTATATGCCTTAAACGCCATGTTATAACATGACTGGAAAGTTGGATTATTTACACGCGCCTCATATTGCTGGTCAAATTGGGTACGTTGTGCTGGAGGTAGCTGGCTAATGGTAGGTAGCTGAGACATAAGTTTAGCTGCTACAGGATCACATTGCTGAGCCATCTGTACTTGTAAGGCTAAACGTTTTTTCGCTTTTTCTTGTGCACGCTCCGCTTTTTGCTCGGGTGTCATCGCACAAGCAGCTAGAAATACACAAGTCGCTGTTAAACAAAACAGATTTATTCTTTTCATCTTGTGGACCCTCGGGGTTTTTAATTTTTCGAGTTTTAACAAATAGCTTACTCTTCTCATGCCTTTTTATATTTATGATTTTTGATATTCTTATGGTTAATTTGTAACCTATCTATATAAATTCAGTAGAATAATTAATAAATCATTCAGCTTTCTCTGAAAGCGGATATTCCAATAAAAAGGGCCGCTTTTGCGACCCTTTCTTGAAATTTAAAATGGATTAACCAATAAACTTACGTGCATTACGGAACATACGTAACCAGGCACCATCCTGATCCCAGTCTTCCGGTTTCCAAGAATGCTGAATCGCTCGGAAGTTACGTTCCGGATGTGGCATCATAATCGTTGCACGACCATCCTGCGACGTTACACCAGTAATACCTTCTGGTGAACCGTTCGGGTTCAATGGATACTGTTCAGTTGCATTGCCATGGCTATCGACATAACGTAAAACGACCTGATTCGATGCATTCAGTGCAGCAAAGTTTTCCGCAGTTGCAACTGCACGACCTTCACCATGCGCCACAGCGATCGGTAGAATCGAACCCTGCATATCTTGCAACAAGACAGAATTCGATTTTTCTACACGTACGTTGACTGCACGTGCTTCAAATACTTCTGACTTATTACGGTAGAAACGAGGCCAGTGTTCAGCACCCGGAATCAGTGGAGCCAATTGGGACAACATCTGGCAACCATTACAGATACCTAATGAGAAAGTTTCCTGACGGTTAAAGAATTTCTCAAACTGGTCACGTAACTTGGCATTGAATAAGACTGATTTTGCCCAGCCGCCGCCTGCACCCAGCACGTCACCATACGAGAAACCACCACAAGTTACCAAGCCTTCAAAATCATCCAGACTGATACGACCTGCCAGCAAGTCACTCATATGTACGTCAACCGTATTGAAGCCCACTTTGTCGAAAGCTGCGGCCATTTCTACATGACCATTCACACCCTGCTCACGCAGAATTGCCATATTTGGACGACGCAAATTAATGAAAGGCGCTTCAACAGGTTCGTTTAGGTCGAATGTCGGTTGAGCAATAATACCTTGGTGTGCTTTATCAGTAATTAACGCAAATTCCTGATCCGCCGTTTCCACGTTGTCACGCAGGCGCTGGATTTGATGTGAAACTTCAGTCCAAGCCACCTGTAGATCGCTACGTTCAAGTACCAGACCATTTACAGACAACTGGTCAGTATTATTTACAGTACCCACCACTGTAATTGCATCTTTCAAAGTAGACGCTGCAACTTCAGCTTGTAATGCATCCCAATCTGCTTTCGAGATTTGCAGCACTGCACCAATTTCTTCAGCGAACAGGCTTGCAACCGATTGCTCTTCAAGTGCGACACCAAGACGTGAAGCGAACATCATTTCTGCAACAGTTGCCAATAAGCCACCATCACCGATGTCATGGTACGCCTTGATCAAGCCACGGTTGTTCCATTCTTGAATCAATGTGAAGAATGCTTTGAAGTCATCGAAGCTATCCACATCAGGCGTAACCGAACCAATCGCTTTGTATACCTGCGCCAGAATCGAACCGCCTAAACGGAACTGACCTTTAGACAGATCAATACGAACCAGTACAGATTCAATATCTTTCAGTTCAGGCGTCAATGTCTTGCGCACATCAGTCACTGGTGCAAATGCGGTGATTACGCCTGACATTGGAGAAGTCACAGACTTGTCTTCACCTTCATCATTCCAGGTAGTACGCATAGACAATGAGTCTTTACCCACCGGAATTGCAATACCCAGTGCCGGACACATTTCCATACCGATAGCTTTTACGCCTTCGAATAATGCCTGGTCTTCACCTTGTTGACCAGCAGCCGCCATCCAGTTTGCAGACAGTTTGATATCGCTGATTTTTTCAATCTTCGCAGACATGATGTTCGAGATCGATTCAGCAACTGATAAACGTGCAGACGCAGCAGGATTCAACAAGGCTACTGGTGGACGTTCACCCATTGCCATTGCTTCACCGGTGTAACCCACCAAGCTTGTTGTAGTCACAGCAGCATCCGCGACAGGAACCTGCCAGCGACCAACCATCTGGTCACGTGCCACCATACCGGTAATTGAACGGTCACCAATGGTGATCAGGAACGATTTAGAAGCAACAGTTGGATTCTTGATAACACGGTAGATTGCATCTTTCAGATCAGTGACTTTAGCCGCGTCAAAGTCATCGCCTTTGCGTTCAATCGTTTCATATGAACGACTCATACGTGGCGTACCACCAAGCATCACCTGCATTGGCATATCCACCGGCTTGTTGCCGAACAATGGATCTTCAACGGTTAAATGACGTGCTTCAGTCGCTTCACCCAGTACTGCAAACGGACAACGTTCACGCGCACAGATCGATTCAAATAATTCTAAAGAAGATGGACGAATCGCCAAAACATAACGCTCTTGCGCTTCGTTTGACCAAATTTCCATTGGAGACATACCTGGCTCAAGCGATGGAATCTTACGCAGATCCAGCACTGCACCAAGCTCGTGGTCATTCACCAGTTCAGGCATGGCATTGGAAATACCACCCGCGCCTACATCATGCACCGACACGATTGGGTTGTGATCTTCCATGCGCCAGCAGGTATCAATCACTTCTTGGCAACGGCGTTCCATTTCCGGATTTTCACGTTGTACCGAAGCAAAGTCCAGATTTTCACCCAGTTTACCGCTGTCTACAGAAGATGCTGCACCACCGCCAAGACCGATCAGCATTGCTGGACCACCAAGTACAATTAACAGATCACCTGGTTGGATGGCATCTTTTTCAACATGGTCCGGACGAATGTTACCGTA
This sequence comes from Acinetobacter sp. 197, assembly GCF_048148385.1. Lineage (NCBI taxonomy): Bacteria > Pseudomonadati > Pseudomonadota > Gammaproteobacteria > Moraxellales > Moraxellaceae > Acinetobacter > Acinetobacter sp. 197. The sequence goes on from NZ_JAYWZK010000007.1 coordinate 67,381, forward strand.
ACCACCGGCAATCATGATTGGCTTATGGAAGCCTTTCACTTCGCCATTGACGTTTTGTTCGAAGGTACGGAAGTAACCCGTTAATGCTGGGCGACCAAATTCATTGTTAAACGCAGCACCACCCAATGGACCTTCAATCATGATTTGAAGTGGAGATGCCATACGAGATGGTTTGCCGTAGTTTTCTTCCCAAGGCTGTTCAAAGCCCGGAATGTTCAAGTTAGAAACAGTGAAACCTGTTAAACCTGCTTTTGGCTTACCACCACGACCAGTTGCGCCTTCATCACGGATTTCACCGCCTGAACCTGTCGCAGCACCAGCAAATGGTGCAATCGCGGTTGGATGGTTATGGGTTTCCACCTTCATCAGGATATGTGCAGCCTGACTCTTGTACTTATAAACGTGTTGTCCACTATTTTCCAGGGTTGGATAGAAACGTTGCGTATCAAAACCCACAATCACTGAAGCGTTGTCTTTATAAGCTGACAATACGTCTGTTGGTGACTCTTTATACGTATTCTTGATCATCTGGAACAATGACAATGGCTGAACTTCACCATCAATCGTCCATTCTGAACCGAAGATTTTATGACGGCAATGCTCAGAGTTGGCTTGTGCAAACATCATCAGTTCAATGTCATTCGGATTACGACCCAGCTTGATGAAAGCTTCAGTCAGGTAATCAATTTCATCCATTGATAATGCGAAACCAAATTCATTATTGGCTTTTACCAGCGCCTCTTTACCTTCCCCCAGAATATCAATGGAGTTCAATGGTTTTGGCGCCGTTTCCACAAATAATACCGCTGCATCTTCAATCGCGTTGAATACGCTTTCAGTCATACGGTCGTGCAGTACCTGTAGAGCCTCTTTGGAAAGCTCTTTTGTGCCTTTCAAAGTAAATAAAACGCCGCGTTCTAAACGATGAACCGGCGTATTACAGTTTTTGAAAATATCCGTCGCTTTAGAGGACCAAGGAGAGATGGTTCCTACGCGCGGTGTGACTAAAATCTGGATTTCATCACTTGCAGCCTGGTGCAATTCAAAAGATTGACCATCGTTGAGAAGCTGTAAAGCTGATTGCTGTTGTTGCTCGCTGAGCGCTTGGTCAAAGAGGTAGACCCATTGACTTTCAATTGATTGAACAGAACTAATTGACGTCAAACGCGATAATAGTTGAGTTTTCTTAAAAGAAGAATGTGCGGGTGCACCGGCAACGATAAACATGCTGATTTTGGCTCCACGGGATGGTCTGAACAACCATGCCACAATGTGACTTGAGAGAGCGCATATTCTACTGTGAAATAAGGAAATCGGCTAGATGCCAAATCAGAAAACTGTAGCTGAAATACCCTGGACTTTTAAAAAATTTTGTTTATTTTCAGTCAGGAAAATTGAATGTAGTCGCACAGGTTATCACATTTTTTTAAAGAAAAATCAAAACCGGTTCAGAATAATTTTATATATAAAAATTGTATTATTTTTCAACAACAATCATGACAAATTCTTGTTCAGATTGTATGGCTCTAACTTGCCAAAACTCCTGTATAAAACAGAATAAAATACTCAAGAACCAGGTTTTTCATGAAGTTCTATTTTTGCACGCTGTTTTTAATTATTTTGATTGACTCTTACCTTTCACCACTAGGATTAGAAAACTGGTTAAAAGTCTTCTACCGTTCTGCAATACAAGGACAAGGAACAGTTCCCCACACATCTCCTCCATTAGAGCATCAGAGGCAAATTACTACCCTCTATAAACGAATAATTAATACTGAGTGGTATTTTAATTTGACATAATCTTCAGAACAAAAACCGAACATCTATTCTCATCTTCTAAAAGAATAAAAATAAAATTCCTTATTTGATCCTTTTATTTTTTCATATTTGATGTTTATCTTCTTAGATCATAATTAAGTAAAATTTACTGATCTAAAAGACCAAAGATTATATCGATAAAATTACCCCATCATATCCAATATTTTGAAATTTCATCACTTATTCATTAGTTCTATTATGCGTAAAAAGCACAATATAAATAGCAAAACACCACTCGTATTTATGAAAAAATTTACCAGTAATTATGAGGACTATCTAAAAAAATAATGAAGAAATGATTAATAATAAAATTTTGTTACCTTTTTTATTTAATCCGTATTCTCAGTTTTTATTTAACTCAAAAATTTTAAAATAAATATTTGTAATTGCTAAAAAAATGACAAAAAAATATTTTTTTATTCAAAGGTAAGAGTAACGAGCTTACATCTCTATATCAGCCAGAAATCTTACAAAATAGATACTTCATCAGTAAATTTGATGATTTTATGTTAGGCTCTTGCTCCATTGCTGAGAAAACGTCCAAATTCCGGGCCTGGCAATGGTTTTTCCTTTCTGCTGTAGAGATGAATATAAATTCTATATTCGGACACTCACTTTTTGATGTTCTATAGCTTCACTGCTCTGTCTATTTTAGAGCCTTAATCTGTCACCAATGATTTAACTTTCAAAAACAAAAGGTGACCCGCTTAAGGAGTATGTATGTTTCAGTTCACTAGTACAGCAACTGTACTATTGATGGTGCTTTTCTATGGCATCACCTTTCTACTATCGTTACGCATTAAACAGAAAAATGAAAATGTCGATGGCTACATGGTTTCGAATGGCTCCATCGGATTTGGAATGTCTGCTGCCAGTATGACCGCCACCTGGATCTGGGCTGCCTCGTTTTATGCAGCAGCTTCATCCGGATATACATACGGCGTGTCTGGTGCCCTCCACTATGGTTTGTGGGGTGCGCTGATGATTTTATTTATCTATCCCTTTGGCAAGCGCTTTCGTGAACTGGCACCTAATGCACATACTTTGGCAGAAATCATGCATGCCCGGCATGGCAATCAAAGTCAGATGATTCTGGCAGGTTCCAATATTGTGGGTAGCGTGATCAGCCTGATGGTGAACTTTACCGCTGCCGGGGCACTGGTTGAAATTTTATCTCCTTTAAGCTTTATCCATGGCGTGCTGATTACTGGTATCGGTGTACTGTCCTATACCCTCTGGTCGGGGTTCCGTTCCTCAGTCTTTACCGATTTTGGTCAACTGGTGGCAATGATTGTCGCGGCTGTGATCATTATTCCAACCTTATTCTTTACCTTAGGTGGGCCATCCCTGTTTCAAAGCGGAATTCATCACCTGCAACCGGAACAGCTGGATTTTTTCTCTAAAACAGCCTTTTTGGAACAAGGCGCACCATTTTTTGTTGCCGTATTGGCCTATGCGATTGGTAATCAGACCATTGCCCAGCGCCTGTTTGCAGTCCGTGAAGACCTGATCAAACCGAGTTTTATCACTGCAACCATTGGTTATGCTGCAATTGTCATTGGTCTAGGCATGCTTGGATTACTGGCACTATTTGCAGGTATTCAACCCATTGATGGCAACCTGAATAACCTGATTCCACAAATGGCAGCGACTTATCTTTCGCCATTTATGGTCGCGCTGTTATTCATCATGGTGATTGGAGCCCTGTCTTCTACCGCTGACTCGGATCTGTCTGCTCTGTCTGCGATTGTCATGACGGACATTTATGGCAAACAGATTGCGAAAAACCGCCCTGATCCAAAGAAAATGCTATTTATTGGCCGTATGACCATGATCGTTGCCACCATGCTTGGAATTTTGATTGCCACCTTGAAATTTGACATTTTGTCGATGCTGATTTTTGTGGGTGCGCTTTGGGGCTCTATTGTGTTCCCGGTGATTGTCAGCCTGTATTGGGACAAGGTGAATGCCCGGGCCTTTAACTGGTCAGTGGGCCTGGCATTTTTAAGCTTTCTGATTGTACGTTTTGAATGGCTTCCGATTCAGGGAATGATCGCACTTGGCTTTGAACTCATTGCGACCCTGGGGATTGGTGTGGTGCTGGGTCTGATAACCTTTGGTTTCTTTGGCAAGAAAGTGGGTATGGTCGTTGGTATATTGGCCAGTATTGGCTTCATGCCATGGACCACCGGCTTTTTGCGTGAATACGGCACCTTGTTAAGCTCACTGACAGCGTATGGCAGTAGTGCGCTGGTATGTACTGTGTTGACGCTGGTCTACAGTAAAGAACGATTTGATTTTAAACAAATCAATAAGATGGTGATTGAATTTCACCAGCTATCTGAGAAAAGTAAATAAGGAGAGTTCAGATGACAAGTCAATTATTGACCCTATATGTACTTTTTTGGCCATTGGTGGCAAGCCTGGTCCTGTTCACGATTTGCCTGAATGTCTATAAAGACACACAACAGGCCAAGAAGAATGGTAAAGAGCTAATCTGATTCTTTACCGTATAAAAAGCAGGTTTAATAGCCTGCTTTTTTATTGTTCATTTGATAGTTTCAATTTTTAATTCTCAGTCTTTTACAGCTGGCTAAAATAACCATATGCAGCATGACAATTCATGTCGCACTGCCCTAGTGCCCGAACCAGTTTTTTGGCATGATGCAAACAGCTAATAACTGAATAATGATAAATGACTCAAATGCGTTGGTTAGAACTGCTCTCGACAGTTCGGATTGGTAGTAAAAAGCAAAAAACTGAATTGGCACGCAGCCCGTTCCATAAAGACTATGACCGTATTATTTTTTCACACAGTTTTCGTCAGTTAAACCGTAAAACCCAGGTCCATCCACTGACTCAGCATGATGGGATTCATACCCGTTTGACCCATTCGCTTGAGGTCTCCTGTATTGGCCGTTCATTGGGTATGCTGGCTGCCGAAAAAATCAAAGATAATTTACCTGCCTGGATTTCTCCGGCTGATGTTGGTGCCATCATTCAGGCCGCCTGTCTGGCACATGATATTGGTAATCCACCTTTTGGCCATGCCGGCGAATATGCCATTCGGGAGTGGTTTGACGATGCATCACATACCGACTTCTTAAACAACCTGAGTCCCGAACAGGAAGCGGATGTCCGTCAGTTTGAAGGTAATGCCCAAGGCCTGCGTCTGCTGACCAAGATTGACTATCATCCTAATGATGGCGGTATGCGTCTGACCTATGCCACTCTGGGTGCTTATCTCAAATATCCGTGGCTCTCGCAGACCATTGACCCGACCGGCAACACGCCAGCCAGCCGTCGTCCGAAATTCGGCTGCTACCAGTCTGAAAAAGAGGTTTTGCAGGAAATTGCTGAACATTTGGGCCTGATCCAGCTAGGTGACTATCATTATTGCCGACATCCCCTGACCTATCTTTTAGAAGCTGCGGATGATATCTGCTATGCCCTGATTGATCTGGAGGATGGTATCAGCCTGAATATGCTCAGCTATGCGGAAGTTGAACCAGTCTTTCTGAACTTGCTGGGTGATTATGGTATACCTGAAGAAATCAATATGCCTTATACCACCTGGCAACAAAAAATTGCCGCGCTGCGTGGCCGGGTAATGAAACGTCTGGTAGAAGAAGTTACTACAGCATTTGCACGACATCAGCAGGAAATTCTGATGGGCGAATTGCAAGGCTCATTGCTGGGTTATTGTAGTGCTGATATTGAAATGGGTATTAACCGGGCCAAAGAACTGGCGCGAGACAAAATCTTTGAACATCCGCAAAAAGCAGGTCTGGAAATTATCGCACATCAAAGTTTGCAGACGATTCTGGATGCCTTTATTCCATTGAGCACGCCACAGAAGACATTGAGTTTTAAGGAACAACGATTAATGGCTATTTTAAAACGCTCAGGTGCATATTTCGCAGATGATCACTATGCCAATATCATGCAGGTGCTGGATATTGTCTCCAAGTTTTCTGATCATCAGGCCTATAATCTGGCGCAGGAACTGCATGGCAATAAAGCCGGGTTACTCTAATGCGAAAAAGCGCCTGATGATAATCTCAGCAAAATCACTGCTTTTAACTGATAGAGTTTTGCCTTTATCGAAAATGCTGACTACTATGCCTGTATTAAATTTGAGTATGTATAAAAAATGATTGGATGCCTGATTGGGGAAGTGCTGGCGCTGGAAGCACCGACTGTTTTATTAAATGTAAACGGCGTAGGTTATGAGATTGATACCCCTTTAACCACTTTTTGTCAGTTGCAAAAAGGCCAGAAAATTACCCTGTGGACTCATCTTGCTGTTCGTGAAGATGCCCAGTTACTTTATGGCTTTATCAATGCGCAGGAAAAAACCATTTTCCGTACCTTATTAAAGGTGAACGGCGTAGGTCCGAAAATGGCGCTTGGTATTCTTTCAACTTTAAGTGTGGAAATGCTGATCCACACCGTTGAACATGAAGATATCAACACTCTGGTCAAAGTTCCGGGGGTGGGTAAAAAGACTGCAGAACGCCTGATGATTGAATTACGTGACCGCTTTAAAGCCATGGCTTCAGGTGCTGCACCAAGTAATTCAACTGCACCACAGATTCAGTTTATGGGCAATTCAGCCGTGGCTGAAGCGGAAGCTGCATTACAGTCCTTGGGCTATAAACCTGCTGAAGCACAAAAACTGGTGAATGCTGCCAAAGGTGAATTTACTGAAGCCAGTGATATTATCCGGGCTGCATTAAAGTCGATGAATAGATAATAGGAAAATGACTTTACTTTAAACAAGACTGTTTATTCTCCTATTTCGATAAATTACTCGCGACATGGATGTCGCCTGTTAAACTGTGCTATCAGGACGTAGCATCAGTTTAACAAATGGGTTTTGTTACTTTTGCCCAGTCAAAAGTAAGAGCATGCCGACTCAATGGCAGCTAAACACAAATCATTATTTGAGGCTGTTTCCGCAGCATCAAACAGCTTCGATAAAGAGATTAAGTTAATAGATATGCAAGACCGTCTTATCAGTGGTTCTGAAAAACCCGAAGATCATTTTGATCGTGCCATCCGCCCGACATCCCTCGATGACTACATCGGTCAACCAGTGGTCCGTGAGCAGATGGAGATTTTCATTGGTGCAGCCCGTGGCCGTGAAGAAGCCCTCGATCACACCTTGATTTTTGGCCCGCCAGGTCTGGGTAAAACGACATTGGCCAATATTATTGCCCGAGAAATGGGTGGTAATCTCAAGTCAACTTCTGGCCCGGTACTGGAACGTGCTGGTGACTTAGCCGCGATGCTAACGAACCTGGAAGAAGGCGATGTCCTGTTTATTGACGAGATTCACCGTCTTTCACCCGTGATTGAAGAAATCCTGTATCCGGCGATGGAAGATTATCAACTCGATATCATGATTGGTGAAGGCCCTGCAGCCCGTTCGATTAAACTGGATTTACCGCCATTTACCTTGGTAGCTGCAACTACACGAGCTGGTCTACTCACCTCTCCGCTGCGTGACCGTTTCGGAATCGTACAGCGTTTAGAGTTTTATTCGGTTGAAGATTTAACCCACATTGTCAAACGTTCAGCCAATTTGATGGATGTACCCATGACTGGAGATGGCGCAAAAGAAATTGCCCGTCGTTCACGAGGTACACCACGTATTGCCAACCGTTTATTACGCCGTGTCCGTGATTACGCTCAAGTCAAAGGTACTGGTGAAATCAATCAGGATATGGCCCAACGTGCTTTGGACATGCTCAAAGTCGATAAAGATGGTTTAGACACACTCGACCGTCGTTATTTATCTATGCTTCTTGAGCGCTTTAATGGCGGCCCTGCTGGCGTAGAAGCGCTCGCAGCAGCCATGGCAGAAGATTCAGGCACGTTGGAAGATGTCATTGAGCCTTACTTGATTCAGCAAGGTTATGTGATGCGAACTGCGCGTGGTCGTATTGCGACTAATATGGCGTATTTGCAGTTTGGGATGACGCCGCCTGAATCGAAAGAGAAGTAATTCAAAAAGCAGCTTAGGCTGCTTTTTTAAATTTATTTAGCTCACTATTTAAAAGTTTTTGTAGCTCGTCAGCGATAGCTAAATTTTTTAAATAAATAATTTGATTTTCTTCACTACCATCTTCAAATTTCGTTATACATTTTAATTGATTATTCATTAATGTTTGTACATTGAGCAAATCACATTCAAGTGATTGAGATAAGATATTTCTGATTTTAAGTAAAATTATTAATTTCTTTATATTCCTGAAAATTCTTTGGGCATCATTATAAAATTTTTCTACTTCATTTTGGTAATATTCATTATGATTTATCTCAAAATTTAAATTTCTTTCTTTTTCTTTTAAGAGGGCTAAATTGACTCCTCTAAAAGTAGGTGCCCATTCAGATACTGAACTTTCCATTTCAACTATACATTCAACTACGTCATCAAACCATTTCTTATGATAACTAGTTTCTAATTCCATTTTTTTAGATTCTTCTTGGCTTTGAATTAGATCCTTATTAGATTTAATTTGGCTTTCTGTTGATTTCTTCACTATATATATAGTAATTAAAAACCCTATAAAGCTAATAAGAGCTGATGCAATAACACTTATCACCACAACCCAATCAGTCGAGTGCTGTAAATCTAGATAAATTTTCTGATCTTTTGGCTGCTGTAAAGCCATAGCTTGAGTTTGTTGTTCCTGCACGTTTCCCCACATATTTTAATTTAATTATTTATTCCTCACATTCTAAACATTTTCAAAGCATTACAAAAGAAAAAGCCAACTGACCATGCCTGAATCAGTTGGTAAAAGCACAAAACAAAAAACTATATAAAGAAATTATTTCTCTTCTTTTTTAAATTCCTTAAAGTCAGCTTTACGAATCATGGCATGAATCCCTTTAGTTTTATCCACCACTTGCGATACTTCAAAGTCAGTGGCAGCACTTAAGTAGGCATAGGCAATTTCTTCAGAAATGCCATATTCATTGACCAGAAAACGGATCGCTTCACGGGTGGATTTACGCATGGCTTCGTCCAAGTCTTCATCCAGACCCGGCGTGATCCAGAATTCAGCATTTTCAGCCAGCGGCTGTTTAATCTCTGCACCCGGAATTTTATCCTTGCCGGATTTAAGTAAAGTGAATTTTAAAGTCGCACGCGCCGATCCTTCCAAGGCAGTTAAAGCCACCTCGCCATCGCCTTGTACAAAGTGACTATCGCCTGTATAGAATAAAGCACCTGGCACTTGTACAGGATAATAAGCCGTAGCCCCTGCTCCTAATTCATTAATGTCGATATTCCCGCCATAAAATGATGGCGGCACAGAGTGCACAGGCTCACTGGTATTTGGTGCAACGCCCATCGTGCCCATAAACGGATTCAGCGGGAAACGTATCGCTTTGCCAGATTCAGTTTTTAAAACGCCTTCCCATACGCCATCAGCATTTTTCTCAATTGGGGTAAAAATGGACACGTTGCCATAAGCCTCAGGATTGGCTGGAGATGCATGCTCATGTTTCTGACGTTTCGGAAATTCGGGTAAGGTTCCTTTGCCATGACGGTTTGAAATCACGCCATAAGGCACACGCGGTTCAACTTTTAGAATCTCTACCTTTAGAATATCGCCCGGCATTGCCCCTTCTACATAGACAGGCCCGGTAATAATGTGTGGTCCATCTTTATGGAAATCATGTTTTAACTTGGAATTCGTGATCAGCTTGGCTTCGTCCAATACATGCTCAGGCTTGACACCTTTTGAGGTGAAATATTTCTCTGCATTACGGCCCTGATCCTCTAGCAGCCCTTCATGTGAAACTGTATCGAAAGTAACTGTGCTACCTGAAGGGACAGTTAAAACAGGTTTTGCATCTTTATTTGGCAGATAACCCCACGTAATCGTATTCAAGGTACTCGGCACATAATAATGACCTTTATATTCACCACTTTTGAGTAATGTCGGTTTATTTTCCAGCTGTTTTAGTATTTTAAAGTCTTCAGCCCATATGCTTGTCGAAATAAAACTTAAGCTTGAAGCCACTGCCAGAGATAAAGCCAAAGGTTTTAACATGTGTTCAATTTCCGTCATAAAAAATATTACGGAAGAGTGAATGCAATCTAAATGCCAAAATTATTTTAAGACGTTAAAAAATCTTCACTTCATTCAGGCTATAGATATAAATGGAATCATTTTTTTCTTTTTCTTAATCATTTTTCATGTGGTTATTTTTATTAGTCTCATACCTTATAAATATAAAAAATCAATTTGGATACATATTTTTACAATGTAAAAGAGTAAATAAAGCTCTTTGAGAACAGCTATTAACATCCAGAATACCTTTAAAGTATCAAAAAATACTTAGAGGGTTTTGCTTGAATTTAGATCAGTATGCCATCCTAAAGAATCACTTTAACCGTTTAAAATTCTTAAGGTACTCCCGAAGTATGAACATGTATAAGCAGATCTCCTTTTGTCTCCCTCTTCTTTTCTGTAGCCAGTTCAGCCTGGCCGACTGGATTGATGATTCTGTACAGGCTGCTGAAGCACACACCATCAAATTACGCCAGCATATCCACCAGCATCCTGAATTGGGCAACATGGAATTCAAAACCTCGGAACTGGTCCAAAAAGAATTAAAATCCTACGGCATTGAAGTACGTAAAGGCTATGCCAAAACCGGTGTAATCGGTGTATTAAAAGGTGCAAAACCTGGCCCTGTGATGGCCTTACGCGCAGATATGGATGCATTGCCAATCAAGGAAACTGCACCGGTGCCTTTTGCCAGCAAACAAAAAGCGATTTATCAAGGCAAAGAAACCTATGTGATGCATGCTTGCGGTCATGATGCACATACTGCCATGCTCCTGGGTGCAGCCAAAGTTCTGGCAGCGAATAAAGATAAAATTGCGGGCACAGTGGTGTTCGTATTCCAGCCGGCTGAAGAAGGCGGTGCAGATATTGACAACTTCACTCATGGCGATCAGATTGGTTCCCGCAAAATGATTGCCGATGGTGCCTTGAACAGTCCAAAACCTGAAGTGATTTTCGGGATGCATGTAATGGCAGGCATGCCAAGTGGCAATATCTTCTACAAAGATGGTGCGATTTTGAATAGTGCCGATCATCTACGTATTCAGGTCAATGGCAGTCAGGTACATGGTTCCATGCCTTGGGCAGGTAAAGACCCGATTTACGCTTCTGCCCAGATGGTGACCAATTTACAAAGTCTGATCAGCCGTAAAGCTGACCTGACCAAAGGGATGGGGGTGGTGAGTATCGGTAGTATTCAGGGTGGCACCACTGGTAACGTCATTCCAGATCAGGTTAATATGGTCGGCACCATCCGTTCCAATAGTGAAGATGTACGTCAGGGCATTTTAAAAGACTTGCCAAAAATGCTGGAACATAATGCCGCAGCCAATGACGTCAAGGTGAAAGTCGAAATTGCACCTTATGCACCGGTGACCACCAATGATAAAACCTTGACTGAATTGATGCGCCCAACCTTGGCGAGCGTGCATGGTGAAGATAAATTGCATGTTTTAGACAACAATGCCAGCGCCAGTGAAGATTTTGCTTATTATGGCCAGCTCATGCCATCGCTCTTCGTTTTTGTTGGCGCCACACCAGCAGATCAGGATCCGGCAAAAGCCGCACCGAATCACAACCCGAATTTCATTGTCGATGATGCGACCTTGAAAACCGGTGTCGAAAGCCATGTCCGTTTTATTCTGGACTATCCAAAAGTAGCTGAGCAGGTTCAGGCCAACTGGAAACAGAAAAATAAAGGCTAATCTTCTATTACTAAAAATGCGCGGCTCCAAGGACTCGCGCATTTTAGTATCTGCTGCTGTTTTATAAATGAGCTGTTAAGCGCTTAGTACTTCATCTTAGTGACTTCTCTCCAGATTTGACACCTTGTGCCATTGGTCTCAAGACTCAAAATGCTAAACTTTGAACCGCTAAATTGCTTGACTTTTGGCAGGAATCCGGCAAATTCTAATCCCTCTCCTGCATCTAAAAACAAGCAAAAATTTCGAAAATCTGCATGGAACAAAACTATGGCGAATCACTTTGAATTCAATATCCGCGTTTATATTGAAGATACTGATGCGGGTGGCATTGTCTATCACGCCAATCATATTCGCTATATGGAACGTACCCGTACCGAATGGTTACGTGCCGCTGGAGTGAGCCATTACTGGCATCAGACAGACTACAATTTTGTGGTGCATAAAATTAATGTCAAATATATGCGTCCGATCCTGATGGATGATTTAATTACTGTTACGGCACGTGTCATTTCATGTAAAGCTTCATCATTTGTATTGCAACAAAATATTTATCGTGGTGAAATCATGCTTGCATCAGGTGAGGTTGAGTTGGCATGTATCAGTGCAGAGATGCGACCACGTCGACTCCCGGATGAAATCCGCGAACTAATTCAAAAAGAATTGGAACAAGACTAAAAAAATTTATTGGCACACGTAACAACTATGGCGACTCAGTTAGAATCATCTCTTCAAGTTTCAGATCTTATTTTACAAGCAAGCCCTGTCGTACAACTGGTGATGCTTTCTCTCCTGTTAGCCTCAATATATAGCTGGTATCTGATTGCCAGGCTCTATATGAGTTATAAAAAAGCCCAGGCCGATGATGAACATTTTCAGAAAATCTTCTGGTCTGGTGCTGAGCTGAATACTCTGTATAACAATGCACAACTCAATTCTAAACGCACTGGCCTTGAAGATATTTTCTATCAGGGTCTGGGCGAGTTCCTGAAACTGAAAAAACGCCATGCACCAACTGCCCAGTCGATTGAAGGAACTGAGCGTATTCTGCGTGTCGGTTTAAGCCGTGATCAAGGTCATCTGGAACAAGGTTTGGGTGCGTTGGCGAGTATCGGTTCGGTCGCGCCTTATGTCGGTCTGTTTGGTACGGTCTGGGGCATTATGAATGCCTTTATTGGCCTGGCAGATGTTGATCAGGTGACTTTAGCGACAGTCGCACCTGGTATTGCAGAAGCCTTAATTGCAACAGCGATCGGTCTGTTCGCAGCCATTCCAGCGGTATTGGCTTTCAACCATTTTACGGCCAAAGGTGAAACGGTCTACTCTGACCGTGCACTGTTTGCTGAAGAAATGGTGGCGCTATTGCAACGTCAGTCTGTGGGCGTAACTCAGGACAAAGACTAATGGCGATTCAAGGTTCAGGACGCTTTCAGCGTATTAAAAAACCACTAAAAAGTGACATGAATGTCGTACCGTATATCGATGTGATGCTGGTACTGTTGGTGATCTTTATGGTCACTGCCCCGATGATTACCAGCGGCATTAAGGTTGACTTGCCTCAGGCCAATGGATTGCCGATCGAATCCAAGGATGCGCCGACAATTGTCACACTCAAAGAAGATGGTTCATATTATCTAGAATATAAAAATCAGGCGACTGGCCCAGTCACATTGGAAGAATTGACGCGTACGCTTGTTGATGCCCAAACCCAGGCGCAAAATGACAACAAGGTGCTCAATGTCGTAATCAATGGCCATAATACCCGTCCTTATGGTGAGGTCATGGCCTTGATGTCGAGCCTGCAAGATGCTGGCCTTTCTCAGGTCGGTTTACTGACCAAACCCCTAGAATAAAGTATGAAAAATTATCAGAAACCTCCCTTTCAAAAAAAAGCAATTGCGATTGGATTTACGCTCGGCATCCATGCAGTGGCTTTGGTGGGCCTGCTTTTTCTAGGGATGAGTAAACCCCCTGAACCACCGAAACAGATTAAAACTGTTCTGATCAAGCCAGAGGACCTCAAGCCGGTCACTCGTGAAGAAACTGAATTTGAGGAGACTGCCCATAACAATGTTGCAGAAGAAATCACTCAAACGGCAGAACCCAGTATAGAACCCGCTCCTGTCATTCCAACTGCAGCCCCTGCTGTACCTGTGACTCCACCTGCGCCAAAAGTCGATACACAAAAAGCCCAGCAGGAACTGAAAGCGGCAGAGGCAGCACAAGCCAAGGCTGCGCAGCAAGCAGCTGAAGCAGCAAAACGTGCCCAAGCCGCTGAACAGGCAGCAGCCAAAGCTAAAGCAGAGGCAGCGCAAAAATCCAAGGCGGAAGCCGAAGCTGCACGCCAAGCTGAACTGGATGCACAGCGCAAAGCCGATGCTGCACAAAAAGCCAAACTGGAAGCACAGAAAAAAGCCGATTTAGCTGCCAAGCAAAAAGCAGAGGCTGCATCGAAAGCCAAAGCAGAGGCTGAGGCCAAACGTAAGACCGATGCTGCAGCAAAAGCCAATAATGATGCAGCGGCGAAACGCAAAGCGGACGCTGATGCCAAAGCCAAAGCGGATGCAGCCGCTAAAGCTAAAGCCGATGCAGCGGCAAAAGTCAAAGCTGACGCGGCAGCTAAGGCTAAAAATGATGCAGAGGCGAAACGCAAAGCGGACGCTGATGCGAAAGCCAAAGCCGATGCAGCAGCTAAAGCCAAAGCTGACGCGGATGCCAAACGTAAGGCAGAGACTGATGCGAAGGCCAAATCGGATACCGCTGCAAAAGCTAAAGCCGACGCAGACGCTAAACGTAAGGCAGATGCAGAAGCCAAAGCTAAAGCGGATGCCGATGCGCGAGCCAAGGCAGATGCAGAGGCCAAAGCATCCGCTGCCAAACAGGCTGCTGAAGAAGCGGCACAGAAAAAAGCGGAATCGAAACGGATTGCATCCACCGCAAAACGTGATTTTGAAAATAAAATCAAACGTGCCTGGGATACGCCAGTAGGTTCTTCAGGTCAGAAAGCGACTGCTCGTGTCACCCTAAGCGATAATGGTTCTGTGGTTTCTGTCATCGTGAATTCGAGTGACCCGGACATGAAAGCCAGTGTAGAAGCTGCAGTACGTGCTGCTGCTCCTTATCCAATGCCTTCCGATCCGGATGCCCGCCGTGAAGCACGAAGTTTTACTTCAACCTTTACAGCTCAATAAAAAAACCAGCCGTCATCAAGAACAGGTGTTATGGCTGATTTTTTAAGTTAAACTTCAATTGAAATAGCTTAAACAATATTCACTTTTCATAGTGTCATAACAGTTGAGTGAGAAATTCTGGGTTTTGTTCGTATCAATTCATGCGATGATGTAGCCCGATCACTTATAGAATAACTCCGTTGATTTGAGTAAATAACGAATGATGGAAAAAACTCGCAAACACCTGCTCTGCCTTGCAGTCCTAACCAGCTTGGGCATAATCATTACTACCCAGTCACAGGCTCAGCTACATCTGGAAATTACCAAAGCGCCGGAAGCTGCGCCGAAAATTGCCATTGTGCCTTTTAGCCAGGACCAGAGTATTTACCCTATTGTAGAAAATGACCTGAATCGTTCTGGCAGATTTACCAGCGCTTCAAAAAATCTGCCTGCTACTGCCGCAATGAATACTCCGAATGCAGAAGCATGGGCAAGCGCAGGTGTTCCCTATGTAGTGACCGGTTCTTCCAAGACCAATCCCGATGGCTCTTTTAGTATTCAGTATCAACTGTATGATGTGGAAAAAAGACAGTATCTGCTCAATGAACTGTTGACTGTGCCGGCTTCGCGCACCCGTCAGGCAGCGCATATGATCAGTGATGCCATTTATCAGGCATTAACCGGTATTCCTGGAGATTTTAGCGGTCGGATTGCTTATGTGCTGCGTAACCCGGCAACCCCTGAGCAACGTTATACCCTACAGATTGCCGATACGGATGGTGAACAGCCAAAAACAATTTTGACTTCCCGTGATCCGATTTTATCACCAGCCTGGACACCGGATGCGAAAAAGATTGCCTATGTATCTTTTGAAACCAAACGTCCAGCCATTTATGTACAGGATCTGGCGACCGGTCAACGTGAAAAGCTGGCCAGTTTCCGTGGCTTAAACGGCGCACCGAGTTTCTCGCCAGATGGCAAGAGCATGCTGTTT
Organism: Acinetobacter sp. 197; assembly: GCF_048148385.1. Classification (NCBI taxonomy): domain Bacteria; kingdom Pseudomonadati; phylum Pseudomonadota; class Gammaproteobacteria; order Moraxellales; family Moraxellaceae; genus Acinetobacter; species Acinetobacter sp. 197. Next base: position 83,153 of record NZ_JAYWZK010000007.1, read on the forward strand.
ACTGCTTCAATGCACGGCAACCCGGAAATCTACCAGATGAATCTGGAGACACGCCAGTTAAAACGCATGACCAATGACAGCGCCATTGATACCGAAGCTCGTTATTCACCAGATGGCAAATCCTTTATTTTTACGTCAGATCGAGGTGGTTCTCCTCAGATCTACCGTTATGATTTTAATGGTGAAAGTACCAAACGTCTGACGTTCCGCGGTGCCTTCAATGCCCGTGCGACTCTAAGCGCAGATGGCAAGAAACTTGCACTGGTTCATCGCCCCAGTGGCAGTAATTATAAAGTGGCTGTACAGGATATCAGCTCAGGTGTGACCAACATCCTGACTCCGACCAGCCTGGATGAATCACCAAGCTTCTCGCCAAATGGTCAGATGGTGGTCTATGCCACACGCGAAGGTAATCGTGGATTATTATCCATTATGTCGTTAGATGGTCGTTTCCGTATGAATCTGCCAAGCGAAACTGGTGAAGTTCGTGAACCCGCTTGGGCACCAAAATAATAGTTGAATACTTAAAACCGCTTTAACCCATAATCAACTTCATGGAGATGAAGAATGAACAAAGTAAAATTATTTGCATTGCCTTTGCTTGCAGCCGCTGTGGTCATGACAGGTTGCGCCAGCCGTAAACCTGCTGCTGAAGTTCAGACGGGTAATCTGGATACGACCGGTACAACTACGGTTAACACTCAGGGTCTGAGCGAAGATGCAGCATTAAATGCACAAAACCTGGCGGGCGCATCAGCCAAAGGTGTTACTGCAGAAAATAAGGCCTATCTGGCAAAACGTGTGGTTCATTTTGACTATGACAGTAGCGAATTGAGCAATGATGATATTCGTACTTTGCAGGCACATGCCCAGTTCCTGATGGCCAATGCCAATTCACGGGTAGCCTTAACTGGTCATACGGATGAACGTGGTACACGCGAATACAACATGGCACTTGGCGAACGTCGTGCTAAAGCAGTTGAAAGTTTCCTGACCACTTCAGGGGTCAATGCAGGTCAGCTGGAAGCTGTCAGCTATGGTAAAGAAATGCCGATTAACCCGGGCCACGATGAAAACGCGTGGAAAGAAAATCGCCGTGTAGAAATCAATTATGAAGCAGTTCCACCATTGTTGAAATAAATAATTGCTTCAACAATAATTTGCTCATAAAAAAGCACTCATTTGAGTGCTTTTTTATGAGCAAATTTTGAAAGTGCAAGGAATAATCTATTCCTTCTCCTCACCTTCCTCATGAGCTTGCATCGACTCAATCATGTCATGTTTATTGAATTTCTTGTATTCAGGTTTAGATTCGTAATCCTTCCACGCTTCTTTCATCTTGTCTTCAGAAATTTCATCGAGATTAATTGCTTCACTTGGGGTTGGAGTCGCATCAAACTTCAATGTTGTCATCTCTGTGCTCCTATTTTTACTGTTCCATTGCATTCAACATAGCACTTTCCACAGGAGTTGCAAGGGCAAAATCACAACAAATAACCCAGTTTAATTGTCCTTTTCAGACGTTCTCATCTAAAATATAGCCGCATATCGTTTTGATCATTTTTTCTCGATTTTAAGTCTTGGAGTTCCCCCCCCTATGTCATACCGCACTTTATCTCAGTTTCTACAACAACAAAGCGGAAACCTCACCCCAGAACTTTCACAAGTTATTGAAACGATTGCAAATACTTGCAAAGATATCGATCAGTTATTGCAAAAAGGTGCTTTGGCTGGTGTATTGGGAAGTGCACAGCACGAAAACGTTCAAGGCGAAGAGCAAAAGAAACTGGATGTCATTTCTAATGATTATCTGATTGATGCCTTGCAGCAACATCCAAATGTGGGCGGTCTGGCCTCAGAAGAACTGGATGAATTCACCCCGGCACAAGAAAATGGCCAGTTTCTGGTATTGTTCGATCCACTAGACGGCTCTAGCAATATCGACATCAATATGTGTGTCGGCACTATTTTCTCGATTCTTCCTGCGAAAAATGCTGTGACTCAGGCAGAAGATTTCATGCAGGCTGGTGTAAACCAAGTGGCTGCCGGTTATGTGCTTTATGGTCCATCTACCATGCTGGCATTAACAGTAGGTGCAGGCGTAGTGTTCTTTACCTTTGATCCTGAAACCAAAGAATTCCTGCTGACTTCTGAAGGTATTCAGGTTGCTGCAGATACCAAAGAATATGCGATCAATGCGTCGAATCAACGTCATTGGGAAGCACCAGTACAGCGTTATATTGATGAATTGTTAGCTGGTAAAACCGGTCCTCGTGAAAAAGACTTCAATATGCGCTGGGTTGCCTGTATGGTGGGCGATATTCACCGTATTCTTTGCCGTAGCGGTATCTTCATGTATCCATATGATCTTAAAGATCCGGCTAAAGCAGGCCGTCTGCGTTTAATGTATGAAGCTAACCCAATGAGTATGCTGATGGAACAGGCTGGCGGTGCATCAACTACAGGTCGCGTGCGTATTCTTGAGATCGAACCGACTGATTTACATCAGCGTGTTCCTGTGATCATTGGTTCTAAAAACGAAGTTGATCTTGTGACCAGCTACCACAACTAATTTTTTATAGCGGCGGCTGATGTTGAATCGGCTGCCGTGGATTATATCTCCCATGGCAACTTTTTTTCTTGACTCTAAAGACAACCCGAAGATTAAACACTTACGTGGTTTGATTGAACAGAATACCTATCGTAAAAAACAGGGCCAGACTGTCCTGGAAGGTACACATCTGTCTCTCGCCTGGCTGCATGAAAACCGTAAAATTGATTCGATTTTCACCACTGAACAAGCACTTTCCCACCCTGATTTCGAGAAAATTCTTGCAAAATATACAGGTACAGTCTTTGTTCTGGGCGAATCCTTGTACAAAGATTTAAGTACTTTAGGAACATCATTGGCCTGTTTGGCTGTGGTGACTCTACCCACAGCAAACTACGCTCTTGATTTCAAGGCAGATACCTTGATTCTGGAAAATGTACAGGATCCAGGAAATGTTGGAACTCTGCTTCGTTCTGCAGCAGCAGCCGGTATTGAACAGATTGTTTGTACCAAAGGCTCTGCGTCTCTCTGGTCTCCAAGAGTCTTACGTGCCGGCATGGGTGCGCACTTCACACTGCAAACTTTTGAAAATATTGCCCTCGAACAAATTCTTGAGCAATTTCAGATCCCGGTTTATGTAACCAGCTCACATCGCGCTGAAAGCCTGTATTCAAAAGACTTACGTAAACCTTGCGTATGGATCCTGGGTAATGAAGGTCAAGGTGTATCGGATTATGCCATGCAGCATGCTGAAGCTGTGACGATTCCGCAACCAGGGGGCCAGGAATCGCTTAATGTCGCTGTTGCAGGTTCGATCTGCTTCTTTGAAATGGTTCGTCAACGTATCTAATTAGGGATTTAGGTTACAGTGTTTTAATACGACCCTGCCCGTGTATAAAATAGATTAAACTACAAAAATAATAAACTTAATTGTCAACCAAACCGTTACTCCCAACGTTATGTGATCATGAACTTGGGAATAATGGTGGGTGTCCAATGACAGGATTTTCCATCTCTATGGATTTAGCACCAAAACAGTTGCAGTCACAGGATGTAAGTATTCTAAAGAGTACGGCCGAAGCACGTCTGAAGAATTTCATGCAGGATGTGACGGGACGGGCTTTGGTGATGATGGAAAGTGCAACCCAAGGTCAGCATGGTATTGCCATGGATCTGGTTCAGGAAGCCTTCATTTCCTTGCATAAATCCTATGCAGAAAAGACGACTGAAGAATGGTATCCGCTTTTTTATACGATCCTGAACAACAAGTTACAGGACTGGCGTCGCAAAGAAGCACGACGTGGTCAAATGTTTTCATTTTTCAAAAAAGTCAGCCTCGATGATGACGAAATTGAATTTGATGATGTTGTCGATGAATCAACACCTACACCTCTGGAATTTCTCGATCAGGCAGTGACTGCTGAAGAAATCCAAGAAGCGATTGCAAAATTGCCAGTGCGTCAGCAACAGGCATTTATGCTAAGAGCCTGGGAAGGATTCGACACCCATACCACCGCACAAATTATGAACTGCACCGAAGGCAGTGTAAAAACCCATTATCACCGTGCCATTCAAGGCTTACGTGCCTATTTAGCACATTTAAATCCATATCTGGGAGGGTCATCAGAATGAATCAAGATGATTTCTTAAAACAAGTAACTTCCAAACTTGACGGGCTGGCACAGCAACATAAAGATAAACCTGTGGTCATGCATCATGTTCTTGAAGAAATTCAGGATGCAAAACATTCACGCTTTGCCTTTCTAAAAATGTCCGGATTTGCGTTGGCAGCTGCAATTGCAGGGGTGGTGGTGTTACCGAATCTTTCGGACCACAACGAGCCGCAAACTCAAATGGTTTCAGTACCAAAACTGTCTCCGCAAATGCTTGAAGATTTAGAAATGTTAATGGTTTTAGGTGAGGACAAAGTTCCACATGGCAGCTAAAAAGTTGGCAATTGTTTTTTGTGCACTCGGCTTTCTACAAACTAGCTTTGCAGGATTTGAACGTTTTTGGCTATTTTCCAAAGATGCTAATTCCCAAGTTACCGATACTTGGGATAATCTTTCTGATGCCGAACAACTGGCACTCATTAAACGTTATCAATCCCTAAAAGAAATCCCAGAACAACAGCGTGTCAGCTTACAGCAGCGTATGGACTGGTTTACCCAACTTCCTGATGCAGAAAAACAAAAAATGCGTGAAACTTGGCAAATGATGAGCAGCCAAGAGCGTAAGGAACTGGGTACACGTATGCAAAAAGCGACACCGGAAGAGCGTCTCGCCATTCGGGAAGAATACATTCTCAAATATCAGCAAGTGACTCAACAACCTCCCTCACATTAAGCGATATAGATAAAAAAAGCCTCCATATAGAATAGAGGCTTTTTTATAACTTCAATCGTATTTTATTTTCTTAAACGACGATAAGCTGCCAGTCCCAATAATCCCAGTAGCGCCCAAATACCGCTTGCTCCCCCACCACTTGAGGAAGTATTGGTATTTTTAACTGTATTACCTAACAAGATCGTGGCTGTTTCTGAGATTTTTGCATCTGCGTCAAAAATTGCATACTCCATGCTGTAATTTGCCTGGCTTAAGTTATTCCTCACGCTAAATGTCAGCTTTCCACCATAACAAGTCTGGTTCTGATAGGGATCCGGACAAGCTCCTTGTCGCTCAGCTTTAAGTGAAACTCCTGCAGGAAGCTTGAGAATACGAATCGGAATCTCTTTACCATCTTTATCATGATAAAAAGCCGACTTTCCTGATGGTAATGGTCCGTCCCCGTCATCACTATCATTTTCAAGCGGATTTACAGTCACCGTAAGATTATTCTCTGGGCTAATCCGGTATTCATCATTCTTTGCAATAGGTGCAATATTGGTAAAAGCTGCTCTTAAAAGACCTGTACTGCTCGCACCCGTTGCTCGGTCTTTAATAGTATAACTACAGAACTCCATATCCACCGAGCTGGTGTCCTTAGCATCAGTACGATACATCATGATGCGGTTCAAATCTGGTTTCCATTCACATTTAAGATTTGGATCATTGGGGTTTCCCTCTACACTGGCCGAATTACCAGTACCAGTTAATTTACCCACACCCAGAGCTCTCACACTAATATCGTAATTTTTTGAGTTAAATATTTTAGTTTGAATGATATTGCCAGATAAGGTTTCCTGCGGCATAGCCAAAACAAATGGATTGATATAAATTGCACGATATTTCTGATATTGCTTGGTATATTTAAGCAGGTCTTCGTACTCTTTTAATTCTTCCTTTAAACCGGGCAACTCATCTGCCGGTGTATTTTTATCCGCAATAATCTTCTTAATATCATCTATATTTGTTTGATAAAAATCATTAAGTCCCACCAAATTTGTATTTTTCAAATCGGTAATATCTGCGGCCGTCAAACGTCGGATTTCAACTGAGCCGATCTCACAGGTATTTTTTGCATCTGGATCAAATGTTAATGTGGAACCAATCACACGATCAACACCACGCTGGTCTTGTTCGATACAGCCACTTTCACCAATATCTACCAAATCTGTTGCCGTCTTATTATCCCGCGGGTAATACAGCCCCAAATAGCGATTATCAATCGCAGGCTCAAGATAATCGGTTAATAAACTGCTGAACGTACTACTCGAGACATCCAGATTATTTGAAGTGGCATTTTCTTCTAAGGGAGGTAGTACACAACGCGAAGGGCCAGTGCTTTGAATTGCATTTTGTGTTGTGTAAAATTTGACTTGTTGTTCTTTGGTTGGATTCCCCTGATTCAAGCCATATTCGCAAGATAAGCCCTGATTGAATGCCAGGACATTAAACCCAAAAACTTTAGAGCCTACATTGTCATAAAATAGCGTAGATTTGGCTGTATTTTCGACAATGGTATTACTCGCGGCTGTTAAACTGGAAAAGGCACTGAGCGGACGATTAACCTGATTCGTCATACGCACAATATGTCCAGTGGCACTCGCAGTATTTTTCGCAATAGTTGAGTTCACCATTTCTACTGTCGCATAGCCACAAAAATCAAGAATACTGTTCGTAAGACTTGAACCGTTTCGAGTAATACTACTAGAATTGATTTTCACATTGGTTTGAGTCGCACCTAAATTTGCCTGACAGTCCATCGCCAGAACACTACCATATGAATTCGCCTGATTTTGGTGAATCAAAGAATCCTGAATGGTAATATTTTTTTCTGTATTCATTGCCACACTATAAATAGCTCCCCCTTCTGCGGCTGCTCGGGAATTCACTATTTCACTGGTATTAATGCTTAGAGGTCCCGCTACATAGAAAGTACCACCATTGCCTTTATCCAATCCATTTATTGCTGCATAGCCATCTTTTAAAATCAGATGATGAATCTCCAAGCTAGACTGACTGGCCATACTATTAAATAATCGGGTTTTTTTCTGGCCTGAAATTGTAGTTTTTAAAGCTTCTCGAGTTGGGTATAAATTCGTAATCGGACTACGACGGGTATAGCTAAATGGTGTTTTTCCATAAATTTTGAGGGCAGACTCTACGATAAGCTCTCGATCCAGTTTGTACTCACCTGCTTCAAGCTGAATTACATCTGGGGCCGAACCATCCAGTCGAAGCGTACGTCCTACGTTACAGCCACCATAAGATTTATCCAGTTTTGCAGTTTTAATTGCTTCTCGTAAAGAACAGGCTTCATTATTCTCGCCGTCTTCATCGACAAAAGTAGTGACATATATTGTTTTATCTTCGGCTGCCATCAAACTCATGGCAGATAAAATCATGGCCGCAAGCAGTCCTTTTTTATAATTTTTCATGATTTTTCCTTAATCTTTTAGTTTACGGCGTAAACCCATTAAGCCGAGTAATATCAACAGTCCACCCCCCCCCCATGAGCCGCCTGACGTTTTGACTGCTTTGTCTTCCATTTCATTTTTTGGCGCCTGAACAACTTGAGTAATAATGGTCAGATAAGGTTTTGTTTTATTAAACCGTGTCGAGGAGGTCACCACTTGTAGTTCGAAAATATCTGCTCCATGCCAGGTAGAATTCGGGGTATAAACAACATTGCCATGAATATCGATGACTGTTTTACCCTTTGAGGCTGTTTTGGTTTGCACTACTTTCAAACAGCCGTCTTGCCAAGACTGATCATCAGGATTCTGCCCCACAATCGCATTACAGTACTGTTTTGGAATTAAATCACTATCTCCTAGATAAGGTTCAATTGAAAACTTGGCAATTTCTCCCTTTAACAGGTCTTGTCCAACCAGACTGCCCGAGGTTGGAATCGTGATTTCAATAGCTCCACGATCACAAAATAAATTATCCATCAAACGGTTGATCCCGCGTTGATCAGCAGCCTCACATGCAACGGTAGGATTTGCCAGATTCAGTACTGTGCCTCTATTTACGATCGGTGATTCGTTCACAAGAATATAGTTCAATAAAATTCGGGGACGCATATATCCGAGAAACTGTCCTTTAGGCACGCTATATGGACAAAGGATAGCTGTACTATTTTCATTCAGGGTTTGACACATACCTTCACTTTTATCCGAAGACTCCGCAAAAAGTTGCCTATCATTCCAGAACTGATTCGGTGCCACGGCATCCCCCAAACCACAGGATGAGCTTAGAAGATTGTTTTGCAACAAGGCCTTATCACCATTTATTATTTGGCAATCCTGTGTGCCATTTCTTAAAATAATGCTGTTAGCGACATAGGCTCTACCATTCGGGGCATGGATACGCAAAGCAGTATCTTCATTGTCAACCATGGTGAGATTATTTAGCCCCATTCCATCCATGACATTGATGAGTATCCCTTTATTTTTGAGTATGGTGCTACTTAATACTTCTCCACTAATACTTTGCTCTTTACTGGTGTTAGCAAATTGTCCAGCACTAAAAATATTGGTCGCTGAATTATCTAGTGTCTGGTTATTTTTAAGTACACTTTGAGAAATAAGGAATGCCGGTAGTTCGCTATACAGGATCGCGCCTCGTTGCGCTTTATTATTTTCGATCAGGCTGTTTTTAATTTCTACACGGCTGGTTAGGTTCTGGCCAAACTTTCCAGCATTATAAATTGCGCCACCCAAGTTGGCAGCAGCATTAAAAAGACGACTATATTCTAAAATCAACTGTCCTTTATTATAAATCAAGCCGCCTTGTTCAGTACAACTGGCCTTCCCACAACCTTCAAGATCCAGTTCTTTCAAGTTTAACTGAATCAGTGTGTCTGTACTGTTGACCCTAAATAGGTTATCAGTCCCTTTCATTTGAATATGAGCATTATGTAAGCCTAATGCTTTTTCTTCCGTACTGAATTCCCCATCAACTTCTGCGAGCGCACGGATTGTAAGAGATTTTTTAATCGCAATATGCTTGTTTAGCACATAGGTATTTTTTTCTTTTAAAATAATAGTACTGGATGAGTTTTCCCCGCCGCACCCCATAAAACCGGCTTTGGCTAAGCCACGATTAACATATTCAATCGCTTCTCGAAGTGAACATTCCTTGTCATCTTTTTCAATATCTTCTGTAGTAGTTACAATAATATCTGCACTATATGCCTGCCCCGCTATACATAGCAAAGCTATGCCTATGCTCTTCTTGAGCATAACCTTCTCCTTAATTTTTATCTCTTTCTTTTTCTTCTAAAGTTGCAGAATCCTTGCAACAACGAATTATTTTGCCTTACTGTGGCATAGACTGAGTAATTACTCAAGATTTTTTATAGTTTACCGATATTCGTCAATCAAGGCATAAATCTGTCGCAAATTGGCATTGCTGACCTTCAGTTTTTCCCCTTTAAGCAATTGAATAATCTGCTCTAATCTCTGTAAAAGTACCGAAGTTTGATGTGGTCCATGATTCAGTAAATAATCAAAAATTTGAGGATCTAGATGAATACCACGACGATCTAAAACTGATGAAATCAAGGCATAACGATCAGCATACAGACTGCCGCTCGGAACCCGGGTACTAACCGCCTGAGTGAGGCGGGATTGCAAGTCAGGTAATTCAAGCTTCAGTTCGATAGGGGCAAAGCGTGAGGAAAATACCAACTGGCCACCCCCTTCATTATTATAATTAATCAGGTGAAAGACGGCGCGTTGCCAATGTGGTACCCCACTAATTGCCTCAATATCATCAAGTGCGACCAGATCAAAACGATCCAGCGAAGTAATCGCCTCGGTCGGTGCATCTAGAAGTTCAAGCAAGGATACCTGAATCGCAGATTTACCTACTTCCAAATAAGAGTCACAAATGGCAGACAACAAATGACTCTTACCTGTACCGGCTCCTCCATAGACATAAAAACGGCTGATCAGCCCTGCATGTAATTGACGGACAGCATCAATCACATGTCCCCAGCCCGGCCCTGAAAAATCACTGATTCGGGCATCAAGCTGAGGTTCTATATCTAACTGTAATTGACGCATAGGAATTCTTGGACCTTATCAGTCTTTACGATGAGGATCATGAATCTTACTGGATTTTTCTTCCTCTTGCAGGGGTTTTACTCTTGGCCTTTTCATTTCAATATCAACATCTAAGTCTTCTGTTTCTACACTGATCGAACCCGTTGCCGGATCATTCATAATGACAGCCTGATTTCCATAAAAGTGTGTGTGTTCGTAATATTCACGTGCATGTCGCAATAGAACCACAATGACGGCTGCAACCGGCAATGCAATCAGCATCCCCATGAAACCCGCCAGTTGAGCACCCGCCAGTACCGCAAATACAACCGCTACTGGTGATAAGCCAATTTTATCGCCAAGCAGGAATGGCTGCAGTACATAACCTTCTACAGCCTGACCGACCATAAAGACCACACCCACCAGAACCAGTTGCCACCAGTCAATCCCAAACTGCAGGAAAGTTGCAATCACAGCCGCAATAATACCGACAGCAAAGCCCAGATAAGGAATAATACTGGCCAGGCCTGCCACCATACCGATAATCAAACCGACTTCAAGACCAATCAGTTGTAAGCCCACTGCATAAACAATTCCCAGCAGAATCATCACCAGAAACTGTCCTTTGACAAAGGCGCCCAGCACACTGTGGCATTCACCTACAATTCTTAAGGTGCTTTCTTCATAAGGACGTGGAATCAGGCGACGCAAGCTTTCCAGCATACGATCCCAATCCAGCAGGAAATAGAAGGCAATGATCGGAATTAAGACAATTGTACCGCCAATCTGAAGAAAGTTGATGCCAGATTGCGCAAGACGTAGCAAGAATGTCTGGATACTGTCTGCACTATAATTGGTTTGTACATAATCCATGACTACATCAGAAATCTGATTGGTATCAATTTCCATTTCGACGACATTAAAAGTATGAGACAACCAAGGCAAAAAGGTTGAATTAATCCATCCAATTATCGCGGGTATATTGTCACGTGCATACACCAGCTGCTGCCAGATTAGCGGAATCAGATACCAGGTCGCCAGGGTCAGGATAACCCCGATCCCGATAAAAACAATACTAATAGAGAGCCAGCGCGGCAAACCCATATCATGCAGTTTATCTACCAGAGGACTGAACAGATACGCCATTAAAAATGCTGCAACAAATGGAATTACAACGGGTTTTAGTAAATATAAAATCCATAGCAATAAAGCTATCCCAGCCAGGATAAACACGCGACGCAATGTGCGATCTACCATAAAGTTTCGCCTTTTCTCTATTAATCATTATAAAAATTAAAATATTTTAATAAAGATAGCATTTTAGGCCACAAATACCATAAGAGTTTTACATATTCAGGTTATAATCGCACCCGCGAATGCGGAGACTTCATTATGAGCAACTCAACTTCTACCCCAAACACTGGTTTAAGCTACAAAGATGCAGGTGTCGACATTGAGGCGGGCGACGCGTTAGTCGATCGTATCAAATCTGTCGCCAAGCGTACCTCACGTCCTGAAGTCATGGGCGGTCTAGGTGGCTTTGGTGCACTTTGTAAAATTCCTAAAGGTTATGAAGAACCTGTTCTCGTATCTGGCACAGATGGTGTTGGTACAAAATTACGTCTGGCACTGAATTTGAACCGTCATGACACGATTGGTCAAGACCTGGTTGCAATGTGTGTGAATGACCTTCTTGTTTGTGGTGCTGAACCACTGTTCTTCCTCGACTACTACGCAACTGGTCATTTAAATGTTGAGGTTGCTGCCAATGTAGTTACTGGTATTGGCGCTGGTTGTGAGCTTGCGGGCTGTGCATTGGTCGGCGGTGAAACTGCTGAAATGCCAGGCATGTATGAAGGCGAAGATTACGATCTTGCAGGTTTCTGTGTCGGTGTTGTTGAGCAAAGCAAAATTATTGATGGCTCTAAAGTCAAAGCGGGTGACGTTTTAATTGGTGTGGCCTCTTCAGGTGCACACTCAAATGGCTACTCACTGCTTCGTAAAATCTTGGACGTAAAAAACGTTGATCTAAATCAAATCGTGGATGGTCGCCCACTTGCAGATGTTGCAATGGAACCGACACGCATTTATGTAAAACCAATTCTTGAACTGTTAAAACACGTTGATGTACATGCGATGGCACACATCACCGGTGGTGGTTTACCAGGTAACTTACCGCGCGTACTTCCAAACGGTGCTCAAGCGCTGGTAAATGAATCTTCTTGGGAATGGCCGGAGCTATTCAAGCTTCTACAACGCGAAGGCGGCGTAGAACAGTTTGAAATGTATCGTACTTTCAACTGTGGCGTCGGTATGGTGCTGGTGGTTGATGCAGCTGATGCAGACAAAACCGTTGAATTACTCAACAAGCTTGGCGAAAAAGCATGGGCAATGGGTCAGATTCAAGACAATGCTGAATCGATTGCAGGTGCAGACGAAAAAATTCGTGTGATCTTCGCGTAATTTCGCATGATTAAAATTGCTGTACTTGTTTCAGGTAGCGGATCAAATCTGCAAGCCTTGATTGATGCCAATCTTTCGGGGCAAATTGTGGGCGTGATTTCCAACAAGCCTGAAGCCTTTGCTTTAACGCGTGCACAGCACGCAGGCATTCAGACTGCAGTTATTGAACACAAGCAATATCCAAACCGAGAGGCTTTTGATGATGTGATGCATCAACAGCTTTTGGACTGGGATGTAGATCTGGTGGTACTTGCCGGCTTTATGCGAATTTTAAGTGAAAAGTTTGTGAAAGCCTGGGAAGGGAAAATGTTGAATATTCATCCTTCCCTATTGCCTCATTATAAAGGCATGCATACGCATCAGCGTGTACTCAATACCGGTGATGTTCTGCACGGTTGTACGGTGCATTATGTCACGGCTGAGCTGGATGCAGGGCAAGCGCTTGCTCAAGGTGTTCTCAAGGTTTCTCACCATGATACGGTAGAAAGTTTGGCAATGCGTGTGCATAGTCTCGAGCATGTAATCTATCCACAAGTTGTAGAATGGATTTGTAGCGGTACGATCCAACATACCGAAGATGGTGTGCTGTATCGAAATGAGAAAATGCAAGAGCCTGTTCAATTCTGCAAGTTCTAAAAAAATTTAGAAATAAAAAACGCATCCTCGGATGCGTTTTTTATTTCCAAAATACCCAATGACTCAGGCAGACTGTTGCTGAATTAGCTGTTTGACCAAGTCCGCTACTTGATTGGGTTGTTCTAATGGGAACATATGACCACCATCGACCACGGTAAAAGGAATACCAAATTTCTTTTGCACTTGCTGCGGGAACTTGCGAGCCAGAAATGGACCTTTCTTGGCAACGACTAGATGCACCGGGACTTTTGGTTTGGCTTGAGGCAACCACCAGAGTGACGGATTGGTTCTAAAGACTGCGACCTCATCCCTTTTAGGGATAGTAAGTTCTACGCCACCCCGGATGGGATCTTCCCGTAAGGCATAATCAATATAAGCCTGGAAGCAATCCGCATCAAAATCCTGATAAAAGCCTTTAGGGCGCAACAATTCCGCTGCCTGCTCACGTGAGTCCCAATGATCACGACGGCGTTTGGATAGACCGGCCGGAGACATTTTATCCAATGCTTTTAAGCGAAAAATCTTTGCAATATGCAAGGCAAAGGCTTCTTTGCCCATAATCATCGGCGGGTCCAGCATGATCATTTGTGAAAACAGTTCCGGGCGCTGTAAAGCAGCCTGAAACGTTAATACGGAGCCCAATGAATGCCCCAAACCGATCACAGGGCGGCCTTGAGACTGTCGTACAATACTATCAATCACTTGCTGGGTCAGGCTTTTCCAATGATTATCAATTGGATAGCGCTTATCAGGCCCTAATAACGGCACATAGATAATATCGTAATTCTCTTGCAGTCCATCAAATAGTTCTTGATAGACTTTTGATGGCACGCCATTGGCGTGCGCGAAATGAATCAATGGTTTCATTGCAGTGTCGTACTGTTTTCTGACTGAAGTTTATGTGCAACCGAAGTAGCAATTCCATTACCAATCGATGCTCCCATACGGCCCAGTACTGAGTCGAATGGACTATATTCAATCGTGTAATTCAAGGCTTTATCCGTTTTTAGTTCACGCTTCAAGGTATTTAAACTTCCGATCCGGTCAGCAATGCCAAGTTTTACTGCCTGATCGCCCGTCCAGAACAAGCCAGAGAAAATCGCAGGGTCGTTTGATTTCAACTTATTGCCACGGCCCTCTTTCACGGCATTAATAAAGTGACGATGTACATCATCCAGAACACCCTGTACATGTGCTTTTTGCGCAGGATCAATCGGCTGGGTCATCGACAGCAAGGCTTTATTGTCGCCTGAAGTCATGGTGCGGTCTTCAACACCAAGTTTTTTCATTAAATTGCTCACACCATAATTTGGCATGATGACACCGATAGAACCCACCAAACTGGAAGGATTGACAATAATTTCATCTGCAGCCGAGGCAATATAATAGGCACCTGATGCACCGGTATCACCGATCACAGCATAAAGCTTTTTACCGGGATGCTGTTTTTTAAGATACTGAATTTCCTGCCAGATTTCATCGGACTGTACCGGTGAGCCGCCAGGTGAGTTGATATTCAGCACCACCGCTTTACTTTGTTTATTTTCAAAGGCTTTTTTCAGTGATTTAATGGTATTGCTACTGTTCACACTCTGTTTGTCGGCTGCAATCGTACCCACAATGTCCACGACTGCGATATGAGAACCTGCACCAGCACTGGCATCTGAAGAAACAGAACTACAGCTTTTACCTAATGCCAGAATAACGACAAGTAGATACGCAAACGTCAGAAATTTAAAGAAAATCCCCCAACGACGTGCACGACGCTGTTCTTCAACCGAAGCTAAAACTGCTTTTTCCAGTAGTTTCCACTCAGGACCAGTCGGCTGAATTGGCTGTTGCGTATTTTGTATTTGATTTTCAGGTTTTGGTGGCCAATCGGACATAAATAATCCAATAAATTGATTTATATTGAACCCATTATATACACTGAATCGGGTAATTCTGTCTAAACAAAACGTTTTCGCCTATAATAAATTTTGTTCTCTTTTTTTGTACTTAGACTAAATCAATGACGAAACAGGGCTCACGGAATTCAGCTTACGGTTTACTCAAATATATTAGCCGCCAACCGCTTCCGGTTTCTCGATGGATGGCCCGTATGCTGGCCTTTATTGTGAACAGTTTTAAAGTCACTAAAACTTCGGAAGTTATTCGCCTGAACCTTGAAATCAGTCTCTCCGACCTGCCCGATCAGGAACGTGAACAGATTAACCGTGCTGCAGTGCGTAATGAATTAATGTCATATTTCGAGTTCTTTACCATTTGGGGCTCAAGCAATCAAAAAAATATCAAACGCATTCATCGCGTGATTGGTGAAGATTTACTTCATGATGCACTGGCACAAAATAAAGGCCTGGTATTAATTGTGCCGCATTTTGGCACCTGGGAAATTATGAATGCCTATGTTGCCCAGTTTACTTCGATGACCATCATGTACAAACCTGTGAAAAATCAGGCTGCGGATCAATTTGTACGTGCCGCCCGTAGCCGGGAAAAAGCACATTTGGTACCAACCGATGAATCAGGCGTCCGTCAGATTTTTAAAGCCTTAAAACAGGGGGGTACCACTGTGATCCTGCCTGATCATACTCCGAATATTGGCGGTGAATATATTCCCTATTTCGGTGTACCCTTGGCTACGAGTAATTTGAGTGCTAAGCTGATCCAAAAGACCAAAGCGCGTGCCCTGTTTTTATATGCTCTACGTAATACTGATGATGGATTTGATATCTTTATCGAAACGGTTGATGAAAAAATTTATAGTGGTAATGCCAATCAGGGTACCCAAGTTATTATTAATAGTATTGAAAATTTAATTCGTCGCCATCCTGAACATTATCACTGGAGTTATAAACGCTTTAACGCACATCAAGATTTAGGCAATCTTTATAAACTTGAACATGAACAAGCCTTGAGCAAAGTAAATGCCTTAAGAACACAAGATACTGATGCTCATGAAGCTTCATCTGTAATAGAATCATTCAGTTAAAGGCTGACGATATAGCCATTGCCATCCATGTCGTTCGGTAGAAAGCACCAGCTTTGAGTTTTGTTGCTGAAAGTGCATGCTGCCCTGTTCTGCCGTGGTCAATAAAGGAATATTAAGAGCTTTTAACCGTTGCTGAGTCAGTTGGCTTGGGTGACCATAGCGATTAAATTTCCCAGCCGATGCAATCGCCAGTTTAGGCTGCAAAACCTGTAAAAATTGATAGGCTGAACTGTGCTGACTGCCATGATGGCCGAGTACCAGCACATCGACCTGAAGTTCGGGATAGTCTTGAAGCAGCTGATATTCAGTCTCCCAGCCCGCATCTCCCATCAATAAAAAGTTTTGATACGGTCCAGCATTTTTGACTTGCAGATACACCACACAAGAGCGGTCATTTTTATTGAAGTTTGATGTGTTTAACTGCTGCTGCCGGGGTGCCAGAATTCTAAAGTTAATCTCTTCAGACCATTGCCATTGCTGTCCTTCATAGCAAAACTGAAAACGAGAAGTTCCGGCTGTTTCAGGCATCTGATTAGATGATACTTGTTTGATATTCAATAGATCTTTAATGCTGAAATAAGCACCGCTATGATCCTGATCCAGATGGGTCAAAATCAGTTGATCCAGCTCTCTCACCCCTTGCACAGATAAAAATGGCATAATCACTTGCCGGCCAATACTGAATTTTTCCTCATTATAATAGCCACCCATGTCGATCATCATGCTGTGTTGTCCATCACGAATGAAGATGGCCTGTCCCTGTCCAACATCCAGAATAGACAGCTGAAATGCATGCTGATTGAACTGAGGAATGCACAGCGGTATACAGGCAAGTGCTGTCCAGCTTTTGGGTACTAAGCCCCGCGGTAAAAAGACAATTAACAAACCCAAAATGCATAGAGCAATCATCCAGACATTCATCGCGACTGGAATCAGTTGCGGTGCAAACAGCTGATCAAGCAAATTCAGAAATGCTAGCAGCATATGAATAAAAATATCATTGAGCTGAAACAACAGACTTGACAATGGCTCAGAAACGAAAAACAGTAAAGCTGCCAGAATATCTACTGGAACTATCAGCAGGCCAATCCACGGGATGGCCACCAAGTTACTCAGCGGCGTAATCCAGGCCACCTGCTTAAAAAACAGCATCATTAAGGGAAACAGGGCCAGAAAAATTTTCCACTGCGACTCTACTAAAACTTTCATTGCAAAATACAGCCGTTGTAATGCTGTTTGTATTGTTTGATTCGATTGCTGCTGAATGGTTTGATAGATTCGTAGCAACACAAAACAGGCTCCATAAGACAGCCAGAATGCGGCCGACAAAATGCTAAAAGGATCAAAGAGCAACAATAAGGCAGCACTTAAAATCAGCAATTTTAATGGCTGCACACTTTGCCTGAGCAACAGTGTAAAAGTCACAATCACACAAATCAGTAGAGTGCGTAGCGCCGGAATTTCAAAACCGACGAAGGCACAATATAGTAGTACACATAATAAAAAAGGCAGACTCAAAAAATACTGCCTTGGCCATTTCAGGTAAATCTGCGGTGCGTATCTTGAAATCAGATATTGCAACGTGCCACAAACGATAAAGGCAAAGATCAGGACATGCGGTCCGGAAATCGCCAGTAAATGACTCATGCCAAAACGCTGGAATTGCTGTTCCGTCGCTTGATCCAGTAGACTTTCATCACCACTTAATAGAGCCAGTAACAAGCCTTTCTGCTGTACTGGTTGTCTGGCCACAAACTCTCTTAAGGCCAGTCGCTGCTGTTCTACCCATAGCAAAAATCTCTGATTCAAATTTTGCTGCTGACGTAGATACTTAGCATGACCTAGTGCATAGAGTTGTTGCGGTTGCAACTCTTGGATATGTTTAATCCTAAACCCGGCCATGACATTTTGCTGTAATGCCCACTTTTCTGCATCAAAAGTACCTGGTGTGGCATAACTGTGATGCGGACGAATCTGGCCTTGTAATAGATAATAATGTCCTAACTTAAGGGTTCGCTGCGTGGTCTCAGCAGAAATTAAACTGGATGAAGTGGCAGGATCTGAAACTGGCAGAAAACCCATCCACTTAACTGTAGTACCATCAGGATTAAGCACATACAGGGCTTGCTGGATATTTTGATCACCCAGTTTATTCAGCTCTTTGATATACACCACGATTTCTTCTTCAGAGACCTCGTGCTCCCGCTTGGATAAACGTTCAGCCAGTTGCAGATTGGCATAAGCATGGCCTAAAAACAGTCCTAAAAGCAGGCCGGACCCAGTGATCAACAGGCTTCGCAGCAGTGTATTCAAGATGAGCTTTAATTTATGGCAACACAGATACCAGAGCAGCGCAGCGATCAAAACTGCCGTCCCGCTCAGTTGGACAGACAGGAAATTTTTCCCCATAAAGGCAAGGCCTAAAATCCAGCCGATACATAGCCACTGCAACATTGAATTTTATTCTTTATTATTATTTTGCCCAATAATAAAGCCCACCAGAGTGAGCTTCAATCAAATGCGAATATTCTCGTTATTTAGGATGCAACCCATAGACCATCTTGCATGTGCAAAATCCGGTCTGCAGCATGGGCCAGCTGTTCATCATGCGTCACAATCAGCATCGCCATATTAAACTCACGTTGTAATTCAGTCAGCAGTTCAAAAATTTTTGCTGCAGTCTTACGGTCCAGATTACCGGTCGGCTCATCGGCCATCATCAGTTTAGGTTTACCGACTACTGCGCGCGCCAAGGCTACACGCTGACGTTCACCTCCAGATAATTCACCTGGCTTGTGGGTGAGACGATGCGAAAGACCAACACGTTCCAGTAAATATTCAGCCTGCTGTTTGGCTTCCTTAAACTTTATGCTGTCGCGTAACATCAGTGGCATGGCCACATTTTCCAGTGCCGTAAATTCTGGCAACAGGTGATGAAACTGGTAAACAAAACCCAAATGCTCATTTCGTACATAACCGCGTTCTGCTTCAGACAAGGTATCAAAACGGCGACCATTCACCATGACCCGACCTGACGTCGGACGATCCAATCCACCCAGAACATGTAATAAGGTACTTTTCCCGGATCCACTGGAACCAACAATCGAGACAAACTCGCCTGCTTTTACCTGTAGCGACAAGCCACGAATCACCTCAACCGTGGCTTTACCATCGGTAAAGGACTTGTGAATATTCTGGGCATCTAAAATCAGATTACTCATAACGCAAAGCCTCTGCCGGTTGAATTTTTGCTGCACGTAAAGCGGGGTAAATCGTTGCGACAAAACTTAAGGCCAGTGATAAACCAACAATCACCAGAACATCCTGCCAGCGCAGATAAGAAGGTAGATAGTTAATAAAATAGGCATCAAACATATTCAGACCGAAAGTATTGTTGAGCCAGCCAATAAAGCTACTGATACTGGTTGCTGCAATAATTCCGAGGATTGCCCCTGCGCAAGTGCCAATCACCCCAATCACGGTACCTTGTACCATAAAGATTTTGGTAATCGTGGCAGGTGAAGCACCCAAAGTCCGTAAAATAGCAATGTCCGATTTCTTATCCGTCACCACCATCACCAGTGAAGACACAATATTAAAGGCCGCTACCAGCACAATCAGGAATAAAAGCAGGCTGACCATGGCCTTTTCCATCTGAATCGCGCTGAACAGATTACCATGGGTATAAGTCCAGTCCGAAGCATAAAAATTCGCCGGTAAATCGCGCACGATTTCCTGAGACACTTGTGGTGCCAGGAAAATATCATCCAGTTTCAGACGCACCCCCTGCGCACCATCCGGCAGACGTAGTAAAGTTGACGCATCATTTAAAGCGATATAACCCATCATCGAGTCAACTTCAGCCCCAATACTGAAAATTCCCACCACTTTAAAACGTTTAAAACGCGGGACGACACCGGCTGGTGAAGGAGTCGCTTCTGGCAGAACCAAGGTAATATTGTCGTTTAAACCGACGCCCATGGCATCAGTCATTTGCTTGCCCAAAACAATACCGAATTCACCTTTTTTCAGGCTGTCAATACTGCCCTCAACCATATGGTTTTGTATGATTGATACTTTTTTCTCATACTCGGGCTCAATCCCGCTGACCATAATGCCGGCAACCTGGCCTTGGGCAGTCAGCATTCCTTGTAACTGGGTAAAAGGTGCAACCCCCTGGACATGTTTATGTCCTTCAATTTGCTTTGCAAGTTCTGGCCAATTTGTTAAAATTTGTGTTGAGGAAACAGTCGCTTGGGGAATCATTCCTAAGACACGATTCTTTAATTCTCGGTCAAAACCATTCATCACAGACAAGACTGTAATGAGAACTGCCACACCGAGTGTGAGGCCGATCATTGAGACCAATGCGATAAAAGAAATGAAGTGGTTACTACGCCGTGCGCGAGTATATTTCAACCCTATATACAGCGAGATTGGTTTGAACATAACCATCTAGTCCGAGGTAATAAATTATGGAAAATGTACAGCATCCAAACGGATTTGCGGAAAGACGCGTCATGTCTCGAATCGATGCTGCCTTACGAATTAATTATCAGATTATTTCCGATGATGTTGCCTTGAATGATCCTTACGATCCTAATTTCGTCTTGCCCCGCTATTTTCTACTACTTGCAGAACTAGATCAATTTGATCATGCGGTTAACTACGAATTAGAACAATTATCTGAAAAAGATCAACAAATTGCTCGGATCTTATCCTTATTTAATCAAAAATTAAACCTTATTACCGGGTCTTTGTATGACGCAATTGTACAAAGCATGTTACCTGTGCCAGAACAGGTGAATTTTTCAGAAACCGGTTTTAGCTTTTTTAATGACCGCCCTATCGCTGAAGGCACCTATCTGCATGTGACTTTAAGCCATCCAGAAAATTTCTTCCATATTGCTGTCACTGCCCAGGTGGTTTACAGTCGTGAAGAAGAAAATGGCAAATATCGGATCGGTGCTTATTTTATTACCATGCATCCGCAAGACCGCGTCAAGCTGGGCGAATGCGTCAAAGCTCACCTCGCTTAAATCATCAGGTCAGTTACTTTAGTCAGTACGATGAGACGATGTAAGGCGAGCATTATAGCTCGCTTTAATTTCTCTGGAAAAATATAGCAACAAACCAGCCAGTAAGATGACTATACCCAAGGCCGCTCCACCCGATAATTTCTCGCTATTTAAAATCACGCCGACAACTAATGCCAGCATCGGCGTCAACACGGTGGTCAATGACAAAGTCGTCGCCTTGATTTTCTGTACCAGCTTAAAATAGCAGAACATAGCAATTAAGGAAGCCATGATGACAGCATAACCAAGTCCAATCAGCGACTTAGCCTGCGGAATCTGGGTCGGTGCAAATTGCCAGATAAATGGCAACATGGCACAGGCCATGCCCGCTGAAACCGCAATAGAGCCGGCAGCCTGCGCCATAGGCTCTAAAGGGGCATTGACTTTTTTCACCCAGAACATAGAAGCACAGTAAATAAAAACACTGAGCAACATCAGGCCAATCCCGATCGGCTGAATATGCTGATCCTTCCCGCCGACACAGATAATCCCCAGGCCCAGCAAGGCAATCGCCATACCACTCCACTGTGAAGCATACAGCTTGAGCTGAAACACAAAGCGGCCAATTAATCCGGTCATGATTGGTGCCAGACCGAACATCAAGGCGATAATACCTGAACTCAAATAGTCGGTTGCAAGATAAGTGAAAATCTGTGATCCGATAAAACTGCATGCACCAGCCAGATAACTGTGCATGGATAATTTATCTAAGGGAAAACGGGTTTTAAACAGCCACAATAGAGCAAATGCAAAAGGCAAAGCCAGAAAAAAGCGTAATGCCAAGGCCCAGAGCGGATGCAGGTCTGTCACACTCCAGACAATCGCAAGTGGCGTCGTTGCCCAGATAAAAACCAATAGAAGATAGGTGGCAATCATATTGGTTTGTGTGGGCATGTGAGTCACTCTGAATAAGGCTTAAAGTGCAGAAGTTTTGCGTTTTTGTTTTTGGATGGTCTGATCGAGTGCGCTGGAAAATTCGCGTTTATCCCGTTCTGAAATCGGTGGCGGACCGCCAGTCTGCACGCCAGCGCCGCGCAAGCTGTCCATAAAATCACGCAGATGTAAACGCGCTTTGACATTGTCGGTGGTATAAATTTCCCCCCGGGGATGAATCGCAATTCCGCCTTTTTCAATCACTTCTGCAGCCAAGGGAATATCTTGGGTCATGACGATATCGTGCTCTTTCATGCGCGAAATAATTTCCTTATCTGCAGCATCTGCTCCGCTCATCACCTGAATCGAATTAATCCTCACCGAAGGTGTAATACCTACCGGCTGGTTGGCCACAAAAGTGACTTCAAGCTGATAGCGGTCCGAAGCACGAATAATTACATCTCGCAGAATACGGGGCAGTGCATCGGCATCGACCCAAAGTTTAAATGGCAACACAGGGCTTTCCATTAAAGTATAAATCATGGTTATTCTAGCAAATTGGAAGGGTCAGGTTGATGATTAAATCACTTCATTTTCCTGAGATCTGGCTTGTATATTTTAAATAAGTATATGATTGGTAAAACTGTTGTAATTCATATGGGAAAAGCTTGAATTCACCAGATGCTTATTTTAATTTTAAAATTCATTCAATTGACTTGAAAAATTGCAATGACCCTCGATTAACTACAGATATATCATCCAAGATCAATTGTGCATATGAAAAATCAGAATAGCCCAGAGATCATCACCATTGATGATCAAAATTTCGGTAGTCATGTCGAACACTGGACCTTGCTCACCGACAACCCTGGCACAGATGTACCCCAGTGGTTAGGCAAAGCTCTTGATGCGCCGGTCATGCCGATGGGCCTTTGTACACAAGAAAGTGATATGGATACAGAGACCTGGCTGATCCAGGGACCGAGCAAAGCACCAGTACAATTAAGTCAAGTGATTGCCGTTGAAAATAATAAACCTCAAGCCGTAAAAACTGCATTCCCCTGCTTTGATAGCCCTTATCAGGTGAAAGCTACGATTGACCGGATTATTAGCTGTAAATCCAATACTCAAGCTGTATTACGCTTGAATCTGGGTGCTGACAACATTATTTATGCTTTCGATAACCTGTATAGCGTTAATCATCTCTGTTATGAAAAAGATCAGCTCTATGTGGTAAACCTGAATGCCTGGGCCTATGAACTTGAAGCAGTCTCAGATCATGAGCATCTGGTGGTTGATGATCCGGCTTCGATCAAACATCACCGTGCCTTGAATGCTATTCTGGCTGGCAATAATGGCATAGCCCCTGATAATTTGCAGGAACAGATTGATGCCTGGCAGCCGCAATCAGAAGAAGATAAAGAACCTGTCACTGTAGATTTTTCTAAAATGGTGGCCTATCTTTATGGCGAAACCCTGGGACAGGAAGATGAAGCCTGGTTCCAGGGCAATATCGTCGGTAAAACTAGCATGCAGTTTATGGATCAGGACTATACCCTGTATGATGTCACCCTGATTCATGATGAAGGCCAGCCTGCAACCCTGATCCGCATTGCAACACGCAACGCAGAGTATAAGAATTTTGAAATTGGCCAGTATATCCGTGGCAACTTATGGATCCAGGCCAGTATCTATAGCAAAGTAACCTGAATTCACTCTATAAGGGAGATACTCATTTAGATGCGTATCTTCTTTTAATCTATTTATATTTTTATTTGTCACTTTAATTTCTGACTATTTTTTATACAGATTTACTCGTTTATCTGTCCGTTATTTAAACTGATTAAAAATCCGGTTATCCACATTTTTAAATTCAAATAACTTATTTTAAATCTTTAAATAACCTTTAAAATTCCGTAAAAATAAGCAATTGATTTATCATCAATATAATTTATTGTCGTGCAAATCTGACATTTTAAAAAAATTGAAACTTTATGACCTTTAATCAAGAATGTACTTTATTTAATCAATTTTTTATGATAAAAATACTCACAACAAATAGTATTAACGATAAATAGATCGGACAATAAATATCTATGAAAATCGTGCAAGAAGAAACATTACAACAGGCCGAGCATCATCTTAGCTCTCGCTACAATATTGATATGATGTCGTGCCTTTTTTTCATGTTGGGGATGATCATCTGCGGATTCATCCTGCATACTTTTATTTTCTAAAGTAATTCAATTCATAAAAAACCCAGCATATGCTGGGTTTTTCCGTTTCATGAATCAACCATTGCGTTTGGCAAAGTCATCCATAAAATTCACCAGTGCCTGTACGCCTTCAAGTGGAACAGCGTTATAAATACTGGCACGCATACCACCTACTGAACGGTGACCGGCAAGATTCAATAAATGCTGTGCTTCGGCTTCTTTCAGGAACTGTTTCTCTAGCTCTGCATTGGCCAAGGTAAATGGCACGTTCATAATCGAACGGTTCGCTTTTGCGATTGGATTAGCGTAGAAATCGCTTTGATCAATATAACCATAAAGTAAGTTAGCTTTTTCAAGGTTCACTTTGTGGATGGCCTCTACACCGCCATTGTCCAGCAACCACTCGAATACCAGCCCCGATAAGTACCATGCATAGGTCGATGGTGTATTCACCATTGAACCGTTTTTCGCCTGATCTGCATATCTTAGGATGCTTGGAATTTCAGGTTTGGCCTGATCAAGTAAATCTTCGCGAATGATCACAAGTGTTAAGCCGGCAGGCCCGATATTCTTTTGTGCACCTGCATAAATCACACCAAATTTCGATACGTCCAGTGGTGCAGATAAAATGCTAGATGAATAGTCGCAAACTAGAGGCTTGTCTGTTTCGGGAATAGATGCGAATTGCAAACCGCCAATGGTTTCGTTATCCGCATAGTGCACATAGGCAGCATCTGCAGACAGGTTCCATTCACTTTGTGCGCTGATAGCATGTTTGCCCTCAATTTTAATACCGGCTTTTACAACATTGATATCGCCATAACGTTGCGCTTCTTTCAAGGCTTTTTCAGACCAGATACCAGTATCGATATAGTCTGCCTTGTTATTTTTGCCGAGCAAGTTTAATGGAATTGCCGAGAATTGTAGTGATGCACCACCCTGCAAGAACAATACTTTGTAGTTCTCAGGAATGTTCATGAGTTTACGTAGGTCTGCTTCCGCTTTTTCAGCAACAGCAACATAGTCTGCACTACGGTGGCTCATTTCCATGATCGAAAGACCTTTGCCATGCCAGTCGAGCATTTCAGCTTGAGCTTTTTCAAGTACGGCAGTCGGTAATGCAGCAGGACCAGCACAGAAGTTGTACGCGCGCATGATTTTTCCTTTCAGAGTGAAACACAATCAAATGATGGCATTTAACCATATCTGGCAGGGTCTTGCACAAAATTATTTCAATACAAAACTGTAATTACAGTCAAAAAAACAATGTAGATTCATAAGATAAGTTGACCATTTATAAGAATAATCCTGCTGATGATGCATATTTTAATTAAATGTTTGAGTTTAAAAATAAAACTATTATGATAAAACCACAATAATTAGAAAATCATGAGTGAGATAAAAATGGATCATTTCGTTCATCGTTTCAGATTGGCTATTGCGCATGTTAAACCTGTAACTCAGCAAAACTGGCCAAATAGTAGTAATGAGCGTTTTATATCAATCATGGTAATTTTAAAAAGTTTAGCAACACATTAATTCAGGTCCTACTAACCTGCACTTTTCCTAGACAACTGTAAAATAAACAATATTACAACCATACCACTGACTGAGCTATAAGGCACTGATTTATAATGTCAGTAAATAAATTTCACTTTATTCAAATTGGCAACTTGCTTTCATGAATACGATAAACGATATAAGCAGATTATTTTTGGGGTGCGGATTATTTTCAGGACTGTTGTGTACGAGTCTGAATTTATATGCCCAAGCCTTGAGTTTTCAAGAAGCCGAAAAACAATTATTACAGTCTTCTTATAGTAGTCAGGCCTATCAAAGTCTGGAACAGGCCTCGCAACTTGAAGCTGAAGCCAGCAAAGGTTTGGGATTGCCTCGTGTCGATCTCAATGTTCGTGCCTATGCTTTCCACAGTGAAGTAGATATTCCCCTGAAGCAGTTTAAAAACAATCTGGAAAATGTACTGTCCCAAGGTGTCACGGGGCAGATCAACCAGTGGGAAGATAATCTTGGGAACGTACTTCCTCCTGACATTACCGGCCCTCTTCAGGAAGGAGTCAACAATGCTATTCATAGCGGCGTCGGCCTGATTCCGGACACCTCCAATGTAGTCCTTGAAGATCAGGTCATTCGCCCTACAGTGTCAGTCATCATGCCTATTTATACAGGAGGCCTGACTGCCAATACCAAGGAAGTGGCCAACATTCAGGCGAACCGTAGTGCGCTAAACAACAAAGAACAGCAAGATATACAGCGTTTTGAACTCATTCAGAGTTATTTTAATGTTCAACTTCAAAAACAGCTTCATGCAGCGGCTGTATTCAACCTGAATGCCATGCAGCAGCATTATCAGAATGCCTTAAAAATGCAACAGCAGGGCTTTATCAGCAAAGGCCAGCGCATGCAGTTTGAAGTGGCACGCAATGATGCCGAACGTGCCCAGCAAAATACTCAGGCCAATCTAAATGCGAGTCTATTTCAGCTGAATAACCTGCTTCAGCAAAGCAACCTGACTGAACTGACCACGCCTTTATTTGTGAATAAGACCGAATCTCAGGATTTAAATCATTTGCTGAAGACTTTCAGCCAAAACTCGCCATTAATTCAAAAAATGCAGTTAGATACTCAATTGGCACAAACCAATGTAAAAATTCAGGAAGCGGCAAAAAAACCGAGTGTCTTTGCTTTTGGAGAATACAGTCTGGATCGTAAGGAAAACTGGATTGTAGGTGTGGCTGCCCGTTATAACCTGTTTTCCGGGATTGATAAAAACAAAAACATTCAGGCTGCTGAACTTAAACGTTATGCTGCTGAACTGCTCACTGCACGTACTCAGCAAGAAATTGAAAACCTGATTTACAAATCCTATAGCGAAGCAGTGAGTGCGCAGCAGAGCGATACGCTTTTGGCACAAAATATGAAGGCAGCCCAAGAAAATCTACGTATCCAGCAATTATCCTTTAAAGAAGATATGGGTACGGCGACACAGGTCATTGATGCACAGAATATATTGAGTGGATTAAAAGCAGAAACTGCCTTGAATGCCTATAAATATGTCATGTCCCTCGCCACCCTTTTACAAAGTTATGGCTCGATTAACGAGTTTTCTAACTATATTCAACATACCAATACTCACTATATTCGCTAATGGAGACAGACATGAACGAAGATCAAAAATCAGATGATCCTGTGAATGGCTCAGTCTCCTCAAACAATAAAAGTAGCCCTTCTACCTCACAGCTTGAGTCCGAATCGGTAGAAGAAAAAAACGCTGCAACTTCTGCAGAGCATGAATCATCCTCTGGACTTTCTAAACCCATAAAATATCTGTTACTGGCGGCAATACCTGTTTTACTGGCCGTCATTGCCTTTGGTTTATGGAAAAGCTATCACCCGACGACACTTGAATTACAGGGACAGGTAGAAGCGGAAACGATACAGGTCGCCACCAAGGTACCTAGCCGGATTGAAGAAATCTATGTAAAGGAAGGCCAGCATGTCAAGAAAGGTCAGATTCTTGTCCGCTTATATAGTCCGGAAGTGGAAACCAAAAAACAGCAGGCTGCTGCTGCCCTACAATCTGCCTTGGCCTTACAGTCGACTGTTGATCGGGGTTCTCAAGAGGAGAATATCGCTAGCCTGTATGCCAACTGGCAAGCGTTAAAAGCCCAACAGAATTTAGCCAAAGTTTCCTTTCAACGTGGTGAGAATCTGTTTAAAGAAGGCGTCATTTCCCGCCAACGTCGTGATGAACTTTACGCTGCCAGTCAGTCTGCTGCCCAAATGACCGAAGCAGCCTATCAACAGTATCTACGCGCTAACCGGGGCAGCACTCCGCAACAGAAAACCTCTGCGGATGCACAAGTGGAAATTGCTCGGGCTGCACTGGAAGAAGCCAATTCACTGGTCGCAGAAACAAAACTGCTTGCTCCAATCGATGGCACGGTCTCTAAAACCTATGGCGAAGTGTCAGAACTGGTAGCAACTGCGGTCCCTGTGGTGAGCCTGATTAAAGATGATATGCGTGTGAGTCTGAATATTCGCGAAGACCAGTATGTGCCATTCCAGCACATGACCACAATTGAAGGTTATATTCCAGCCTTGGATAAGAAATCTGAATTCCGAATCCAGAATATCAGTGCTGAAGGTGAATTTGCGACCATTAAAACGACACGTCAGACTGGTGGGTACGATATCAGAAGCTTTAAAGTCCATCTTGTTCCTGTACCTGCCATACCCGGACTTAAAGTTGGCATGAGCGTCTTGTTTAAATTAAAAGAGGGTTCCTGATGTGGAGGGGGATAGGGCGCGAACTGCATTATCTGCTCCGGGAAAAATGGGATCTCTGTCTGGTCACGCTTGCGCCTGCCTTCGTCATTATTATATTCAGTAGTATGTTTCTTCAGGGTAAACCTGAGCATTTACCTATTGCGATTATTGATCAGGACCGAAGTGCACTCAGTCAGAATATTAATACCTATATTTCACTTAATCAGACACTTAAAGTAGATCTTGTCACTGGACAAACTGAAGAAGCTGAACTTCTGCTAAATAAAAATAAAATTTGGGGCTATATTCATATTCCGCAGGGTGCCGAGCAACGTCTGGTTCGTGCTCAGGATGCGGGCATCAGTATTGTTTATAATCAGAGTTATTTTAGTATTGGTAATACTATTTCATCTGCCATGCTGATCAGCACTATTGAAGCCATAGCTGATTTTTTAGGAAAGCATTATCTGGAAAACCGGCTGCCTTATCTCGACTTCCCCATCCCCCAGATCAAATTATCTCCGCTATATAATCCAGATCTTGACTATGAATTTTATTTAGAACCTTTTGTGATTCCGGCAGTTCTACATTTACTGCTCTGTTGTTGCGTGGCATTTTCAGTGGGTCAGGAACTCAAACGGCGAACCTTACAAGACTGGATTAGCCATCAGTCACTCTGGATGGCTTTACTATCGAAAAATCTGGTTTATGTAGCTATTTTTAGCATATGGACCTGGATATGGATGTTCTGGCTGATTCAGATCCGCGGCTGGTTTATAGCTGGCTCTCTTGGTCTGATTTTATTGGCGCAGTTGCTGTTTTATAGTGCCTATGCGTTCTTGAGTAGCGTGATCGTACTTGTAACCAAAGATTTGACCAAATCGTTCGGTTTTATTGCAGTATATGGTGGCTCATCTTTAAGTTTTGCAGGGGTAACGCTTCCCTTAAATAATGCACCCTTATTTACCCATTTCTGGGCTCACATTATTCCCTATACTTCCTATGCCAGGTTACAGACCGAACAGTGGGTGATGGGTAGTCCCGTTAATATTTCACTACAGCCCTTATTTATCCTGCTCATGTTTGTCGTGATCTTTGCCCTGCTAGCCTATCTTTTTTTAAAAAGAGTTGCTAAAGGAATAGTCCAATGAAATCCTGCTGGTCTTATTATCTGCACAGCTTTAAAGATATTGTTTCGCACGAAAGTATTCTTACCACCCTGATTCTTTCTGTACTGTTTTACAGTTTTTTTTATCCTACTGCATATAAGGCTCAGACAGCAGAATCCTTGCCCATTATTATTGTCGACGAAGAGCAAAGCAATTTAAGCACGCGGATCATCCAAAAAGTGCAGGAAAGCCCAAATGTCAATGTCAAAGCAATTACAGGCAATTTCGCGGAAGCCAAGCAATGGGTCGAATCTGAACAGGCAGACGGAATTTTACTGCTGCCGGGCAATTTATCTGAAGCTGTGATCCACGGTGAATCTGGAGGAATTGGTCTCTATTTAAATGCTGCAAACTTTTTGGCGACCAAACAGATTGGTCTGGGCCTGGCTGCTTCAGTTGAGCAAACCCTATCTGACTACATTGCACAATTTGAACATATATCGGAGTTTTCTCCTGCACTCTCCGTACATCAGATTCCCCTGTTTAATACTTTGTCTGGTTATGGCAGTTATGTATTTCCTGCAGTTGCCCCCTTAATTATTCATCAAACTATTTTATTAGGTTTGAGCATGCTGATTTTGATGTACCGGGAAAGAAAAGTAGAGTTAAACCGCAATGCTTTTATCGGGATCTGTCTGGCAATCTTTACGATCGGTTGTCTGGGCTGTCTTTATTTATTCGGTTTTACATTCTGGTTATTTGATTATCCGCGTGGCGGTAATTTTATCGGCATGCTCATTGCCGTTCCAGTATTTATCTACTGTATTATTGGTATGACCTGGTTGCTCGCCAGCTTTCTGGATATGCCAGAACGGGCAGGCCATGTGATTGTATTTACTTCAATTCCTCTGTTCTTACTCTCGGGTATCGCATGGCCCCACTCTTCTATGCCAGTCTGGATGCAAATCCTGGCCGAAATCCTGCCCTCTACCCAAATTGTGCAGATGTTCATTCAGCTTAACCAGATGGGAGTTCCTACCGCACTAGTGGTATCAAAACTAATTTATCTTGGAGTATTCGGTAGCTTGTGTTTCTTGCTGGGCTATCAACGCCTGATTCAGCTTCCTAAAAACTGACCGGCATCACCATTAAGGCCTGTTCAGATTTAAGGATTGGATTCGCCAAACACTTGAATATTAAAATTACGGATCTTGGCGCTGCCATTCGGCTTGTCAAAACTCACATCATACTGAACCAGATTATTCGGATAAGCAATTTCATAGCTGACCTTATACTGGCTCGGCTGATTGGTCGCTTCTTCAATCTGCTTGGTCATTAAGGTTTTAGACTTGTATTCACCTTGAGGAATTGAACGTGAAAAGCGTTTCATCAACTTTTCATTGTCCTTAAAATAAGCCTGTAATTGTGGTTCGAGTTGATCCAGAAACTCATCATACTTCCCGTCACGCAAATCCTCATAAGCCAGCTGTGCCGCCTTTTCCTGCTCAGGACTCGGATTTGGAATATTCTCCATTGAATTACAGCCAGTCAATGCAAGCACTGCTGCTAATGACATTAATTTGGTTTTCATCGCTTACCTCTATCTCGTCAAGGTTTATAAAAAAGGACGCCGAAGCGCCCTTTTTATCAGTAGGAAAATTATTCTTCTACTGAATTTTCACCGTCTTTTTCAAGCTGTTCAGCTTCAGTCACTAAATTTGTTTCTGCCACTAAAGCGTCTTCACCTTCAATCGCTTCAACAAACTCGTCTTCTTCCACAGCTTCAATAGAAACTACACCCACCAGCAATTCGTCATTACCTAAACGGATCAGACGAACACCTTGTGCATTACGACCTGTTTGCGCAACCTCTGATGCACGTGTACGAACCAGCGTACCGCCATTAGAGATCAGCATCAATTCTTTAGTCGCATCAATTGCCACTGCACCGACTAACTGACCATTACGCTCAGAAGTTTTTAGTGCAATAACACCTTTACCGCCACGTTTTTTGGTTGGGAAGTCATCTACTGGGGTACGTTTACCGTAACCATGTTCAGAAGCACACAGTACTTCACCTGTTTCAGGCACAACTACCAGTGACACAATACGGCTGACAATTGCTGAATCTGAACCATCTTCATCATCAGAATCAACGTCATTATCGTCCTGATCTTCAAGCTGCGCTGCTGCACCAATGGTCACACGCATACCACGTACACCTTTGGCCGAACGACCCATTGAACGCACGTCAGTTTCTGCGAAGCGAATGGCTTTACCTTCGTTTGAGAACAACATGATTTGCTGTTCGCCGTCAGTAATCGCCACACCAATCAGGGTGTCATCACCATTAAGTTCAATCGCACGTAAACCGTTTGAACGAACATTCGAGAACTGTTCAAGCTCTACACGTTTAATCGTACCGTATTCGGTTGCCATAAACACATAGAAATTCTTACGTACAGCTTCCACCTGCTGTACAAACTCATTGATGATGTCATCATCAAGATCAGTTGTTGAAAGTGCTTGTCCTAACTCTTTCAGCTGCGCACGAAGTGCATCAGAAATATCATCTGCGCCATCTTCAGATTCAGCCAATGCAGCTTCAAGTGCAGCAAAATGACTATTGATCACTTCATTACTTTGCAATTGTGCTGCATTTGCTTTTACAAATGCCTTGAAGTCCGCCAGACGTTCTTTAAATTTCTTCGGTGCATCAATCACAGGCAAGATGGCTGTAATCGTCTCGTTTTCGTCTAGTGGCAACAAGTTCACCATTGGACGGCCTTTGGCACCACGTGAGGCTTGTGGCACTTCGTAGACTTTCAGACGGTAAACCTTACCGACATTGGTGAAGCAAAGCACGGTTGCATGATTCGAAGTGACCACCATATGCTGGATGTAATCATCTTCTTTCATGCTGGTTGCAGACTTGCCACGGCCACCACGACGCTGTGCAGCGTAGTCAGACAATGGTTGAGTTTTTGCATAACCTGTTTTTGAAACCGTCAGCACCATTTGCTCTTCAGGAATCAGATCTTCACGAGAGAAATCGATACGTGACTCGACAATTGACGTTTTACGAGCATCGCCATACTGCTGCAGAATCAAGGCTAGCTCTTCACGAATCACGTTCATCAATAAGTTAAAGTCATTCAAGATAGCCGTGTATTCAGCAATCTGCGCAAGAATTTCAGAATATTCAGCTTGAAGTTTATCTTGCTCAAGGCCAGTCAAGCGATGTAGACGCAGTTCCATAATCGCGTTAACTTGCGTCGGTGATAAGCGATATACATCGCCATCAATACCGAATGGACGGCTAGGATCTTCGCCTTCAATTTCGTCAGGACGTACAGAAACAGCACCGGCTTTTTCAAGTAAAGCTGCTACACCACCTGCTGCCCACTCGCCCGCTTGTAAACGCTCACG
This sequence comes from Acinetobacter sp. 197, assembly GCF_048148385.1. Lineage (NCBI taxonomy): Bacteria > Pseudomonadati > Pseudomonadota > Gammaproteobacteria > Moraxellales > Moraxellaceae > Acinetobacter > Acinetobacter sp. 197. The sequence goes on from NZ_JAYWZK010000007.1 coordinate 116,220, forward strand.
CGCCTCAGCCGGGTTTGCAGATGTTTTGATGGTTTCAATAATCTGATCGATATTGGCAAGTGCAACTGTCAAACCTTCCAAGATATGACCACGTTCACGCGCTTTGCGTAATTCGAACATGGTACGGCGGGTGACCACTTCCTGACGGTGACGGATAAATGCCGCAATGATGTCTTTCAGGTTCATCAACTTCGGCTGGCCATTGTCCAGACAGACCATGTTGATGCTGAAAGAGTTTTCAAGTTGCGTGTTCTGGAACAGGTTGTTCACGATCACTTCTGCGTTTTCACCGCGCTTCAGGTCAATCGCGATACGCATACCGTCTTTGTCAGACTCATCACGAAGCTCTGAAATGCCTTCGAGCTTTTTCTCTTTGACCAGTTCAGCAATGCGCTCAATAGTTTTTGCTTTATTGACCTGATACGGAATTTCAGTGAAGACAATCGTGGTGCGGCCATTCTTCGGATCTTCTTCGAAATGGTACTTCCCACGGATATGCAAACGGCCCTTACCGGTACGGTAAGCATCGACGATACCTGATTTACCGTAAATGATGCCGCCTGTCGGAAAATCCGGACCAGAAATATGTTCCATCAACCCTTCAATACTGATCTGGGGATCATTGGCATAGGCCAGACATGCATTCACCACTTCAGTCATGTTATGCGGCGCCATATTGGTCGCCATACCGACTGCAATACCGGTCACACCGTTAATCAACAAGTTCGGAACACGGGTTGGCATGACCTGAGGAATACGCTCAGAGCCATCGTAGTTGTCTTCCCACTCGACGGTATCTTTTTCAAGATCCGCTAACAGTTCGTGGGTCAGTTTACGCATACGCACTTCGGTATAACGCATCGCTGCTGCGCTATCGCCATCGACTGAGCCAAAGTTACCCTGGCCATCTACCAACTGGTAACGCAAGCTGAAATCTTGCGCCATTCGTACAATCGTTTCATATACGGCAGAGTCACCATGCGGGTGATATTTACCGATGACGTCACCGACTACACGTGCAGACTTTTTATAAGCTTTGTTATAGTCATTGCCTAATTCGTGCATTGCGAAAAGCACACGACGATGAACAGGTTTCAAACCATCTCGTACATCGGGCAATGCACGTGACACAATCACGCTCATCGCATAATCGAGATATGAGCTTTTAAGTTCATCCTCAATGGCAATCGGTCTAATTTCCGATACGCTCATGCATACTCCTTATTCTACAAGCCAATTTTGGCTTGTATTTATATGTCGTAAAACTAGCAAAATCATTAACTCAAACGACTGAGTTAAAAACTAAAATACAGCCCTAAATTATAGCATACACACTTGTATTTTTGTGTCGAAATATTCGGCTTAACCTTGTTAATTATCTTCATTTTAGTGATCATTTTCTTATTATTTAAAAAGCAAAAATCAGTCAGTCCGATCCACTTCTTTTTAATCTTTAAATTGTGCAAAAATAGAATAATACAAAAAAAGATACGCCAATTTACTGGCGTATCTTTAGCGTTTTTTTATATGTTTTTTAGTGAGGCTGATTCAATACTCTACGGTAGCTTAAAACTGCAACAATCAATAGAATTGGCAACAACATCTCCACCCCTTCCTCGATCGTCATAATCATGACTTGACTATGTTTTAGCAACTCGATTCCAAACTCTTCTTTCAGGGTTGAGGTCGTACGATCCAGCATCTTGCTCAGTCCACCACAGGCAATGGTAAGAAAGATAAAAAAATGTGCAATATTTAAGGAATCTTTCATACTTCGTACGGTTTGTACCAGTTTTTTCGCCAGCACCAGAAAGACAAAAATAATTCCGAGCAACAAAATAAATCCAAGCAGCTTATCCATTAGCGGAATTTCAGCGCTGCGATAGAAATTCGTTTTGATGAAGCTGATGTCGAACAGGCGCTTGTGAAAATCCATTTCCCGTAACCCCAGCAATACTGCCGCTAAAGCTGCAAACACCCGGGTATCAGGCTTGATTTCAACATTCAGCAAACATAGCACTGCCAGCAAGTACCAGAGCCATGGGCTCATAACTTCAAAAGCACCTGATTCACTAAACAAATACTGGGTCACCGGAATCGGTGCATTCAAGGCGGTATGAATACAGATCCCCAGATAAAGCGCGATCAGCAGGAAACTAATGAACAGGATATGTGCGGTTTTAGAAAAGGACATGATGAGAAACAGGAGAAAAATCAAACCGGGATTTTATCACTTTTCATCCAAATGACATACTCTAGTTTCGACTGCCGAGTATTTTTAAAAAATCAATAAAAAACGCCCTTGCACAAAACAGTAAAAGATTACTTTCACTATTCGCACAAAAGCGTTTTTTTGAAGCTAATTCAGAAATTAGATTTTAGAAACCAATTCAGGAATAACAGCATTCAAGTCACCTACTAACCAGTAGTCAGCAACTGCGTTAATTGGTGCTTCTTCATCTTTGTTGATCGCAACGATCACTTTAGACTCTTTCATACCAGCCAAATGCTGAATCGCACCAGAAATACCGACAGCGATGTACAGGTCAGGTGCAACGATTTTACCAGTTTGACCCACTTGCATATCGTTTGGTACGAAGCCGGCATCTACTGCAGCACGTGACGCGCCTTGAGCAGCACCAAGCTTGTCAGCTAGCGGATCAAGGATTTTATGATAGTTCTCGCCCGAACCTACACCACGACCACCAGAAACAACAATACGTGCAGCTGTCAGTTCAGGACGTTCAGATTTTACGATTTCTTCGTTAATAAACTTAGAAATACCGGCATCACCAGTAGAAGCAATAGCTTCAACCGCAGCAGAACCACCTTCCGCAGCTACAGCATCAAATGCCGTACCACGAACAGTCGCCAATACGATGTTTTCGCCTGATTCTACAGTCGCAATCGCATTACCGGCATAGATTGGGCGTTTAAAAGTCTTAGGACCATCTACCGCAATGATGTCAGTAATCATGCTTACATCAAGAAGCGCAGCAGCACGCGGCAAAATGTTTTTACCAGTCGTGGTAGAAGCAGCAAGGATATGGCTATAATCTTTGCCCAATTCTGCAATCAGTTTTGCTACGTTTTCCGCTAACTGATTTGCATAAGCCGCATCATCAGCAAGCAATACTTTGCTTACGCCTGCAACTTTAGCCGCCTGGTCAGCAACTGCCTGAGCGCCAGAACCAGCCACCAATACAGTGATATCACCACCGATTTTTTGCGCCGCAGCAACAACGTTTAGAGTAGCAGCGTTTAATGCTTTGTTGTCGTGCTCAGCGATAACTAAAATACTCATGATTTTTATCCTTCTGTATTAGATCACTTTCGCTTCGTTTTTCAATTTTTCTACAAGTTCGTCTACAGACTTCACTTGTACGCCAGCTTTACGCTCTGCAGGAGATTCAACTTTCACTGTTTTCAGTTTAGTTGTAGTGGTTACACCGAAATCTGCAGGTGACTTGGTATCAAGCGGTTTTTTACGCGCTTTCATGATGTTTGGAAGTGCCGCATAACGTGGCTCATTCAAACGTAAGTCAGTGGTAATGATTGCTGGAAGTGTCAGCTCAACAGTTTGTAAACCACCGTCAATTTCACGTGTTACTTGTACTTTATCGCCGTCTACTTTCACTTCAGAAGCGAATGTACCCTGACCTGCACCCAATAAAGCACCCAGCATCTGACCAACCTGATTAGAGTCGTCATCAATGGCTTGCTTGCCTAGAAGGATCAATTGTGGTTGTTCAGCATCAACAACGCCTTTCAGAATTTTAGCAACTTCCAGCGCGCCTAGTTGGCTGTCATCAGCTTCAACCAGAATACCGCGGTCAGCACCAAGCGCCATTGCAGAACGGATTTGTTCTTGGGCTTCTTTAGGACCAATAGAAACAACAATGATTTCTGAAACAGTTCCTTTTTCTTTTAAACGAACCGCTTCTTCCACTGCGATTTCACAGAATGGATTAATTGACATTTTAACGTTAGTTAAGTCAACACCACTGTTGTCCGGTTTAACACGAACTTTAACGTTGGCATCAACCACACGTTTTACAGCAACAAGAGCCTTCATGTAATCCTCGGCTGTTTTAGCAAATGTAAATGTTGAGAAAAGTTAGTGTAACTCTTCACTTAAATTTTTTTAGGTGCCCTATCTTGCAATGTGTACGGCATTTCGGTCAAGTCACAATTCAACAAAGAGCTGTAAAAATGCGTAATTTTCCCTGAACGATGCGTTCACAATTAATTGTTATCGTTTTATTACAATGAAATTTATCGATATTTACTTAAAATTTAACCATTGATTTATATTATTTTTTTATCTGATTAATAACATCAGAAGTTTTGATTGATGATTTTAAATTTAAATTGATTTAAAGCCGCTTGAAGCAAAACGGACGGAATATAGATAGGTCAGCTTTTGTCATTTTAGACAGAAATCATATTGAGAGCGAATTAAACTCAATATATAGACAAATTGAATAAATAATAAACCAGTACATTCATCCGGCTCTGACAAAGTAATTACTTCTTTTCAAATTTTCTCAATCATAAAAAAGCATACTGCGAACAGTATACTTTTTCGGGATCCGATTAATTGATGATGAGCCAGCTTGCTGCAAGTGCCAGTAAACCACCAGAAGTTCCATCCACCCATTTTTGTTTACGTTCATCTATTTGAGTTTTCTGGCTGATTTTGCTGAATAAAATACTTAAGCCACAATACACCACAAAAATAAGACTGATAAAAATAAAAGAAAGAATCAAACCCTGGCTCACTGTATTGGCTGCTTTATCAATAAACTGCGGTAAAATTGCAAAATAGATCAGCATACCTTTTGGATTTAACAGGGCAGTAAAAAATCCTTTTTGAATCGGATTGGACGAAGTTTTTTTCTCAATATTTAGCGCATTTTTACTGAATACCGATTTGAGCAAACCAAAAGCCAGATACAACAGATACGCGATCCCGAGCCAGCGAATAGTTTCAAACAGCACCGGAAAAGAAACAATGATGGCTGCAATACCTAGCGCTACCAGGATCGAATGCACCAGATAACCGCAACACACTCCTACGGTTGCCATCATACCTGCTTTTGCATCTTTACCCATCACTTGAGACAGGATAAACAACATATCGGGTCCAGGCGTAAAAATCAGGGGAAGCACGGTCAGTGCAAAGAGTACAAATACAGACATTTCCTTTTCCTTTCAAACTCCAGAAAATGAAATAAGTATCTGTGATTTTTTATAAAATTGGCTTTCTTTTTATTCTATAATAAGTTTTATTTTTCGAATATTATTCTAATTTATGAAAATATCCACAAAGTCTGTGCGGGTAAAACTTGATCGGATTGATAAAAATATCATTCGTTACTTACAAGCCAACGGCCGTATTCAGAATAATGATCTGGCACGGGAAATCGGACTTTCACCATCATCCTGTTTGCGCCGGGTAAAATTACTGGAAGATGCAGGTGTCATTCAGAATTACACTACTATCGTTGATCAACAAAAAATTGGGTTTCAATTGATCCTGTTTTCGCGCATCTGGCTGGTCGGTCAGGATGCTGAAACCATTGACACTTTTATTGAAGCGATGAAAGAACTGCCTCAGGTGATGGAGTGCTACATTATTCTGGGGGAAAGTGATGCGATGCTGAAAGTCGTGGTGCCTGATCTGGAAAGTTACCGGAAATTCCAGTCGACTCATCTGACAAAAAAAAATGGCATTACCAGTGTCAAAACGGATTTACCCAGCCAGATTATCAAACAGAGTTTCCAGCTGCCTTTAGAAGATCTATAAAAGAATGAATTACAAGTAGCGACGCTGGCATAGGTTTAATTTTAATTCTGAACAGTATCTTTAATCCGAAGCTGGACTGAAATTAACTAAGCTGCAAGTTTTATTAAAAGATAAAAGTGAGGTTGCCTGTGCTGATATGCTTAAAGACAACCCTCTCCTCTTGAGCAAAACCAGAATACAGCCCGAGTCTTAATTTTTTATATTATGGTAGCTGTAGGAACATTTAATGAGTTTCTTGTGCCAAAAAATCACGATGCACATGGCTTAAATCCACCAGTTCATAGTTTGCCAACTCAAAAATTTGCCAAATCGCAACTGCATCTTCTTTTAAGTCGACTGCCTGTGTCGCACGATTCGACAATTGCCATTGCAGGTCAGAAATCCATAAATAGTATTGTCCGGTGCTCGCGTTAAATGCCTGAACTTTACCATCGGCATTAATGCCTTGAATAATGGCACCTTCAGGCAAAGTCGCTTCAAGATTGGGTAAGCTAATGTCCACAAAATGCTTGATTTGCCGCAAACCATAACCGGCAAACATTTCTTTTTGAGCCTCACTTAACTGTGCATATTTTTGTTCTATGTCCGCAATTACCAGTGTGTCCATATTGCCTCCCATCGGTCAAATACTGAGACTCTGCTCAGTAATATTTCATTTTAAATATTAAATAGTATTTATTGTTATACCTGAAATGGCGCATTTAACGAATAAGACAATAGTGAAATGCCAATCCCAACGCCAATGTTCAGTTGAATTCCATTTTAAGGTTTATATATGAAAGTTTTATGCCAAAAATACATTTTTTATGATCTCTATTCCTTAAAACCTGGCATATGATCAATCTTCTTTATGTTGCGCACGCGGATGAGCCTGATCATAAATTTGAGCCAGATGATCAAAATCGACATGGGTATAAATTTGCGTAGTGGTTAAATTACTGTGTCCCAGCATTTCCTGCACGGCGCGTAAGTCCCGGCTATTGGATAACATGTGACTCGCAAAACAATGTCTTAACAAATGCGGATGTAAATCTACATTGACGCCTGCACGCTGCGCCTGAAATTTAACCCGGTTTTCAATCTGTCTTGCACCAAGCGGATTGCCTTTCTGGGTAATAAATACATTCGCCTCGGGCACAAAATCACCATTCCATAAGGGATAGACTTGCAACCAGGCCATCACGCTGTCTTTGGCCTTGGAGCCAAAAGGCACAATCCGGGTTTTATTGCCTTTACCAGTAATACGTAATAATTGCCGGTTGAAATCAATATCTTTAATTCTCAGGCTTTGCAGTTCTGCCAGACGCAGCCCACTGGAATAAAGCAACTCTAACATCGCTTTGTCCCGGAGCCACATTTGCTGCTGTATTTCATTGTCAGGCGCAGGCTGATCAATAATCTGGTTAACGGTTTCAATATCCACCATGCCCGGCAAAGGGCGCGATTGACGTTTTAACTGAAAATCATCCGCAGGATTAAAAGCCATATGCTGAGCCTGCTCGGCCCATTTCATAAACTGGCGAATGGCTGAAAGCATACGTTGCATGCTGCTGGGACTCAGTTGATGCTGTTCGACTTTCTCAGCCAGAAACTGGCGTAAATCGGTGGCTTCCACATCGTTTAAATTGAGCTGTTCACGCTGGCAAAACTCTAAAAAATCCGAGACATCACGCCCATAAGCTTGCAAGGTATGTTTGGACTGGTTTTGAATTTCACGTTCTTTCAGCCACATGTTGAGCAAGAGTTGAGGTGGGACAATCACTGCTTGCTCCATTTAGAGTTGCTCCAGATAATCTTGAATCAGCATTGCAACCTGATCTGCATGAGTGCTAGCAAAGAAATGATCTCCACCTTTAATAATATGCAATTTTGCATTTTTAAAAATTCCTGCCAAGTATTGTCCAAGCTGAACAGTGCTTAAAGGATCATGATCGCCCCAGATCAGCAAGATCGGAACGTCCAGACTTGCGAGCTGAAGGCGGCTAAATTCAGTTTGGTCTTGTTCAAACCAGTCCGGCGCTGTTTTAAACAGTTCACGATAATCTGTTCGCCAGTCTGCACAATGAAATGTTTTTAAATTCAGACCACCAGATGTCGCCAACAATACCAACCCTTTGACTTTCTGTGGATGCTTAAGTGCCAACCCAATGGCCAAGACCCCGCCCATAGACTGGGCAATTAGAATGGAATCATCTTCAATTTGCTTTTTCACGAATTCTTGCAGATCATGCAGGTTTTGAATAGCTAAATTTGGTGCTACACCATCAAAGCCTGGATAGGCAATGACTTGCTGATCTGTATATTCGGTTAATGCTGCTCTTAATGGCTGCCAAAAGTGCTGGCTTCCTGAAGCACCCGGCAGGAAAACAAGCTTATTCATCTCATTCAAATTCTACAGTTTTTCCCATCCTAGCATAAAAAAAAGCACCATCGATCAGACAGTGCTTTTTCTCAAACGGCACGAAATCTAGCTCTGGAAGTAACGTAAATCAAGACGACCTTCATACACGGTAGCCGTTGGTCCAGTCATCCAGACCACATCACCTTCTTTCCACTCAATCTGCAACTTTCCACCTGCAAGTTCGATTTCGACTTTGCTCGACAGCAGACCACGGCGCATACCAGACACTGCGGCTGCACAGGCACCTGTACCACAGGCCAAGGTCTCGCCTACACCACGTTCATATACACGTAAACGTGCCTGTTTCTCATCAATAATCTGCATAAATCCGGCATTGACCCGTGCCGGGAAACGCGCATGGGACTCGACCTGCGGACCAATACGTGCGACATCTGCAGTAATCACATCCGGTACAATCGTCACCGCATGCGGATTACCCATATTCACCACATCAATCGTCAGCTTTTCACCGTCGGCAAGATCGATGTCATACAGGCTTTCCGGTGCATCAGCCACAAATGGAATTTCCTGCGGCAGGAATTTTGGATAGCCCATATTCACACGCACCCAGCCATTCGCGCCCAATTCTGGTACTACAATACCTGACTTGGTTTGTACCTTGATTTTGGTTTTGGCGGTCAACTGCCGATCATGCACAAACTTGGCAAAACAGCGCACACCATTGCCACATTGTTCCACTTCCGACCCATCAGCATTAAAAATCCGGTATTTAAAATCTGCACTCGGAATATCAGGCGGCTCAACGATCAATAACTGATCAAAACCGACCCCAAAGTGACGGTTGGCCAGGCGTTGAATCGTCAGGGTATCCAGATAAGCACGCTGGCTGATCAGGTCCACTACCATAAAGTCATTGCCCAAGCCATGCATCTTGGTAAATTCTAATAACATCCTGATTTACTCCTTAAGGCAATAAACGCTCACGTTCCCAGAGGGATTCAATCGTTTCACGTTCACGAATCAGATGCGCCTGATCGGCGTCGACCATCACCTCAGCAGCACGGCCACGGCTGTTATAGTTTGAACTCATGACAAAGCCGTATGCACCCGCACCAAGCACTGCCAGCACATCATCTTCCTTGATCGCAAGCTCGCGCTCTTTACCCAGGAAATCACCGGTTTCACAGATGGCACCCACGACATCCCATTTTTTGCTTTCGACATCAGTACGCGGCCTAACAGGTTGAATGTCCATCCATGCTTCATACAAAGCTGGACGAATCAGGTCATTCATCGCTGCATCAATGATCGCGAAATTGCGGTGACTGGTCGGTTTGAGTAGATCCACTTTGGTCAGTAGCACCCCCGCATTGGCAGAAATACTGCGTCCCGGCTCCATATACACCTTCAAGCCCAGTTTTTCTAAAGCTGGACGCAGTGCGTTGGCATATTCTTCAACCGACGGCGGGGTTTCATCTTTATACGTCACGCCCAGACCGCCACCAATATCGATGTGCTTAAGGTGGATGCCCAGCTCTTTTAACTGCTCAATCATGACAATGACCCGATCCAGTGCATCGACAAATGGCTGGGTTTCGGTCAGCTGTGAACCGATATGGCAGTCAATTCCGACCACATCCAGATTTGGCAATGATGCCGCATATTGATAGGTTTCAAACACGCTATCCGATGGAATACCGAATTTATTTTCTTTTAAACCGGTTGAAATATAAGGATGGGTTTTGGCATCGACATCCGGATTCACGCGCAATGAAATCGGTGCTTTGACATTCAATTCAGCCGCCACCTTTTGAATACGATCCAGCTCGGCATAAGATTCTACGTTGAAACACGCGATCCCGACTTCCAAAGCTTTTTTGATATCTGCTTCAGTTTTACCCAAACCGGAAAATACAATTTTCGATGCATCACCACCGGCTTTTAGCACACGGGCCAATTCACCACCGGTCACAATATCAAAACCTGCACCTTGCTTTGCCAATACATTCAATACCGCAAGATTAGAGTTGGACTTTACCGCAAAACAGATTTGATGATCGATAAAGTTAAAAGCACGGTCCATATCTAAAAAATGTTTTTCCAAAGTGGCTTTGGAATAAACGTAGAGTGGTGTGCCAAATTGCTCCGCGAGCTGTTGTAATGAACATTGCTCAGCGTGCAATACCCCATTAATGCGGGTGAAACTCATGAAGGTATCCTTTCTGTGAAAGCGTTATGGTGTGGTTTTAACGTCTGAATCGGCAGGTGCAGCAAACTGTTGTGGCATGGGTATCTCGCGTTCTTCATCGGACGCTTTGGACTCATTTTCAGTATTTTTGTATAGCAGATACTTGGCCCGCTTGTCGTAATTCGGATCATTTGGCAAGTGCAAAGCACCTGACTGTCCACAACCTGCAAGAACGAGACCTGTCGCTAAGATACTGATGTAGCAAATGACTTGGCGCATCTGACCACCTAATGTAATAGTTTCGATGAAGTATAACGCGATCATTCAGCATGACCCAAGCGTTAAACGCTAGAGAGTATCTTTAGACAAAAAAAAACGCCAGCAGATCGCTGACGTTTTTATTGATAAGGTTTATTTATGTTTCTGTTTATAGAAGCCAAAATAGCCAATGATGAGCAAAATAAACCAGATCGGGCTGACCATCAGGGCCTGGCGGGTATCTTCTTCCAGTGCCAAGACCACAATCATGCTGAGGAAGAAGATAATTACCATCCAGCATGTCACCAGACCGCCCGGCAACTTAAAGGTTGATTTGGCATGCAGTTCCGGACGTGTTTTGTAATACACGATATAGCTCCAGATAATAATGATCCAGACACAGATAAACAGAATCGTGGACAAAGTTGTGGCCAAGGTAAATGCCCGGACAGTATTTGGAACAAAATACTGCAGTGCTGCTCCCAACAACAAACATACCGCTGAGAAATACAAGGCGTTGGCAGGGACCGCACGACGGTTCAGGCGACCAAAAGCCACCGGTGCCTGCTTTTCACGTGACAGGCCAAACAGCATACGGCTGGTCGAGAATACACCACTGTTCATTGATGACATTACCGAGGACAACACCACCAGATTCATGATAATCGCAGCCGCTGCAATGCCAGCCTGACTGAACAGGTTTACAAAGGGCGAAACATTCGGGTCAATCTGGTTCCAAGGTGTCACTGACATCACAATCAGCAATGCCAAAACATAGAAAATAATGATACGGATCGGAATAGAATTCACCGCTTTTGGCAGGTTCTTTTCTGGATCTTTGGTTTCAGCCGCAGTAGTCCCCACCAGCTCCACCCCGACAAAGGCAAAGATGGCAATCTGGAAACCGGCAAGGAAGCCCATGGCACCTGTAGGGAATATCCCGCCATGATCCCAGATATGACTAAATGAAGCGACCGTTCCAGCATCAGAAGTGAATCCTGTAAAGATCATCCAGAGGCCGACGGCAATCAGCACCACAATGGCAATAATCTTGACCAGGGCAAACCAGAATTCCATTTCACCAAACAGTTTTACCGTAACCAGATTCAAGCCTATGATAAACACAATCGAGGCAATACTGATCATTACCCCCTCTTCAGGACTAAAGGGCAAGCCATTATTGAAGAATTGCAGATAGTAAATGATGGCGGACAGATCTGCGATCCCGATGGTGATCCAGCACAGCCAGTAGGTCCAGCCAACAAAGTATCCGGCCCAAGGCCCAATCAGATCCGTGGCAAAATCAATAAATGATTTATATTGCAAGTTGGAAAGTAACAGTTCGCCCAGTGCACGCATCACCAGAAAGACCATAAAACCGATGATCATATAGATCACCAGAATCGAAGGTCCTGCGAGACTGATGGTTTTACCCGATCCCATAAACAGGCCGGTTCCGATGGCACCCCCAATGGCAATTAGCTGTAGGTGCCGGTTGGATAGACTCCGCTTTAATTCATCGTGCTCCGCCGACGAATTGTTATAGTTTTCTGACATTATTAATTACAACTTCGAATTTTACTTGCGACAAATTAACGTAAAAAATGCTGAATACAAAAATAAAAATCACATCATTTGTATTTCCTGATTAATTGAAGAAGTTAATTTATTTTTCTTATATCGCTCTCCAAACACATTTCTGCCTTATTTTTGACCTGCAAGATTTCAGTAATTTCTTGTCAAACCCCTAAAATTATGTAAAAAATGGAACACTATTCAGCCATTTTATGCACTCAGGATGAAGGCATCTGGCATAGCAATTGCTTTTTAATCAATATCTCGAACGACGCAAACATGGATCCATAAGAAGAATTTTATGCAAAATTTACAAAGTTTAATGGAAACTTTAAGCGGCTGGGTCTGGGGCCCTTATATGTTGGTACTGATTGTCGGTACCGGGGTATTCCTCACCTTCCGTTTATTGTTCTGGCAGTTCCGCATGTTGCCACTGGCTTTTAAACAGGTCTTTGGCAAGCACCCAGACCACGCAGGTGATATTTCCCAATTTGCTTCACTCATGACCGCACTTTCTGCCACGATTGGTACCGGTAATATTGCCGGCGTGGCCACTGCCTGTGTTCTTGGTGGTCCAGGGGCTGTGTTCTGGATGTGGATGACTGCCCTCTTTGGTATGGCAACCAAATACGGTGAAGGTGTTCTGGCAGTCAAATACCGAATTAAAAATGAGAAAGGTGAAATGTCCGGTGGCCCGATGTACTACATCGAACGAGGCCTCAAATGGAAATGGCTGGCGCTGATTTTTGCCTTGTTCGGAACTCTGGCTTCTTTTGGAATCGGCAGCTCCGTACAGTCCAATACCGTAGCATTGGCAGTGCAAAACAGCTTGGGCATCGAAACCTGGATGACGGGTATCATTATCACCGCTTTTTCGGCACTGGTGATTTTGGGCGGGATTAAATCAATTTCCAGAGCAGCGTCACTGATTGTTCCTATTATGGCTATAGGCTATGTGGCAGGGGGATTAATTATCATCTTTAATAATCTCGAACTGGTCGTTCCTGCGCTTAAAATCATCTTCACCTATGCCTTTACTGGAGAGGCCGCAGTGGGCGGTGCAATTGGTGCGGCGATTCGTTATGGTGTAGCACGTGGCGTATTCTCCAACGAAGCGGGTATGGGCTCTGCACCCATTGCGGCCGCAGCGGCAAAAACCGATCATCCGGCCCGTCAAGGTCTGGTGTCTATGACCGGTACCTTCATTGATACCATTATTGTCTGTTCAATCACCGGTATTGTTCTGGTCATGGGCTATATCATGGCAGGCAATTCATTCGGAGGCCAAACCGGTGCCGTATTAACCATCGGTGTATTCGACAAGCTGCTACCTGGTATTGGTGGCTGGGTGGTGACTTTCGGAATCATTTTCTTCGCTTATTCCACTATTTTGGGCTGGAGCTACTATGGCGAAAAATGTACCAGCTATTTACTTGGCGAAAAATTCGTTTTGCCCTATCGCATTATTTATATTGCCTCAGTGTTTATCGGCTGCATTGCAACACTGGATCTGGTCTGGCTATTCGCCGATACCTTTAACGGCCTCATGGCGGTGCCGAACTTAATCGCATTATTATTACTGTCTGGTGTCATTGCCAAAGAATCGAAAGACTTCATTGCAAAACGTAAATCTGGTGAGCTGTATTAATAGATAAGTTTTGTAAATACTCAATCCAAGTATAAAAAAGCCACGTAAATCGTGGCTTTTTTATACTTCAGTTTTCCCATTTTTCATTATGAAATTTTAGCAACGTAAACCACTACAGGCGAGCTTGTCCCGCTCAGATTCAAGCTCCAGTGCCAGTCCTAAAGATAAAACAAAGAACTGAATGCCTTCAATTTTCATATTGCCCTGTTCATCTTCCAGATAATGACTCAGTTTTTGATAGGTTTTATGATGCAGATCAAAAGGTACATCCAGATAAAGCCCACCCAGGTAGATTTCACTATGGACCGTTTGATCCAGACCTAAACACGGCATATAGGCAATCCCCTGCTGCTCTAGCCAGCCGATCAACATTTGGCGAACCGAGTCTGCATTCCGATCTGGATGTACATAATGATCAAAATGCACAAATAACACATCACGGTTTTTTTCACGTGCGATCGCATCAATATGTTTCAACAAGTGTGACAAAATCTGTTCCATTCCAGCATGACAAGACCGGCATTATAGACAGCGTTGATGCACAACATCCGCATCAGCCTAAATAAAAACGACAAGCCTTGTCGTAAAAACCATGATTTTTCAGGTGAAAGGCTTGGTTTTAGCTAGCATTCACCGCTATGCTGTCATTCAATTTCAATCGCTGCATCTTAAAATATGGCTAAAGCAAAAAGTGTGTATCGTTGTGAACAATGTGGTGCCGATCATCCGAAATGGTCCGGTCAATGTTCAGAATGTGGGGAATGGAACAGCCTGCTTGAAGTGACCATTGCACCTGCCGTTACCCATCGCGCTCAGCCAAAGATCGGGGGTGGATATGCAGGTCAGGCGTCCAGTATCACCACTTTAAATCAGGTCTCGGTATCGCATGAAACCCGATTACCGACCGGGATCAGCGAATTTGACCGGGTTCTGGGTGGCGGGCTGGTCACAGGTTCGGTGGTCCTGATCGGCGGTGATCCCGGAATTGGTAAATCCACCATCTTGCTACAAACAGCCACGCACATGGCATCTGCCAAAAATCCGGCCCTGTATGTGACCGGTGAGGAATCTTTGTCTCAGGTTGCTTTACGTGCCCAACGTCTGGATCTGCCAACCGACCAGCTCAAAGTCATGGCAGAAACCTGTGTCGAACGTATTTGTGAAGTACTGGCCCAGCAACGTCCTGCGGTAGCCATTCTGGACTCGATCCAAACCCTGTATACCGAAACCCTGCAATCTGCACCGGGTGGTGTCTCACAGATTCGTGAATCAGCGGCCCTGTTAACCCGTTTTGCCAAAAATAGTGGTACGTCTTTGTTTCTGGTCGGTCATGTAACCAAAGAAGGCGCACTGGCCGGCCCACGTGTACTGGAACATATGGTCGACTGTGTGCTGTATTTTGAAGGCCAGTCGGATTCACGTTACAGGATGATCCGAGCGGTCAAAAACCGTTTTGGTGCGGTTAATGAACTCGGTGTGTTCGGCATGACCGACAAAGGTCTACGCGAAGTTTCCAATCCTTCAGCCATCTTTTTAAGCCGTTATGATGAAGCGATTCCCGGCTCAATTGTAATGATCAGCCGGGAAGGTACGCGCCCGCTCCTGGTTGAAGTTCAGGCCCTAGTCGATGATGCACATGGCCAACCACGACGTGTAGCGCTTGGCCTGGATCAGAATCGCTTGAATATGCTCCTTGCAGTCATGCATCGGCATGGTGGTGTGCAAACCTCCGGCCAGGATGTTTATGTCAATATCGTCGGTGGGTTGAAAATCACCGAAACCGGTTCGGATCTGGCGGTACTTCTCGCCTGCGCCTCCAGCATTCGTGGCAAAGCCTTACCGCAACAGCTGGCGGTTTTTGGTGAAGTCGGCCTGTCTGGAGAGATTCGTCCTGTGCCGAACGGCCAGGAACGCCTAAAAGAAGCGATTAAACATGGGTTTAAATATATTATTGTCCCTCGCGGCAATGCACCGCAAAAACCCATTGAAGGCGTGCAAATTATTGCAGTTGCGCGTTTACATGAAGCCTTAAGCGAGGCGATGGCGCTGAGTGATGAACTCAACTAACTGTAAACTGGCCTATTTGGTACAAAGAGCAAAAAAATACAGATTTTTGATTGAAATTCCACACAAAGCCTATATAAATAGACTGTACAAACAGGTTTTATTCTCATAGGAAAAATGAATGGAAGTTCGACAGCGCGGTTTGATCACAGGTCTCTTGACAGCAGTTTTATTGGTTGCGCCTTTTGCAGCTGAAGCAAAACGTGCCGGTGGCGGTAAAAGTCACGGCATGCAACGTTCTGCACAACCTACTCAATCTTATCAACAACCTCGTCAAACTGCGCCTGCTCAACAAGCGCCAGTTGCCGGTGCTGCAACCCAGCAAAAATCTGGTCCGGGTGTCGGCGGTATGGTGGCCGCGGGTGTAGCCGGTGCTGCGATTGGTGCAGTTGCTGCCAATGCCTTGGCGGATGATCAAAGTGTAGCAGCATCTGAAGCTCAGGCTGCTCAAGCAGAAGAGGAAAAAGGTGGTATTCCGGGCTGGATCTGGATCCTTCTTGCTGCTGCTGTTGCCTTCTTCATTTTCCGTAAAATGAGCGCAAAAAAAAAAGTAGCTTCTAACCCTTTTGCACCAAATAGCGGTGCTGGTAATACAGCACCTTTTGGTCAGGCACCGACTGCACCTCGCGGTGGTGACAGTACCAATATTTTTGGCCAGAACGTGGGTGGTCAAACGTCAAGCAATAATGCTCCGCTTGGTTCCGCTCCGGTAAATAATGCGCCTTTTGGTGCAGCTTATACCCAAAGTGGCAGCCAGTTACCGGATGGTACTGAACCTGCTGCATTCTTGCGTGTAGCGCGTCAGCGTTTTAACCATATTCAGTCCATGAATACAGCAAGCAACATTTCTGAAATTCAGCGTTATCTGACTCCTGATCTTTATCAGTCAATGTATAACGACATCATGAGCAATCAGGATCAGGATGTTGCCGAGTTTTTAAATCTGAATGCGATGGTTGTCGACTCATCGACTGACAATGGCCAGTATATTGTCAGCGTACGCTTTACCGGTACGGTAAGCGAAGACTTAAACAGCTTGCCGCAACCGTTCGCAGAAATCTGGCATTTCACCAAACCAGCAGCTTCAAATCAGGACTGGGTGGTTGCAGGTATTCAGCAAGACTAATTCGTAATAGATTGTTTTTAAACAGCGGCTTTCAAGCCGCTGTTTTTATTTTTAAATTCTATATATTTTAATCCACGCTCCCCCTCCCCCCCTTTTTTTAGACTTATCAATAGTTCTTTATATTTTTCACTTAAATAGCTTTATATTTCTTATTTTAAATATAAATAATAATTGTTATCATTCTCACTAATTACTTCATAAATTTGTAAATAGAATTTCCGATGATGAATAGTCCGAATATGCAAACCATAGCGACTGGAACAGTTACTGCACCAAATCCCTCAAGCAAAAATAAAGTCAAAGCCAATATGCTGGCTTACCGTGGGATGATTTTATATCGCTTTATTCTGGCGGGTGTGGGCGGTTATCTACTGGCTACACTGGCAACGATCGTGATTGCCCAGCTTTTTATCGACAGTGGAAGCAGTGCTGCCATGTCCGCGACCCTGAGTGGCTTTAGCTTGAATACTGCTGCATTTATCTGGGTATTTATGGTGAATAAAACGCTCAAAGCTACGCTCGGGATCGCGATTCCCGGTGTTTTGCTCTATATCGCCTATAAGCTTTTAGGAAATTAAAATGAGAATAGATGCAAAACCCGAAGGTCCGCGCCAATCGATGGCATGGTTGCATACCTGGGCCAGTCTGATTTTAGGCTGGCTTTTATATGCGATATTTTTAACGGGAACCTTGAGTTTTTTCCAGAACGAAATTACCGTCTGGATGAAACCGGAATTTCATCAGTCAGTTCCACCAAAGACTCAAATCGAACAAACCCGTGTGGCACTGGCTTATCTGCAACAGCACCATCCGGATGCCGGCAGCTGGGCGATTCAGCTTCCTACCACACGCCAAAATACCACCACCCTGACTATTCGTAGTACCGGTGAAGATCCGCGTGCCCGTCGTGGTGGTACCCGTGTGACAATTGACAGCGCCACGGGCGAAGTTTTGCAAGCGCGTGAAACACGCGGCGGTTCATTCTTATACCGTTTCCACTTTGAATTGTATGGTTTGCCAAGAATCTGGGCGCGCTGGATTATCGGTATTGCAACCCTGCTCATGCTGGTGGCAATCATCAGCGGTGTCATTACCCATAAGAAAATTTTCAAGGATTTTTTTACTTTCCGTCCCGGCAAAGGTCAGCGTTCCTGGTTGGATGCACATAATGCTACTGCGGTATTTGCCCTGCCCTTTCATATCATGATTACCTTCAGTGGCTTATTACTATTACTCTTTACCCTGATGCCTTGGGGCGTAAACCAGATTTATGAAAATCGAGGTGCTTTCCTTCAGGATCAACGTAAAAGTTTGATTCAGAACACCAGTATTCAAGCTGAATCCCGTGATGGCCGTAGTGAAAGTAAAGAACGTCGACCGCAAGCTGAGAGAGAAAATCGTGGCGAGCGCGGTGAAATGTCTGCACGTGGTGAAAGTCGCCACTCTCGTGATGAAATGCAAGCTGCACCTCCTGCACCATTAACCGATTTGACTCCGATCTTGGCAATAGCCGAAAAAGAATGGAAAAATAATCCAGTGGGTACGATAACTATCATCCAGCCAAATACCGTAAAAGCTGAAATTGAACTTCGTGCTTTAAACGGAGTCAGCGTAGCTTATCGCAATGTTTATCCGAGCCTTGCTTTCAATGGCGTAACAGGTGAATTAAAGTCGGATCAAACCACACTGAAAACACCTTCGGTTGCAAATGGTATTTATAATGTATTCACCACATTGCATGAAGCACGTGGCGTGGATCTGGCTTTACGCTGGTTATTGTTCATGTCAGGTGTGGTCGGCACCTTGATGATTGCGACTGGCTTGATTCTATGGTGTGTTAAACGTGCACCACAGCAACAGAAGCAAGGCTATAAATCCTTTGGCTATCGCGTGGTTGAAGTCACCAATATCGCTGCCATTATTGGTTTACCGATTGCCTGTGCTGCCTATTTCTATGCCAACCGCTTTATTCCGGCAGACATGGAGATGCGTTTGAACTGGGAAATTCGTAGCTTCTTTATTGTCTGGTTACTGACATTGCTGTATGCCATGATTCGCAGTCATCGTCAGGCCTGGCTGGAACTATTACTGCTTTCCACTGCTGCATTTGCCTTGCTGCCAATCGTGAATTTCATGACCGGCGGTGAGGCGATCTGGAATAGCATCTTGCATGGTCAATGGGTCATTGCTTCTTTTGATCTGGCGATGTGGGTGCTTGCGATCTTGTTCTGGTTTTCATTTAAAAAAGTGAAAAACCATAAAGGCTTGTCGCCTAAAAAAGTCAAGGTTGCTCTCAAGGAGAAGCAGGCATGATGTTCTTCTTACTGATTTGGGCTTTAACTTCACTGGGTTTCTTTGCGCTTGCAATGTCGATATCCAAACGTCAAAAACAGATTGTTGACACAGAACTTGACCCTGCAAAAACACAACTTGCGACTATTCTCGGTTGGGTATTGCTCATAATTTCCCTGACTCTGTGTCTGTTAACAGGAGCTGTCAGCAATATGATCAGTTACTGGCTGGGTAGTCTGACTTTTGCAGCACTGGTGGTCGGTTTAAGTCTGAGTTATCTGGCAAGTAAAATTAAAGTGATCGTAATGTTCTGTGTGTTCATCGCCTCGATCTCAGGGATTTTTTGCTTGATCTAATCATTGGATTGACCAATCTCTTTAAAAAGCTGACCTTCGGATTGGCTTTTTTGCTTTAAACCTTTTAGTCTACGCACAATATTTTTGAGATGTTGATATGACCCAGCGTGTTTCTCCCCCTGCTGCCTTGACTAATCTTGCCTTAGCCGGCAATGCTGAAGCGCAATTTGAACTGGCTGAACTGTATATGCAAAGCGAGCATGATGATGACATCATTCTTGCTGAAGAATGGGCGTTGAAAGCTGCCAACGGCGGGCTGGTGGATGCAATGTACTGGTTAGGTGAAGGTTATACCGTTTATGCCAAAGAACTAGCAGAAGAAGATCCGGAAGAATCCAAAGCTCACTTTGAGTTAGCCTATTACTGGTTAAGCAAGGCCAATATCGAGAAGCACCCTGCTGCGACTTTAGAGCTGGCGGGTTTCTACCGTCGCGGTGATGTGATTGAAAAAGATGTAGAGAAATCAATTTCTTTAGTGAAACAGGCTGCGGAATGGGGTGAAGTTCAGGCCATGCGCGATCTTGCTTTTATTTATGCCAATGGTTTAGGTGTAGATGGTGATGAAGAACTAGCTGAGTTCTGGACCCAAAAAGCGGATGCTGCTGAGCAAGAAGCTAAATAAAACGAAAAGCCCGTCAAATGATAGGCTTTTTATTTAACTCTCATACTCCCTCCTACATGATGCAGAAGAATCTTAAAAGAAAACATTTAATTTACCGTATTTATATTGATAGGCTTTTGATCAATTAAAAGCTCAAAATACAGAAAATAAATAATATTATCTTTTTCAACTTGGCTCATGTTTAGATTCCAAGTACAATACTGCGCTAGTCGAGGGATGCTGCGACGTTTTACAGGCACTAAATGTAAAATCGCTAGGCTCGACCATCGGTCAGACATTCGTTCTGATCAACAACGGCATCCGCGAACAGAACGATCCAATCTATTTTTTCCTAGGAGATCCTGATGAACGCGGTTACTGCTTCATTTACAGATTACAAAGTTGCTGATATTTCACTTGCTGATTACGGCCGTAAAGAAATTAAACTTGCTGAAGCTGAAATGCCAGCCCTAATGGGTCTGCGTAAACGCTATGCTGCTGCTAAACCACTTGCTGGCGCGAAAATTCTCGGCTGTATCCACATGACAATCCAAACCGCTGTTCTTATTGAAACACTGGTTGAATTGGGCGCCGAAGTTCGCTGGACTTCATGTAACATCTTCTCGACTCAAGATCATGCTGCTGCTGCAATTGCTGCTGCGGGTATTCCTGTGTTTGCCTGGAAAGGCGAAACTGAAGAAGAATACATGTGGTGTCTTGAACAACAGATCAATGTCAATGGCAAACCTTGGGATGCCAACATGATTCTTGACGATGGCGGTGATTTAACGCTACTTGTTCACGAAAAATACCCAGAAGTGATTGCAAAAATTCACGGTGTCACTGAAGAAACAACAACAGGTGTTCAACGTCTGTACGAAATGCTTCGTGATGGCACTTTAAAAGTTCCTGCAATCAACGTAAACGATTCAGTAACCAAGTCTAAAAACGACAACAAATACGGTTGCCGCCATTCACTCAATGATGCAATCAAACGTGGTACAGATATGCTTTTATCTGGCCGTCGTGCGCTTGTAATCGGTTACGGTGACGTAGGTAAAGGTTCTGCTCAATCACTTCGTCAAGAAGGCATGATTGTACGCGTCACTGAAGTTGATCCAATCTGCGCAATGCAAGCATGCATGGACGGTTACGAAGTTGTTTCTCCATACAAAAATGGCGTACAAACTGGCAAGAAAGAAGACATCAATATTGATCTTCTTCAAAACACTGACCTGATCGTAACGACTACGGGTAACTACCACGTTTGTGATTCAGCAATGCTTGATTCATTAAAAGCGGGTGCTGTTGTATGTAATATCGGTCACTTCGATACTGAAATTGATACAGCTTACCTACGTGGCTATAAGTGGGTTGAAGTTAAACCTCAAGTACACCAAGTGTATCGTTCAGAAAATGAAAATGATTACCTGATTCTTCTTTCTGAAGGCCGTTTGGTAAACCTTGGTAATGCGACTGGTCATCCATCACGCATTATGGATGGTTCATTTGCCAACCAGGTATTGGGCCAAATGCATTTATTCGCTGAGAAATTTGCTGACCTTCCAGAATCTGAAAAAGCTGCACAAATTCGTGTAGAACTTCTTCCTAAGAAATTAGATGAAGAAGTTGCTGCTGCGATGGTTGCTGGTTTCGGTGGTGTCTTGACTCAACTGACTCAAGAACAAGCGGATTACTTGGGCGTTCAAGTTGAAGGCCCATTCAAGTCGGATGCTTATAAATACTAATTTTTGTTTTACCTCTCCCTAGCCCTCTCCTAAAAGGAGAGGGAAACTTCTATTGTGAAAATAGTTAGAGGGTAAGCCTTAAAGACCTTAACTATCATAATGGAAGTCCCTTCTCCCTTTGGGAGAAGGTTAGGATGAGGGCAATCCAAAATTACAAGTATTTATAAAAAAAGGATTTGAACATGTCTAAACAGATTCCAATTTCATTTGAATTCTTCCCAACCAAAACTGATGTAGGCGCGGAAAAACTCAAGCTTGTACATCAAGAGTTACAACTCTTAAATCCAGAATTCTTTTCTGTGACCTATGGTGCTGGCGGTTCAACCCGTGAACGCACCCTGTCTACTATCAATGACTTTAATGGCAAAGGTGCACCTGTTGCCCCTCACCTGTCTTGTATTGGCGATGATAAGGCACGTATTGCAGAACTTCTAGACCTGTACAAATCTCAAGGTATTGACCGTATTGTTGCCCTGCGTGGTGACTTACCTTCTGGTCAGGTCGGTTTGGGTGAATTACCTTATGCACAGGATCTGGTCCGCTTTATTCGTGAACATTCAGGTGATCATTTCAAGATTGAAGTGGCAGCTTATCCGGAAATGCATCCACAGGCTGAAAGCTTTGACAAAGACATTCAGCACTTTGTTGATAAAGTCAATGCGGGCGCCAATGCGGCATTAACCCAGTTCTTCTTCAATCCAGATGCTTATTTCTATTTTGTAGATCGTATTCAGAAAGCAAGAATCGATATTCCGGTTGCCCCTGGCATCATGCCAATTACCAATGCCAGTAATCTGATTCGTTTTGCTGATGGTACCGGTGCTGAAATTCCACGCTGGATTCGTAAACAACTGGCTACCTATGGTGATGACACGGCCAGTATTAAAGCCTTCGGCCATGAAGTTGTGGTGAAATTCTGTGAGCGCCTGCTTGCAGGTGGGGCGCCAAGCCTGCACTTTTACACCATGAATACTACTGATCCTACACGCCAGCTTGTGAAAGACTTAGGTCTCGCATAAGTTTCTAGGCTGCATTGAGTTTCCCCACTCTTTCTTTCTCTGGAAGAAATTCAAAGAGGGAAAACAGCAATGCAGTCCTGTTTTGTTCCACCTGAGAGTAATCACCCCATGCCACGTTTTTATATTGAAGCAGACTTAAATGTTGATACTGCGGTCGAGTTAACAGAAACCGTTTTTCATCATTGGGTGAAGGTATTACGCGCTCAAGTGGGCGAAACCGCAACATTGTTTAATGGACAGGGTGGCGAATATGACGTGACCCTTACTGAAGTTGCTAAAAAATCAGCTACGGTCTCGGTCAATGCATTCCATCCCGCTAATCGCACGCCCAAGTTTCAGGCTTTGCTCGGTCAGGTCATGAGCAAAGGCGACCGTATGGATTATGCAATTCAGAAAGCTGTCGAACTGGGCGTATCTGAGATTCAGCTGTTGACCTCGGAACGTTGCGAAATGCGTTTAAAGTATGATCGCGACCAGAAAAAACTGGAACATTGGCAAGGTGTTGCTATTGCCGCTTGTGAACAGTGTGGTCTAAACATTGTACCCAAGATTTTAGCGCCAATCTCACTTGAAAAATGGCTGGAAAATGAACTGCCAGACACCAAACTGGTTTTAGCACCCAATAAAGATGAAACAGATGTACTGGCAGAGGCGACCTTAGATCTTGCCCTGCTGATTGGCCCTGAAGGTGGCCTGAGTGAGGCAGAAATTAGTGCCGCAAACCAGAAAGGTTTTCTCAACTGGTGTATAGGTGAGCGTGTCCTGCGTACCGAAACCGCTCCTGTTGTTGCCCTGTCAATTTTGAATTATGTGCTTTAGTTCATCGGATGAGTAAAAATTTGTCTTTAATTTTGTTGATTTTTATTTTTAAGACATCTAATCTCGACTAAAGAATAATAAATACTTATTAATTGATTTCACACATTTCCTGGGGGTTTTTATAACAACAATGCACAAGGACGAAAACCGTTTAGGATGAATACAGGCATTGAATCACATGGTTGATAATCAGGACGACTATATTCAGCAGCATTTACATGATGCTCAGATTGCGAACACGCTTCGCCATAGTCGCTATTTTTTGCTCAGTATAATGGTGATCTGCCTTTATATTTTTTGTATTTATCACATTCAATATAGCCCGTCTAATACCTATTTTAATACCTGGTTTATTCTGACAGAACTTCTGGTCAGCATGTGTTGGCTAGTAAGTACGCTGTATTTCAAGCCTGAACAATATAACCAGAAAAGTGCACACCGCTGGTTACAGATACAGAGTCTGGCTGTTGGCATCAGTATCGCGGCAGGTATTTTTACAATTTACTATTATTTGCCACAAGCCAATCCTGCATTTGAAGATATTGAAGCACTGACCTTGTCTGCCTTGTTGCTCATTGTGAGCCAAGCCTTCGGTTTAACCTATTTAACCCAGAAACTCAGTTATTTCTGCCTGGCATTTTTCCCGTCTTTACTGCCCTTTTTACTGTCGCAAATTTATCATATAGGTCATTCCAATCCGTTCTTTGCACTGGCCTTAAATTTCGCCATGATTGTGATTTTGCTGTGCGCGACGAGTAGTTATCGAATTCACAGCCGCACCTCACGTCTGTACGCGGAAAATGATATTCTGGTAAAAAATGCAGAACAGCAAGTGCATTGGACTGATGAACTGTGTCAGCAACTCAAAACTGAAGTCAATAAATCCAAAGATATTGAACTGCAATTACAGCTCAGCAATCAATTGCTGGAGCAAAAAGTACGGGAACGTACCTATGATATTGAACAGATCAATCATGATCTGAAAAATCAACAGCAAAACCTAGAACTTGCACATGAAATTGCCGGTATTCGGCCATGGGACTGGAATATTCAAGAGCGCTGCATCACCTTAACCAATCATAAAGACGAAAAGATTCTGCGTGATTCCAAAGATCACCATCTGCAATTACAGCATCTGATTCACCCTGAAGATCTGGACTATTTTAAGCACAATATGAAACAGCATCTGCGTGGCCAGATTGACCGCTATGATGCTACTTACCGGATCAGGCTCAGTGAAGGTGGCTGGAGTTGGGTGCATGATATCGGCCGGGTGATCAGTCGTGATCCTAAA
Organism: Acinetobacter sp. 197; assembly: GCF_048148385.1. Taxonomy (NCBI): domain Bacteria; kingdom Pseudomonadati; phylum Pseudomonadota; class Gammaproteobacteria; order Moraxellales; family Moraxellaceae; genus Acinetobacter; species Acinetobacter sp. 197. The sequence goes on from NZ_JAYWZK010000007.1 coordinate 141,379, forward strand.
AATAAAAAACCCTTGCGCATGGTCGGTATCCGGCGTGATATCCAGCAGGAACGTCTGTCTCAGGAACGTTTAAAGCTGGTGGCCAGTGTACTGGAACAGGCTGCGGAAGGCATTTTCATTCTGAATCCTGATTTGGATTATATTGATGTGAATCCTCATTACGAATACCTGAGCGGTTTTGAGCGTGACGAGATTATCGGTAAATCCTTATTTGATATTGCGGTGCAAAATAAATCCCAGCAACGTGCTTTTCAGGCCAATATTGTCAAACAGATTCAAAAGATTGGCTCTTATGATGGAGAGGTCTATGCCAAATTTCTGTCTGGCAAAGAGTCGACCTTATGGCTGCATATTAATGCCGTGACTGATGATGAAGGCCGGATTACCCATTATATTGGCATCGTATCAGATCTGACTGAACGTAAATTACAGGAACAGCGCCTGTCCTATCTGGAAAATTATGACACGCTGACCGATTTACCGAACCGCTTCTATTATAATTATCAGTTGCATCAATATCTGGTTTCGCAAAAAGACTCGATTAAAGAGATGGCTGTGATTCGGCTTAACATCGACCGTTTCCGCCCATTGAATGAATATCTGTCCAATAACGGCGGTGATGAACTTTTACGTCAGGTGGCGCAGCGGCTGCGCATGACCAATGCAGAAGCGCTATTTGTGGCACATCTGAATGGCGATGATTTTGCGATTCTCTATGAAATTTCGCATATTCGCCCTTCAGTTCAGCACCATTGTGAACGCATTGCCCAGGCCTTTAGCAGACCATTTAATATTTACGGTCAAGATCATGTGATTACCCTGTCCATGGGCGTGGCATTCTATCCTGATCATGGTCGTCAGCTGGATTATTTAAATAACTGTGCCGAACAGGCATTGAACGAAGCCAAAAATCTCGGTGGCAACACCATTCATTTTTATTGCAGTGAAAATCATTCATTACAGAACAAAGGAGTTTTTCTGGAACGGGATTTGCGTAAAGCGATCCAGAATAATGAACTGGTTGTTTATTATCAGCCAAAAATCAATTTCAGCGATCACAGCATTTATGGCTTTGAAGCGCTGATTCGCTGGGCCCATCCAGAAAAAGGGACTATTGCACCCGATCTGTTTATTCCTTTAGCCGAACAAACCAGCCTGATTTCAGATATTGGCCGTCTGGTCATTCAGCAGACTGCTAAACAGATTCGCCAATGGAATGATCTGGGCTTTAATCATATTTGTGTATCAGTCAATGTCGTGGCGCAGCAGTTGCGTCGCGGTCAGCTGCTCGATGATCTGGATCAGGCCATTGCAGACCACCAGATTTCAGGCAACAGTCTCGAACTGGAAATTACGGAATCTTCGTTAATTGAAAATTCAGAAGCAGTCAAAAACCTGCTGAACGAGATCAAACAGCGACATATTCATATTGCGCTGGATGATTTTGGCACAGGCTATTCATCCCTTTCCTATCTTGCTGATTTTCCAATTGATACCTTAAAAATTGATCGCAGTTTTGTTTCTAAGATTGGAAAAAACAAACATGAAGCAATTGTCAGTGCTATGGTGGCCATGGGTAAAGCCATGGGCATGACTGTGGTTGCAGAAGGGATCGAGACTGAAGAACAATTAGAATATTTACGGGATTTAGACTGTGATATAGCCCAAGGCTTCTTATTTTCCAAAGCCCTACCTGAACGAGAAGCAACCGCTTATTTAGTGCGAGACAAGAGAGATCAATCTTATACATATCAAGTCTAAGTCTATATTTGACACAATAAGTTTGTTGGAAAAACGGCCGTCTTTGTCTGTCCGAACTGGTTAACAAATGGTATATTCAGGAACATAAATAAATTCTTTGCCCACTGACTGGGTAATCTTTACAACGATCGAGAGACTGATGGACGAACAATCTTTAAAGCAACAGGCCCTTTACTATCACGAATTTCCTACCCCGGGGAAAATCAGCGTTACACCAAGCAAACAATTGGTCAACCAACGTGACTTGGCCCTTGCTTACTCGCCTGGCGTAGCTGCACCTTGCCTTGAGATTGAACGCGACCCTTCAACTGCTGCATTGTATACAGCACGGGGTAACCTGGTTGCTGTAGTAACCAATGGTACGGCTGTGCTGGGCTTGGGTAATATTGGTCCTTTGGCTTCTAAACCGGTGATGGAAGGTAAAGGCGTATTATTCAAAAAATTTGCTGGTGTGGATGTATTCGATATTGAAATTGCTGAAAATGATCCAGACAAAATTGTAGATATTGTCGCGGCATTAGAACCGACTTTTGGCGGGATTAACCTAGAAGATATCAAGGCGCCAGAGTGTTTCTATATTGAGCAGAAACTGCGTGAACGCATGAATATTCCAGTATTCCATGATGACCAGCACGGCACTTCGATCATTGTCGGTTCTGCTTTACTTAACGCCCTGGAAATTAATGGCAAAAAAATTGAAGAGATCAAGATTGTGGCTTCAGGCGCGGGCGCTGCCGCACTGTCTTGCTTAAATCTGCTTTGCGCCCTAGGTGCTAAAAAAGAGAACATCATTGTTGCCGATTCACGCGGTCTGCTGACTACGCATCGTGAAGGTCTGGATGAATCCAAGAAAGCTTATGTGCAAGACATTGAAGCTACTCAGCTAGGTGACGTGATTGCAGGCGCAGACATGTTCCTCGGTCTTTCTGCTGCCGGTATTCTGACCAAAGAAATGGTCAAGGTCATGGCAAAAGATCCGATCATCTTTGCATTGGCGAACCCGGATCCAGAAATCCTGCCTGAACATGCACATGAAGTTCGTGATGATGTCATCATGGCGACTGGCCGTTCTGACTATCCGAACCAGGTGAATAACGCGCTGTGCTTCCCGTATATCTTCCGTGGTGCGCTGGATGTGGGTGCAACCACTATTAATGAAGACATGAAAATTGCCTGTGTCCATGCAATTGCACGTATGGCGCATATTGAAGCCGATGCGGCAACCTATGGTGAAAAATCAGCTTCATTTGGCCGCGAATACCTGATTCCTGGTCCACTGGATCAACGTCTGATTCTGGAGATTGCCCCTGCTGTGGCACAAGCTGCAATGGATTCTGGCGTGGCAACTCGTCCAATTCAGGATTTCTCGGCGTATCGTCAACGTTTGTCTGAGTTTGTCTACAACTCGGCATTCGTCATGAAACCGATCTTTGAACAGGCGAAATCTGATCCTAAACGCATTGCCTATGCTGAAGGTGAAGACCTGCGTGTATTACGTGCTGCACAAATTGCTGTGGATGAAGGTCTGGCAAAACCGATTCTGGTAGGCCGTCCGGCAGTCATCGAAGCCAATATCAAGAAACTGGGTTTACGCCTTGAAGACGGTGTAAATATCACTATCATTGATCAGGAAAAGAACCCGAACTATGAAATGTTCGCGGATGATTACTACAATATCATGCAGCGCAAGGGTGTAACGCCTGAATATGCACAGCGTGAAGCACGTCGCCGCTCTACCCTGATCGCTGCGATGTTGGTAAAACATGGCATGGCAGACGGTATGCTGTGTGGTACTTATTCAAGCTACGATATTCATCTGGACTTCGTCAGCAACATCATTGGCAAGAAAGATGGTCATAACACTTTCTTTACCTTGAATGCCTTGATGCTTGAAGACCGCAACCTGTTCATCGCCGATACCTATGTCAACACCAATCCTACGGCTGAACAGCTGGCTGAAATGACCATTCTGGCGGCTGAAGAAGTGCGCCGTTTTGGTATGACACCACGTATTGCCCTGCTTTCTCATTCAAGCTTTGGTTCAGACCAGCATGATGCCAGCGCGCAAAAAATGCGCAAAGTGTATGACATTCTGTCTGAAATCGCGCCTGAGCTGGAAGTTGAAGGTGAAATGCATGGTGATGCAGCACTGGATGAAAACATTCGTCAGTTTGCATTCCCGAATTCACGTTTCAAGGGCTCTGCAAACCTGCTGATCATGCCGAATCTAGATGCTGCCAATATCTCGTTTAACCTGTTAAAAGCAACTTCAGGCAACAATGTGACCATTGGACCAATTCTTCTGGGTGCTGCAAAACCTGTACACATCTTGACACCGACTGCAACTACGCGCCGTGTGATCAATATGACTGCGCTCACTGTGGCAGAAATCCAGCAAGCGGAACAAGATGCACTTTAAGCCAATGACAAGATAACGACGCATTCGCCTCGTTTCTTAACTTGAGAAAACCTCTATTCTGTAGCATGATGCTTCTAAGAATAGAGGTTTTTTTCATGCAAGTTTATTTAGTAGGCGGCGCCGTTCGAGATCATTTGCTCGGACACCCCTATCACGAAAAAGATTATGTCGTCGTGGGTACAACTCCCGCACAAATGCTTGAGCTAGGCTATCAGCCAGTAGGCAAAGACTTTCCTGTTTTTTTACATCCCCAAACAAAAGAAGAATATGCACTGGCGCGTACTGAACGTAAATCTGGGCATGGTTACCATGGTTTTGAGTTTCATACTGATGTTAGCGTTACCTTGGAGCAAGATCTGATCCGGCGTGATCTGACCATTAATGCCATGGCCATGGATGAAGCTGGTCAGATTTATGATCCTTATGGCGGTCAGCAAGATCTGGAAAACCGGATTCTACGTCATGTTTCCGATGCTTTTGTTGAAGATCCATTACGGGTACTGCGGATTGCCCGGTTTGCTGCACGCTATACCAGTACGGGTTTCGTGATTGCCGATGAAACCATGGCATTGATGCAGCGCTTGACTGAATCTGGCGAATTAAATGCGCTCATACCTGAACGTGTCTGGAAAGAAACTTCGCGTGCATTATCGGAACGTCATGCTGATGTGTATTTTGAAGTATTACGTCAATGTGGGGCTTTAAAGGTGCTATTCCCTGAGATTGATGCCTTATATGGCATTCCGCAACGTCCTGAATATCATCCGGAAATTGACTGTGGCATTCACACCATGATGTCCTTACAGCAAGCTTGCCGTCAAAACTACAGCCTGGATGTACGTTTTGCCGTTTTAGTGCATGATTTAGGCAAGGCTTTAACGCCGCTTGAAGAATTACCGCGACATATCATGCATGAAGAACGTGGCATTAAACCAGTGAATGAACTGTGTGAGCGTTTAAAAGTGCCGACTTATACCAAGCAACTGGCTTTGGCGGTGTGCAAAGAACATCTGAAATGTCATCAGGCCTTCAATCTTAAACCGGGAACTTTATGGCGATTATTACAACGCCTGGATGTATTACGTCGCCCTGAACGTGTTGAAGCTTTTGTACAGGCTTGTGAATGTGATTCACGTGGCCGCCTGGGTCTGGAAGATCGTGCTTATCCACAAGCACAGTATATTCTTGATGCTATGCAGACCGTACGTGCCATCAAGGCACAAGACCTTCCTGCCGATATTCAGGGTCCGGATATTGGCGAAATGCTGATTGAACGACGGATTCAGGCACTTGGTCAGCTCAAAGCGCAACAAACCGTAGCGATTGAATAATAAAAAAGCACCTTCGGGTGCTTTTTTAATGGCTTAGTTTCTCTTTATCACAAAAAAATTAAGAAATATTGAATCAGTACCATCAGGAAATATCTGCCGGAAAGCTGATTACTTGCTCCAGTTTCATTTGATTAGTTGCAATCATCAACAAACGGTCAATTCCCAAAGCAATTCCTGAACATTCCGGCATCTTCGGTAAAGCCGCCAGTAAATATTCATCGATGGGCATGACATGCAAGCCAAGTTTGGCTCGTTCAGCATTATCTGCCTCAAAGCGCGAACGCAATACCTCGGCATCAATCAGCTCATTATAAGCATTGGCCAATTCTAAACCTTCGATATACAGTTCAAAACGTGCGGCGACCAGTTCACCATCTTCATCGATTCGGGTTTTGGCCAAAGAAGCCATTTCAGGGGGAAAATCGGTCAGGAATACTGCGGTATCAAACCCCAGACTAGGTTCAACCATATGTGAAAATAACAGGTCGATATAAGCGAGACGATCCTCGCCTAAATCCAGATTGAGACCGACGCGGCGGCAGCAGTCTTTCAGTTCTTGTATAGTTGCCTGAAGCGGATTGAGATCCAGACGATCCATAAATGCATTCTTATAACTCAGAATGGTCGGACGGATTTCGCCAAAACGTGCTTTCAAGGTCACATTCAACAGATCAGATACTTCAAACATCAGATCTTTTAAACTGAACCCCGGACGATACCATTCCAGCATGGTGAATTCGCTATTGTGCTTACGCCCATGCTCATCATCACGGAAAACTTTACAGATCTGGTAAATGGGTCCAGAACCACTTGCCAATAAGCGCTTCATGGCAAATTCAGGTGAGGTCTGCAAATAATGTGTATGCGCTTTACCCAGCACATGACGCTGGGCCTGTACCGAAGTCAAATGCACATCGGTCACACCGGCTTGAGATAAAATCGGTGTTTCGACTTCTAATACATCGCGCTCAGCAAAAAACTGACGGATTTGACGATATAAATTCGCACGCGCATGCATGGCTTGAAGGTCACAAGTGGGTTGATATGTCATCATCATGCCTTCGGCCCACCATGTGCTGCCCACTCACGACGTAGTGGGTAGGTTTTACGTAAATGATCAAATGCCTGCTGATCGACTTTACCTTCTTTGAGACAGGCACGTAGATTGGCATCATCACGAGCAATGTCATAAATTTGGGATAAATGCTGTTGCAATGCCATTTTTAAATCCTGCCCCTGAAAAAACTGCTCACAGACAGGCAGCTGGGATTCAAACTGTTTATTGGCCGCAAAACCGAAAGTGTGACAAAAAGCTTCGTAGATCATCTGGGTACCACGTGCCTTGCCTTCCAGACTATAGCCGGCAATATGCGGAGTGACCAAAGTCACCAGATCCAGAAGTTCTGCTGAAATCAGCGGCTCATGCTCAAAAACATCCAAAACCACGGTGCGATGTGTCGCCTGTATATCCTGGATCAGCGCGGCTTCTTCAATGACTGGCCCACGTGCTGAATTAATCAGGATTGCATCAGGCCGCATGTGCGCCAGCGAAGCAGCATTAAATAAATGATAGGTTGGATATGCGCCTGTTATGGTTAAAGGGACATGAATCGAAATTGCATCCGCCTGCTGCAATAATTCATGAAATTCAACTTGATCAACCTGCTCTCTTTGCACCAAAGGATCATAGCCAATCACGCGCCAGCCCAAGAGCTTCGCCATGTAGGCCAGTCGGATTCCAACATTACCCAAACCGACAATACCCAAGGTAAATGTCGCATTGGCATCGATTAATTCAGGACGCACCTGCAATAACGCGGTAATCACATATTCAGCCACTGCTTGCGCATTACAGCCGGCTGCATTACTCCATTGAATCCCATGCTGTTCTAATGCAGCAATATCCAAATGATCTGTGCCGATGGTGGCACTTCCTACAAATTTGATCGAACTATTCTTTAGCAGTGCTTCATTGACCTGAGTCACTGAACGTACCAGCAAGCTATCAGCATCTTTGACATCATCAGCGCTTAAGGTTCGTCCTGCACGATGTTGAATATCACCAAACTCGGAAAAAAAGTAATCGGTAAATGCCAGATTTTCATCTGCGACAATTTTCATAATGAGATCCATATGATGCTTGGGCGTATGATAGCGCGTTGATGCTTCTGACTCTATATTTGGCTGATGTGTCAATTTTCAAGATTTGGTAGCTTGATTTCAGAACTGAGGAATTTAAGATTCAGTATTTGCAGCTTAAAAAGAAAAACCCCAATCTTTCGACTGGGGTTTTAAAATTTGGCGGAAGCGGTGAGATTCGAACTCACGGAGGACTCACACCCTCGTCGGTTTTCAAGACCGGTGCATTAAACCGCTCTGCCACGCTTCCATGGCCGACATAATATAAATAAATCAGATTTTTGGCAATAAAATTTAGCGAAACTTCTATAAAAAGCAGTTTATTCAGCTAAAAATCATCCGAAATCAAAGCCAACCTGAGTATTTCCATTCAAAGATTTGAATCTTGAAATGATCTTGAGTTGAATTTAACTCAGTAGAGAATGATGAGAGAAATAACCACATTCGGCATCCAGTCCGATCAACAATCGAAAAATATTGAGACATAAAAAAACCCAGTCAAATTGACTGGGTTTTTAAAATTTGGCGGAAGCGGTGAGATTCGAACTCACGGAGGACTCACACCCTCGTCGGTTTTCAAGACCGGTGCATTAAACCGCTCTGCCACGCTTCCATGGCCGACATAATATAAACAAAAATCATGCTTGGCAAATATTTTTATGCTTTTACCGAATCAACTGCACAAAATAAAATCAATTCAATTAATCTTCTGAATTTTCTGGCTTTTCATAGCGAATTGAATTAATGAACCAGAGCTTCTTTCCAGAGGGTGTCAGCACCTCGGCCTCATCATCAATCTGCTTGCCCAGTAAGGCGCGTGCCATCGGCGAATCAATCGAAATATGCTGCGGATGATGATCATAAATTTCATCTACTCCTACAATGCGCAAAGTCTTTTGTTCACCTTCTTCATTTTCAATGCCCACCCAGGCGCCAAAATAGACCTTGCCTGCCTGCTCTGGAGAAAAATCGACAATTCTCAGCTCTTCCAGACGTTTTCCCAAATAGCGAACCCGGCGGTCAATTTTGCGTAAAAGTTGCTTGTTGTACTGGTAATCCGCATTTTCAGAACGGTCACCGAGACTGGCTGCCCAATTCACTTTTTTGGTAATTTCCGGACGTTCTTCATGCCAGAGATTCTTAAGTTCTGCCACCAATTTATCGTGTCCGCCACGAGTAATTAAGTTAGATTTCATACATCTTGCTGATCATATTTTCACTGTTTTAACTCACAAACAGCTTATTTTATTTACCATTTTAAAACAATGCCAAATTTCAAAAAATATTACTATTATATTTCAATAATTTAAAATTATTTTTAAAAATAATTTGTGTACAAAATTTGACAATCGTTTTTCAGATCATTAATATGCCAACAATTTCCGGATATGCTTACTTTTTAAACTATGTAGTTTTTCTACATAATTATCTTTAAATCTCTTGTCATTTTGAATGACGTCATGACTGCCCAACCCTTATTGAATTTATCAAACTGTTAAAATCTCTGGCTGTTTTAGCTGTGATTTTTAGGGCATAAATTACTTTGTAGCGGAGACAACATGCACAGTAGTTCATCCACTGGGTCGAGGCTTTGCCTAAGATCTGTAATTTCCTCTCTCCCTTTGAAAGTACTTGTACTGAGCACTGCATTTATTCCACTACACAGTATCAATGCAAGTAAGACCACACTCCAGTTTGATCATGTGGTAAACAGCAATAAGTTAACCGTAGTTGCGATTGCGAATCCGACTACTGTATTTCAGGATGGGCAACATCTGCATGGCTTTGGTTATGATCTGGTTCGCAACTATGCCAACAGCCTGAATGTAAAGCTCGATTTTAAGATTGTTCCTGACAATCAGACCGCCCTACAGTGGGTTGCGCAGGGTAAAGCCAACCTGGCCATGACCACGACCGATTTAAGTGCAATTGAAAATAAGAAATTGACCTCATTTTCAGCCACGTGTGGAGATCAGTCAATTCTGGTAAATAATGGCCTGAATACCAATTTAAATCTGGTATTTAAATCTGCCACCGATCCTTTAAGCCAGACTGCCAGTGCGTTTATCTGTAAAGGCAAACAAAGCGGTGCCATCAAGCAGCTTGCTTCATTTTATAATCAGAATGTGGTGAAAGAGGAATCCTGGACAACCATTCAACGTGACTTGAGCAACCGACTGCCGATGTATAAAGCCAGCTTTAAACAGACCGCACAGCAATATGATCTGGATTGGCATTTACTGGCAGCCATTGGTTATCAGGAATCTTATCTGAAACCAAATTCGGTTTCTCCAACAGGTGTTCGCGGCTTGATGATGCTGACCAACAGTACAGCCAAAGCAATGGGCGTGAGTAACCGTACTGATCCGGCTCAAAGTATTCAGGGTGGTGCCAAATATTATGATCAAATGCTTAGTCGCTATGATCATATTCCATTTCCAGATCGGAACTGGTTTGCACTAGTAGCTTATAATATGGGCCCAGGTGCAGTGAATCAGTTGCAAAAACGTATCCAGTCGCAAGGCAAGAACCCGGATAACTGGGTCAACCTATATGCCTATCTGGATCAGAATAAAGCCAATAATGGTCGTTACCGTCAAGCAGTACAATATGTAACCCGTATTCGTGCTTATCTGGAACATATCAAGACCACACCGCAATTGGTGAATATCTAGGTTAACCCTGCGCATTGAACACCATGCCATAAAAAAAGCTTACCTTAGGGTAAGCTTTTTTCGTCTTTATTCGAGCCAATCCAAGCAAGAATTAAGCCGTAGTATTTTCAAGCACTTTCTTGAACAAGTCTTTCTGTTCCTGACTTGGCTTGGCAGTTTGAAGTGCCATCAATTGTGACATATCGCCCTGTACTTTGATTTTGCCAGTCATGAACGCCTGCATTGCAGCAGCCATGTCAAATTCCAGGAAAACTTTACGTAAGGTTTCGCCATCCATATTCAACGTGGTTTTGGCGTTTGAAGACAAACCTTTTTTGATTGCCCCACCATCTAAAGAGAGTTCAGTATTACCTGTAGTGTCTGCTACAACCAAATTAATCGCAAGGTTCGCCAAAGCCGGTGGCAGATTCAAATCGCCAGCTTGCGCTGTTAGAGTTTCTACAGTTGAAAACCAATCATCAGTTAAAAAAGCAGGCATGATCTTTCCTCAAATTATTTGTTCATTTGTGTCGGCTATCCAGACGACATCATGTTGAAGCTATTATGCTTGTGCTTTGTTATATCATGATCATTAGCGCAAAGGCTAACGAATTTTGTACGCCCCGTTCAATTTTTGTAGTTCTGTTTTATTTATATTTACAGCACAGACATCAACCTGTAGGCCAATGTCTGCAAATTCTCAAACTATTCTGCAGCAAAGCCCAGATTGACCATATTGATCCGGCGATTCTCCCCTTCCACGGCTTCTTCAGTCGAATCACTGCCTTTGAAGTCGAATTCACGCTGGCTGTCCAGCACTTCAAAATCAAATAATTCACGATCGACCAGCTGCGATGGCGAGACATTTTGCAAGGCACCAAAAATACTATGTAGACGTTTTGGATGTGCTTTATCCCAATCACGTAACATGTCATTGATAATTGCGCGCTGCAGATTATCCTGAGAGCCACATAAATTACATGGAATAATTGGAAATTGGCGCATTTCTGCATATTTGATGATGTCTTTTTCTTCCACATATGCCAGTGGACGAATCAGAATATTCTTTTTGTCTGAAGACAGCAGTTTCGGTGGCATCGCCTTCAAGCTGCCGCCATGGAACAGGTTCAGGAAAAAAGTCGCCAAGATATCATCACGATGATGGCCTAAAGCAACTTTGGTCGCACCAATTTCTTGTGCAAAACCGTATAAAGAACCACGACGCAAACGCGAACAGACGGCGCAATAGGTTTTGCCTTCAGGTGTCAGCTTCTTGGTGATGCTGTACGTGTCTTTTTCCAGAATGTAATACGGAATGTTATTTTCTTCTAAATAACGCGGCAATACATCTTCCGGAAAACCTGGCTGTTTCTGGTCCAGATTGACGGCCACCACATCGAAGTTGATCGGTGCGATACGCTTGAACTGCAGCAGGATATCTAGCAGGGTATAACTGTCTTTACCACCAGAAATACACACCATGACCTTATCGCCTTCTTCAATCATCTTGAAGTCACGAATGGCATGTCCGACCTGGCGGCGAAGCTTCTTTAACAAACGGTAGTAGGCTGAGCTTGTTGGCAATTCAGGTTTGAAATTAAATCCTTGTTCGGACTCAACTGGCGAGTACATAGACGAGATTAACCCATAAATAAAAATACCGCGCAATTTTAGCCGATTCGGCCCCGTATCGCATCAAAAGAATTTATTTTCATGAAAATGTCTTATTAATTTCATTTTCATGTTTTATTTAGATTGATATATTGAACGATTGCGTTCAATTTTTAGGCAAAATGCTTATCTTTTGGACTTTTCCACAGTTGTCCACAAAAGCTGTGGATAACTTTGTGGATTGAAACAGGCTTGACAACTTGTCCGGCTCAAAAGATAAGGCTTTTCTTTAAATTGATCATTTTTTGATCAATTTAATTATATATAAAAATCAATAACTTATACCTGTCAAGCCTAAGGTTTTAAATTAAATCATATTTTTTTTTCTACTGCTAAAATGTAAAAAATGACTTGCATTTACAAACTCGTTTATAAATGCAGCGCACAAGTCTTTTCATTCCGTAATTTTTTGTTAAACTCTTGATTAAATTTTTCTCTATTGTGTTTACTTAATATAAACAATGAAAATAAATGTACATGTTTTGGGGCGTTATGGGATCAGCGGCTTGCTATTGGCAAGTTGTTGTCATTTTGTTTATGCCGGTCAAACGATTTATCAGTTACGTGACAGTAATGGCAGTACTTTATTGACTAACAAGAAAAGTCGCTATAATCACTTACAGGTAGAAAAGAAGACTTATTATCCAGACAGCAATATTCACAGTTATAGCAACTGGGGCTCTAGTGAAGCTTCGGTGTTGCCTAGCTATAGTAGAAATAAAAATGCTTATGACTCGATTATCCGTCAGGCATCCCAAACTTATGGCGTTTCTGAAGGCTTGATTAAAGCCGTGATGCATACTGAATCTGGTTTCAATGTACATGCGCGTTCACCAGTCGGTGCACAGGGCCTAATGCAACTCATGCCGGCCACTGCCCGTCGTTTTAATGTCAGCAATGCCTATGATCCCCAGCAGAATATTATGGCGGGCGCCAAATATCTGGCCTGGTTATTGAAACGTTTTAATGGCAATACCAGTCTGGCACTGGCTGGTTATAATGCCGGTGAAGGCAATGTCAGCAAATACGGTGGTATTCCGCCCTTTCGTGAAACCCAGGACTATGTGCGCCGTGTGACCAGTCGCTATCAGAATCTGTATACCGAAGGCCTGAGCACCAATAGTATTTCACCTAGCCCTGCGTCGAGTCAGGGGCGTATTATTGCCAGCTCCGACAATTACTCCACGGGCTCCACCACCGCTTCCAATATTCAGGCTGCCAAGTATCAGCGTCAGATCATCGCACAGGCCGATGGCAGTTTCACGGATGCACCCGCAGGCTCTTATGCCACTGCAAATGCAACGGCATCAGCAAAGATCTATTTGAGTGAATAATCTCTAAACAGCTTTATTTTTAAACACCTATGTTTTAATTCGAACAAAAAATACCCTGTATTTTTTGTAGCCAAATGCTATTTTTTCCTTGAATTCTTCTCAATTTCGCCTCATATTGATTTCAATGATTTACATTTAATAATCAGATTATTTTTCTGTAATAAGAGGATTTCTCAATGATGCGGATTGGTTTGTTCTTGCTAACCAACCTCGCGGTACTGGTTGTAGCTGGCATTATCTTGTCACTCTTCGGTGTCGGTAGTTACCATGGCGCAGGTGGCCTGAATCTAGGCAACCTGTTGGTCATCTGTTTTGTGTTCGGTATGGTCGGCTCAATCATTTCCCTGTTCATGTCTAAATGGATGGCGAAAAAAACCACGGGTACTGAACTGATTGACCCGAATGCTCCTCGTAACCAAGCTGAAGCCTGGTTACTCCATGAAGTTGCACAGCTTTCTCAGCGTGCAGGCATTAAAATGCCGGAAGTGGGTATTTTCCCTTCTTACCAGTCCAATGCCTTTGCCACTGGCTGGAATAAAAACGATGCTCTAGTTGCGGTATCAACCGGCTTGCTTGAGCGTATGAACAAAGACGAACTTCGTGCTGTATTGGCGCATGAAATCGGTCACGTTGCCAATGGCGATATGGTGACTCTTGCCCTGATCCAGGGTGTGGTGAACGCCTTTGTAATGTTCTTCGCACGTGTCGCAGGTGATTTTATTGATCGCAATGTCTTTGGTCGTGAAGATGGTGAAGCTCCGGGTATTGCCTATTTCGTGATTACTATTGTGCTAGATATCGTGTTCGGTATTCTTGCGTCGTCTATTGTGATGTGGTTCTCGCGCCACCGTGAATACCGTGCCGATGAAGCAGGTGCACGTCTGGCTGGTAAACAGGCCATGATTTCAGCATTACTACGCTTACAGGCAGAATCTGAAATGCCAGATGCCATGCCGAAAGAAATGAAAGCATTTGCGATTTCTGCGGGTAAAGAGGAAGGTTTTAGCCTTGCTGCATTGTTCCAGACGCATCCAAGCATCGAACAGCGTGTCGCTGCATTACAACAGCTTGATTGTGCTTAATCTAAAACATGCACAAGTAATACCCATATTAATTCAAAAAAGCCTGCAGTAATTGCAGGCTTTTTTATTGGATTCATTCGCGTATTCTTTAGCTCAATTTAATCAGCTGATCCATTGATACAGCGCCATAATGCCCCATCCGATCGCGAAAACAAACAGGATCAGGAATATGGTGCCCAAAATATCCGGGATATAAATCCAGATCCAGGCCACGACACGATTCCGCCAGAAAGCAGATTGCTGCTGTTTACGTTCCAGACTTTCATGCAGAAATGGATGTACCACATGCCGGTCGCTGCTAATCTGATATTCCTCACGTATATGCAGATGCACGACATCCAGCGCCTTGCGACTCGGCCGGATAAAAATATCAAAGACGGTACCAGCCACAGGAATAAATCCAACCACTGCATCCATTACTGCCAGCTTCATGACCGGATTGAGTTTGGCACTCGGTACCCCGATCTGTTTGGCCTTATGAATGGCATAACAGGTCAACACAAAACCGGCAATATCTCCAGCAACCGGAATCGTACTTAAAGCCGCATCTGCCCCCACGCCTTGCTTGGTAAACGGAATACGCACCACTGAATCCATCATATTGGCAAACTTGGCCAGATCACGTTCCAGACGTATCACCTCTTGTTGGCTTAGTTTTGGTTTTTGTCCAGGCTCAGGCATAGGTTATTCCAGAAATAATGCTGATTTTCTTGAGCATAAAGTATTTTTTATACGCTGATGTATCAATCTGTGAATTAAAACAATAATTTGGAAGCCACAAATAAATACAGAATCACACCAGTAGCATCGCAGATGGAAGTCACCAACGGCGCCGAAGCACTGGCAGGATCAAGTTTGAGTTTATTTAAAATAAAAGGCAGACTCATGCCGATCAGACAGCCCATCAACACAATTCCGAGCATACTGATGGCCAGCACCACAGCGACCATCCAGTCACCTCTTATATACCCCAAGATGGATACGGCAATCGCCATGGTGCCTCCCAGACATAAGGCAACCAGAGATTCACGTCCAAGCAGACTAAACCAGTCCTTAAACTGTACATCGCCTGTGGCCAGGGCGCGCACCATCAAGGTAGCGGACTGCGAACCGGCATTTCCGCCACTGCCGACCAGTAGAGGCAGGAAAAATACCAGCACAATATGGGAGGCGATAATCTCTTCAAAATGCGCAATCCCAATTCCAGACAATAGACTCCCGAAAACCAGTATCACCAGCCAGAATACCCGTTTCTGATACAGGCTAAAGATCGGTGCAGTTTTCAGACTGAGTTCGTTCAAAGGTGTGACGGCACCAGATTTTAAAATATCCTCGGTACTTTCAGCCTCCGCAATATCCATGGCATCATCATAGGTAATAATGCCGACCAGCTTCTGTGCAGCATCGACTACCGGTAAGGCAATAAAATCATAATAGGCCAAGGTACGGGCGACCTGTTCCTGGTCTTCATCGACTGTGGCATACACCACATCCGTAGTCATGACTTCGGCAATCGTGGCATCCGGCGCTGCCTGTATAATCTGCCGCAAGGAAATCACACCCAGTAGATGCTGCTGTGCATCTACAATATAAATCAGATATAAGGTGTCATGATTTCCGGCAATTTCACGTAATACTTCGATCGCCTGATGCATATTAAGTTCCGGCGCCAGTGTGATAAAGTCCGAACTCATTAAGGCACCAGCCGTTTCCTCCGGATAGGCATGCAGCTCTCGCAGCACCTGCAGCGACTGGGTAGACAGCTTGCCCAGTAATTGCTGCTGTATTTCATAAGGCATCTGCTTATATAAATCAATAAAATCATCTGAATGCATGGCATCCATCAGACTGGCCAGCTGATCTGGAGGAAACTGGTAAGCCAACTGGATTTGCATGGCCAGTGGCAAGAACTCCAGTACCTCGGCCTGCCGCTCTAGCTGCTGAAATTGCAGATAGCGTTCCGCAGGTCCAAGTTCCGACAAAATTCTGGCCTGATCGGCAATGTTTAACTGCTGTAGAAGTTGGTGAATATTATTGTTCCCAGTAAGCAGACTCTCATGTAACTGCTGTATTTTTTCTTGATGCTGCATTCCCATCCCATTATTTGCTGCAGGTATGAAAGCTACCCGCCCTAGAGTGAGTATTCCTGATTTTCTTGATTGATTTGTATAACTTTATTTGTTGCTTTGACACGAAACAGAGTTCGAATCAAGACAAACATAAATGGAATAAAGAACAGTACCAGAATGGTCGCAAAAATAACCCCTCCAAAAACACTGGCACCAATTTCCTGACGGCTAATCGCACTCACCCCTGTCGCAAAAATCAGAGGAAGTACACCGGCAGCAAAGGCTATAGAGGTCATCAAAATAGGACGTAAGCGTAAACTTGCGCCCTCCAAAGCTGCAGCCATGGTGGTTTTGCCTGCCTGCTCTGCCTGTGCGGCAAACTCCACAATCAAAATGGCATTTTTACAGGACAGGCCGATGGTCGTCAGTAAAGCAATGTGGAAAAAGATGTCATTGGCGAAACCAAAAGCCCAGCAAAATAAGATACTGCCACCTACCCCTAATGGAATGGCACTGATGACTGCCGCAGGAATAGTCCAACTTTCATATAAAGCCGTTAAGCACAGGAAAATAAATGCGATAGAAATAATGTAAAGGAAAATGGCCTGACCACTGCTACGCTTTTCTTCCAGTGCGGCTCCGCTCCAGGCCAGGTTCACACCTTCCTGTTCATCGACCAATGTTTCAACATCCTGCATGGTCTGACTGGAGAATTTGTCTTTTGGAATACCGGCATAGACCGGAACGGCATTATAGCCCATATAACGGTTAATACTGTTTGGACCACCCTGCCAGTTAAGGCTGCTAAACTGGTTAAAAGACAACATTTCACCTTGGTTATTTCTGACATGCCAATAGGCCAGGTCTTCAGGTTTGGAACGGTATTCAGCTTCACCCTGCATAATGACACGCTTAATCTGCCCACGATCAATAAAGTCATTGATATAGGTACCACCCCACGCTGCAGCCAAAGTAGTGTTGACATTTTGCTGAGGAATAGCATGCTTCAATACGCGCTCAATATCGAGTTGCATATTTAGCTCAGCACTCTCTTTGGGCTGGTCCAACTGTAAAAATTCAATGGATGCTTGTCCTTGGGCGCGTGACTCAATCTGGCCAAATGCCTCCTGTAAAAACCCGGCCCCTTTATAATCCAAATCTTGTAACCAGAAATCTACAACTCGCCCATTACTCGACATGGACGGAGCCATAAAGAAAATCTGGGCATTGGCATGATTGGCAAAGTGTTTCTGGGCGCGATCTACCATGGCAAAAACCGAATCTTCGGGATTTTTACGTGCTGCCCAGTCCTTCAATACCACAAAGAGCTGCCCACGATAAGGCCCCACACCGACGTTATTTCCGCTATACCAGACGCCGATACTCTTGATACGTTCCGATTCATGCTGCATTAAATAGTCTTGTACTTCACGTCCCACTTTCTCAATCTCGGAACGTGGCGCATTACCTGGCATTACGATCTTCCCCATCACAAAGCCCATGTCTTCAGTAGGCATTAAACCTTCGGGTAAATTTTTATAGACCCATCCAAACCCCAGGATACAGATACCGAACAATGCCAACATGCCGAATTTAAATCGCATACTTCCTGCAGACACTTTCTGGTAGCCTGCATTGAGCCGATCCATACCACGATTAAAACTTCGCGCCCAGCGTGCTTGATGAGTTTTGCGTTTAAGCAGTTGTGCTGCAAATGTCGGGGTAATAATCAAGGCAACGAATAATGACAGCAACATGGCCACCACCAAAGTGATAGAAAATTGCCGATAAATCACGCCGGTGATACTGCCAAAGAATGCCATGGGAATGAATACTGCGGTCAACACCAATGTAATGCCGACCAGTGCCCCGCTCATTTCCTGCATCGACTTTAAGGCCGCAGCTTTGGCATCCAGATTTTCTTCATGCATCAGCCGTTCAATATTTTCAACCACGACAATGGCATCATCCACCAATAGGCCAATCGCCAGAATCAGGGCGAATAAGGTAAAACTGTTCAGGGTCATCCCCAAAACATACAACACGGCAAACGTGGCCAGAACCACAATCGGAATGGTGACAGCAGGAATAATGGTGGCACGCCAGTTCTGCAGGAAGATAAACATCACGATAATCACCAGAAAAATGGCTTCAACCAGTGTTTTGGCCACCTGTTCAATGGAACCGGTAATAAAGGGCGTTTTATCCATGGTCATACGCAACTGATAGTGTGGCGGCAAATTGGCTTGCGCATTTTTTAATACCGCCTGAATCTGCTCCGAGACAGCAAGGGCATTACTACGAGGGGCCAAAGTAATGGATAAAGCTGAAGATAACTGACCATTGGTATAGTTAATGTGGTTATAACTTTCTGCACCAAGTTCTACTCGCGCAACATCTTTTAAATACAGCAATGAACCGGAATCAGTCGTTTTCACAATGATCTTTTCAAATTCCTGAACACTACTTAAACGTGAACCACCACTTACCTTGGCATTGAGATATTGACCCTCGAGGGTTGGCAAACCGCCTATCGCACCTGAAGCCAATGGTGCATTCTGGGTTTCTATGGCATTACGGATATCGCTGGGCATCAGGTTGAATTGATTTAACTTGTGGGGATTGAGCCAGATCCGCATGGCATAGCCAGCACCATACAGCTCGATCTCCCCCATACCCTCAATACGTGACAGACGAGGTTCTACATGTACCATCAAATAATCTGAAAGTTCGGTCACAGTACTTTGACCACTCTCATCATATAAACTTAACAGTGCAAACTGATCATAACCTGACTTATAGACATTGACCCCGCCTTGCTGGGTTTCTTCCGGCAAGCGACCCAGTACACCATTGACGGCGTTTTGCACCTGTAACTGGGCTTGATCCAGATCGACCCCTTGTTCAAATTGCAAATCAAGTTGAGCACGTCCTACCGAACTGCTGGAATGAAAGGTTTCCAGGCCTTCAATCCCTTTGACTGCCTGTTCCAGAATCTGGGTGACCGATTGCTCAACAGTTTCTGCCGATGCTCCACGATAGCCTGCATAAACTCCTAGTGCTGGCGCATCCATATTCGGCATATGTTCAACGGGAATTTTTTGCAGGGCAAATATTCCCAGGCTCATCATGAAAATCGCAATAACTGCTGCAAATTTGGGACGGTAAATAAAAAAGCGCGACAACATAAACTAGAAATCCCCATCAGATGCATTCTGTTATCAATAGATGATTTCTATAGCAATTTTTAAACCATGCTGCAAAATTAACCAGTCATCGGATAAATGATTGGCCATAAAAAATCCCCGTCAATACGGGGATTTTTTAGCTTTGCAGTCTTTGTGTATATTAAGCACGCGATTTTTTAATGATCAGTCGACGAATCAGAACATACATAAAGGGAATAAAAATTAGAACCAGCACAGTTCCAAAAATCACCCCGCCCAGTACACTTACCCCGATTTCCTGACGGCTCACCGCGCCGGCACCAGTAGCAAAGACCAAAGGTAAAATCCCAGCGCCAAATGCCAAAGAAGTCATCAGAATTGGGCGAAAACGCAAAGATGCACCTTCAAGAGCCGCTTCCACTACAGATTTGCCTTGTTGCTGTGCCAGCGAAGCAAATTCTACAATCAGAATGGCATTTTTACAGGACAGGCCAATAGTAGTCAGCAAGGCAATCTGGAAATAGATATCATTTGGGAAACCAGCCAGATAACTGAAAATGATATTACCACCAATACCCAATGGAATCGCAGACATGACTGCAGTAGGAATACTCCAGCTTTCGTACAATGCCGCCAGACAAAGAAAAATAAAACCAATTGAAATCAGATAAAGCCAAATGGCCTGATTACTCGACTGTTTCTCCTCAAAGGAAAGACCGCTCCAGACCACATCGACTCCCTCCAGTTCGGCAATCAGTGCTTCCACATCCTGCATAGCCTGACCTGAACTGCTATCTTTGGCCCGGTCTGCTTCCATTTGCAGCGCGGTATAGCCCATAAACCGGTTCACCACTTCAGGGCCACCACTCCAGTCCACTTGCGAGAAGTTGCTAAAAGGTACCATCTGATTCTGGTCATTGCGTACATGCCACTGCGCCAGATCTTCCGGCTTGGAACGGAATTCTGCATCCCCCTGCATAATTACCCGTTTAATCCGGCCACGATCAATAAAGTCATTGATATAACTGCCGCCCCAGGCACTGGATAAAGTACTGTTAATCGCCGATTGGGTCAGACCATTGGCCATGGCCTGTTTTTGGTCGATATTGACGCGCAACTCTGCTTTGTCCGGATTAGAACGTTTGCCCAGGTTTTCAAAACTGGTGTAATTGCCGGTCTGAGCTTCCAGTGCTTTAAACTGCTGTTCCAGATATTGTCGGCCATTGCCATTAATATCACGAATCCAGAAATCCAGACCATCCGTTTGTCCCAGACCATTGACTGAAGGTGGCATGGACACGTTAATTTGTGCATTGCGATTGCCTTGAAAATGCTTCAGGGCCCGTTCACGAATCGCTTGTGCGGTATTGTCCTGACCTGAACGCTCATCCCAATGTTTCAATGCCACAAAACCGGTCGCCAGATTCTGACCAGTTCCAGAGAAATTTCGCCCATAACGGATCATCACCAGATTGACATTGGCTTGTTCCTGATCGAGAAAATATTGGCGGACTTGCTCTCCGATCTGAATGGTATTTTTCAGCGGTGCGCCCTCCTGCAATTTAATCTGCAGACTTAAAATCCCCTGGTCTTCAGCCGGCAAGAAACTGGTCGGCAAGGCCCGGTAGAACAGACCGAATACACAGATCAATCCGGCAAAGATCACCAGACACACCGCCTGATGCCGGATCGTCATCTGAGCCAGTTTAAGATAGCGCTGTTTCAGATGATCCAGTTTCCGGTTAAACCATGCACCCCATTTGGCTGGTTGAGGATTTGGCTTGAGAATGAGGGCACACAGTGCGGGAGTCAGAACAAGCGCCACCATCAGGGACAGAGACATGGCTGCAACCAGGGTAATAGAGAACTGACGGTAAATCACCCCGGTAGAACCGCCAAAGAAAGCCATGGGAATAAATACTGCGGTCAGCACCAAAGTAATCCCGATCAGTGCCCCACTAATTTCCTGCATGGACTCTAAAGCTGCCTCCTGCGCAGACAGATTCTGTTCATGCATCAGACGTTCGACATTTTCTACTACCACAATTGCATCATCGACCAGCAGGCCAATTGCCAATACCAGAGCGAACAATGTGAGCGTATTGATACTCATCCCAAGCGTATAGAGGACTGCCATCGTCCCCAATATCACCACTGGAACCGTCACAGTTGGGATTAAAGTCGCACGCCAGTTCTGCAAGAAAATAAACATCACAATGATCACCAGAATCACTGCTTCAAACAGGGTTTTTACAACCTCTTTAATTGATTCCTGTACGAAAGGTGTATTGTCCCGTGGGTAGGCAATTTTGTAGCCATCAGGCAATTGCTGAGAAATCCGGGCAATTTCAGCTTTAATCAGATTAGAGGTTTCAATAGCATTCGCCCCTGAGGCCAGTGAAATACCCAGACCTGCTGATGGATAACCATTATTGGTACTATAAGACTGATAATTTTCAGCACCCAGTTCCACCCGGGCAATATCTTTTAAATAAATAAAGCTGCCGGCACGATCCGATTTGACAATAATATTCTGGAATTCGTCCACGGTTTTCAGTCGCGAACCCGAAGTGACTTTGGCATTCAGGTATTGCTCCTCCACTGCAGGCAAATCTCCGATTGCACCTGCAGCGACCTGGGTATTCTGGGATTCGATTGCGGCACGCACATCACTTGGCATCAGGTTATATTGTTTTAATTTCCTTGGGTCCAGCCAGATCCGCATCGCATATTGCGACCCGAAGACATCCACCTCACCAATTCCCTCGATCCGGGAAATATCCTGTTCCAGATGGGTCATCAGATAATCAGAAAGTTCAATATTGTTGCTGCGTCCGGATTCATCGTACAGGCTGATCACCATATGCGTATCACCAAGCGACTTAAAGACATTAACACCTTGGCGTTGTACATCTTCTGGCAAGCGGTTCAGAACGCCATTAATCGCATTTTGTACCTGCACCTGTGCGGTATCCGGATCGGTACCATTTTCAAAACTAATGCTGACCCGGCTACGCCCCGAAGAATCACTACTCGAACTAAAATACAGCAAATGATCGATACCTTTAATCTGCTGTTCCAGCACCTGGGTCACGCTTTCTTCTACAGTTTCCGCAGAAGCACCGCTATAGGTTGCTGCCACTGTTATCCGTGGCGGTGCAATATCCGGATAACGTTCCACTGGCAAGTTCATTACCGCGAACATGCCAATTGCCATGACCATAATCGCCAGTACTGCAGCAAAGATCGGGCGGTGGATAAAAAATTTAGACAGCATAAGTCCGAGTCACTTTTAATTAATTGGGGATAGAGGTCGTGCAAAATACAAGCAGTCTATATTTGAATATTCAGTGACATAGCAGCAGATTGCAAGAATTAAACACATAAAACTGCGATAAAAACCAATCATGGAGAAATTATGGATAATCCCTCTTGAGCACATTTTTGAGATCGCTCTTCCCTATTTATTAATAGCATTTTTCCAAACAAAAAACCCTGCAGATGCAGGGTTTTTTTGGTGAATCAATTGAGCGGATTAAGCGCTGAACTGGTTCATTGTGTTTTTAGAATCATCACCAGCTTTCAATGCATTGTCACCAGCGAAGATTTCTTTGTGGTCATCACCGATGTCAGAACCAGCCATTGCCTGGTGTTTCACACAAGCGATACCACCACGGATTTCTTTACGTTGTACGCCAGCAACATAAGCCAACATACCTTCAGAACCGAAATAACCTTGAGCAAGCTCATGCGTAGAAAGCGCAGCTGTGTGGTAAGTCGGAAGAGTGATCAAGTGATGGAATACACCTGCTTCACGAGAAGCGTCTGCTTGGAATGTACGTACTTTTTCGTCAGCTTCAGCAGCCAATTCAGAATCGTCGTACTCAGCGCTCATCAATTTAGCGCGGTCGTATGCAGATACGTCTTTACCTTCAGCAACCCAACGGTCGTACGCTTGTTGACGGAAGTTCAGTGTCCAGTTGAATGATGGAGAGTTGTTGTAAACAAGTTTCGCATTTGGCACAACTTCACGTACACGATTAACCATGTGAGCGATTTCAGCTACGTTTGGAGTCGCAGTTTCGATCCAAAGAAGGTCAGCACCGTTTTGTAAGCTAGTGATACAGTCAAGTACAACGCGGTCGATTTGTGTGCCTTCACGGAACTGGTACAAGCCAGAAGCAAGACGTTTTGGACGGTGAAGTTTACCATCACGTTTGATCAGGATTTCATCTTCTTGCGCTTCAGAGATGTCAATTTCTTGAGTGTCTAAGTAGCTGATGTATTGAGAAGCGATGTCGCCTGGCTCTTTAACCACTGGGATTTTTTGAGTCAAGTCAGCGCCTTCAGAGTCAGTACGTGCAACAATGATACCATCGTCCAGACCCATTTCCAGGAATGCATAGCGAAGTGCGTGGATTTTCGCGATGAAATCTTCGTGTGGAACAGTTACTTTACCAGCCTGGTGACCACATTGTTTCGCATCAGAAACCTGGTTTTCGATTTGTAGTGCACAAGCACCCGCTTCGATCATTTTCTTGGCAAGCAAGTAAGTTGCTTCTTCGTTACCGAAACCAGCGTCGATGTCCGCAATGATTGGCACAACGTGAGTTTGGAAGTTGTCGATTTGTGAAGTGATTTCAGCTGCTTTAGCAGTATCGCCCGCTTCTTGAGCTTTTTTAAGCGCACGGAAAAGATCATTCAGTTCTTTCGCGTCAGCTTGACGTAAGAATGTGTAGATTTCTTCAATCAATGCTGGAACAGATGTTTTTTCGTGCATAGATTGGTCAGGAAGTGGACCGAACTCTGAACGAAGTGCTGCAACCATCCAGCCAGAAAGGTAGATGTAGCGACGTTCAGTTGTACCGAAGTATTTTTTGTTCGCAATCATTTTTTGTTGCGCGATAAAACCGTGCCAGCAACCTAATGATTGAGTGTATTTGCTAGAGTCGGCATCATAAGCAGCCATATCACGACGCATAATTGCCGCTGTATATTTCGCAATGTCCAAACCAGTTTTGAAACGGTTTTGAAGTTGCATACGCGCAGCATCTTCAGGACTGATGTCTGCCCAAGTGTTACCGAATTTCGCTTTTAATTCGCGGATTGCATCAATCGCTGTTTGGTATGTAGTCATGATATATTCCTGTAATAATATTAGGATTTTTCTGCAACGAACCGCTCAAATCACACCCTCAATGACTTGTTCAGATTTTCGACGATCCGTTGGGATAACTAAAGATTAGTTGGCTTATGAAAATTAATCCAATAGTCTGCAAGAATCTTCAGTATTTATTTAAAAAATGAGTAGATCAAAGTCTTAGTAAAGTTTCAAAACAACAAATTAAAACACTGTTTTATATAAATTTATTGAAAAATATTAATGAGTAAAATTTAGACATGAAGGTTAAAAATAATTCATTAGACTTAAGTCTGGAACGGGGTCAGATACTATTTTATTTCACAAAATAAAGATTTATGATTATTTCTTAGTCTTAAGACATGAATTTATTGGTTTATTTTTCACGCAAATATTCATATATCAAACTCATAATATCTACCTATAAAACTAGTGTATTAAGGGTTGGTCTCTAGAGAGCAAGTTACTAGATCAGCTTTCAGAAATCCCTCCTATTCCCCTTAGCAACCCCCCTTGATAATCCAGCTCAACCTAAACAAATTCCATAGACTATGGTTGTTTTATCATGGCTTTTTTTTCATCGGTGCTTTACACAAAGCCCGTCAGTTATGGCATAATGAGCATAATTTCTTGTATTTATTCTCGGTATTTCTTTTATGAATCTGGAGCGAGTTGATCTCAATCTATTAATTTATCTTGATGTACTTCTTCGCGAAAAAAATGTCACCCGTGCAGCAGAACAATTGGGTGTTACCCAGCCTGCCATGAGTAATATTTTACGCCGATTACGCAATTTATTTAATGATCCCCTCCTGATTCGTTCTTCTGAAGGCATGACACCCACTGAACGTGCTTTGGAATTGCAGCCCCGCATTCGGGATGCCCTGGCTGACTTGTCCATGATTCTGGAACCGCGTACCGAGTTCCGTCCATATACCTCAAATCGTGTCTTCCGGATCATGACCTCGGATTATGCCGAAGCCACTTTAGTACCACGCTTAGTCAAAGCCTTGCGTTCAGAAGCTCCAAATGTTGTTCTCGACTTCCTGACGCCAAGTGACGTGTCTTATCGGGATATGGAGCAGGGCAAGGTCGATCTGGCAATCAACCGCTTTAATGAGATTCCGCAAAGTTTTCATCAGGTATTGGTCTGGCGTGACAGCTTTTCTTGTCTTTTAAATAACAAGCATCCTGCCGCAAGCAACTTAAACCTTAAAAGTTACCTGGATGCACAGCATATCTGGGTTTCTAAAACCGGTATGGGTGTTGGTTTCGGGGTGAATCCTGAAAAACAGGCCGGTTTAGGCTGGATTGATCAGGCTTTGGAACGTATTGGCCAGAAACGTAAGATTTCGGTATTTACCCGTCATTATCAAATGCCAGGCTTATTAGCATCCAATGTAGATCTGATTGCAACACTGCCTTCACGTATTGCGCGCTTGCAAGCCAAAAATCACAATCTGATTTTAAAAGATCCGCCGTTTTATATTCCGGAATTTGAATTGAAAATGGCGTGGTGCCCATTATTGCATCATCATCCGGCACATCGCTGGTTACGTCAGCTGATTTTATATGTTGCACGGCAAATGATTGAAGAGGAAAATCGTGAATTCCTGAGCAATAATTCTCAATTTTCAAACTATTAACCTTACAATCTTCTAAATTCTTATTTTTGAAGATTATACTTTGAGGACTTGAGCTGTCATTGTTACACCTCAAGTCTTTTTTTATGCTAAAAATATCCTAAGATATTATTTATCCACAGGTGGATTTGTGAGCCTCTTACAAAATATCGTGATTATCTTAATACTCATCGCGGGGGCCGGTTTTTTATCTTTAACAGAAATCGCCCTCGCAGGTGCCCGTAAAGTCAAACTGAAAATTCTGGCTGAATCGGGTGAACATCGCGCTCAAAAAGTTTTAGATCTACAAGAAAATTCTGCTGACTTCTTTGCAGCCTCTCAAATTGGTTTAAATGCAGTCGCCATTCTCGGTGGTATTTTAGGTGAAGGCGCTTTTCGTCCTTATATTTATAATTTTGTTTCCCGCTTTTACCAAGGACCTTGGGCTGAAAATATCAGCTTTGCGCTTTCCTTTACTGTCGTCACTTCATTATTTATTTTATTTGCGGACCTGATGCCGAAACGTCTGGCCATGATTGCGCCAGAAAAGATCGCAGTCTCAGTCATCGAGCCAATTCAGATTTTCATTAAAGTCTGTAAACCTTTGGCTTGGTTCATTAACGCGATTGCCAACATGCTGTTCCGTCTGTTTAAAGTGAATACCATCCGTGATGACAATATTACTTTTGATGATATTTCTGCAGTGATGGATGCCGGTGCACAGGCCGGTGTACTCCAGAAGCAGGAACACCATTTCATTGAAAACGTATTCGAGCTGGAAGAACGTAACGTGCCTTCGAGTATGACCACACGTGAAAATGTGGTGTTTTTCACCTTGAATGAACCTGAAGAAAGTATTCGGCAAAAGCTGGCGGAATATCCCTATTCCAAATTTTTGGTATGCAGCAATGACATTGACAGTGTGATTGGCTATGTGGACGCCAAAGACATTCTGGTGCGTATTCTGAATAACCAGTCACTGCTGCAGCTCAATGAAAATACCATCCGTAATGTCCTGACCATTCCGGATACTTTGACCTTATCGGAAGTTCTGGACCGTTTCCGCTCTACCAAGGAAAAGTTTGCCGTCGTCATTAATGAATATGCGCTGGTCGTTGGAGTGATTACCCTTTCCGATATTATGATTACCGTGATGGGTGACTGGGTGACGCCAATTGAAGCCGATCAGCAAATTATTAAACGTGACAACAATTCCTGGCTGATTGAAGGCAGCACCCCGATTGAAGACATCAAGCATGCGCTTGAAATTGATGAAATGCCTGATGATGAAAACTATGAAACCATCGCTGGCTTCATGATGTATAAATTACGCAAGATTCCACGTCCTGCAGATGCAGTGATATTTGGGGCTTATAAGTTTGAAGTGGTGGATGTCGATCATTTTAAAATTGACCAGTTACTGGTGACCCGCTTAATCGAAACCAATTCAGTTATTCAAGAAGAATCAGATTAGTCTGGTTCTTCTTTCTAAGAAATAGTCAAAATTATTCTAATAAAAAATCATAAGGTGAGTGATGAATATTTCTGCATTATTGGCATGTCTGTTTTTTTATTCCGCCCTATATTTATTTTATTTCTTTTTTGCCAAACTGCAGAATCCCCTGCTTTTACTGGCAGCCATCATTCTGATGGTTTTAACCGTTTTCATTATTCCCTATCCGCATGAACGTCGCCGACAAGGTTTCGACTCGACCTTGAGATTTGGAGAGTATTTTTATTGGCCCTTGATCACTTGGTGGCGTTTATTTATTTTGCCCATCAGCTGGCTCATTTCACTGATCTATCGCGATTAAAAAGCACCCGAAGGTGCTTTTTAAAACTATTTATAATTTAGACTTTCGCTAATAAAGCCTCTAGAACAGCTTGATAGTGAATCTGGATATCATCTTCTAAAATTTTATAAGCATTATCGAATTGCACCATAGGCCAGCCTTCTTTCCAGAACGGAAAAATATTGTGCAGGTCATGAGTAACAATGGCATCTTCACGCACAATTGCTTGTGCAATTTGTGACAGTACCTGTGCAGTTTCAGCACCATCAATCGCCATATAATCGATACCGTGTGCTTTTAAAATACGGATCCGGTCTTTTTTATAACGGATTTTTTTGATCTGTGCTGAATTTAAACCCAAAGCCAAAGATACCGCCTCAACAAATTTGTCTTCAAATGACTGATTCAATGCTACCAAGGCTGCTTTATGTGCTTCCTGACGACCAGCTTTACCACCCTGACGAATTGCTGCTTGCGCCTCAGTATTTAGCTCATCCTTTTTCATACTTTGCAGGATGTCTAAAATTTCGATGTCGCTTAACGCCTGAGGAGATTGATCAGTCATAAACTGTCCTTAAAAAATAAATCTTGAATGGACTATTTTCGCATAATTCGACGCTAAAAAATCAAAATCTTCATGATTAAAACAGCGCTACGTTCTGAAACTGCATTTCTTCTGCGATTTTGCGCCAAATCGACTATAGTGCTTCATCTAAATATTAAATTAATCTTAGGATGATGCCCACTAGACAAGTGACGCTGTTGTTACAGCAGCTTAAACGACAGTATCCGGCTGCATTTAAAGGAAATTACCTGTTCTATAGCCAGATCAAAATTCGAGGAATCTGGGATAAAGCCAAGTCTTTTATTCCATGGACTTTGGCCGCCATGATTTTTATTCCCCTCAGTTTGATGTCACGAGATCTGCTAGAGCATGCTTTTATGCAAATCAGCGAATTTCAGGCACAGAGTTATGCCATTTTAGGCATTCTGTTGTTCCTGATGTTGAGTCTTACCTTGATTTTGCAACAGATTCAACATTCTTCTTATTCATTGTACCAGTCATTGCGTCACACTCCGATCAAAATGGCTATTGTGATTCTTTTGCTAGCCTTAAATTTACTGTTTATGAAAAGCAGTTTGCTGATGTGGGCTCTCTTCTTCTTTGGTGTGAGCTTTGGCTTTGTACGCTTTTATCGGGAGAATTTATTCCGAACAAATAGCCAGAATGCTGAACATTACCAGCTGCAACAATTACGTAAAATCTGCTTCTGGGCTTATAAACAGACCTGTCTGATCCGACTAAAATTACGTTTTTATTCAAGCCATGATCCTCGGCATGCCGAACTAAAACAGCAATTAAATCACTATGCCGGGTTATATACGCGACTGCTGAAATATGAGCATCAATATTGCAAAACCATCAAGTATCTGGACATCGATAGTTATCTGAAAGATAACTCATAGTAATATCAATCACTCTTAATTCTCTCTATTAAATATCTACAACTCTTCATTAAGAGAACAGGTAGATAGACCTAGTTTGTAGATAAGAAGTGATGGAATTGCTTGAAAAGAAAGCGATCATTTAGAAATTTGCTTGCCAAGCTTTATTTCGTCCTCTATTATTGCGCACATGCCCGAGTGGTGAAATCGGTAGACACAGGGGATTTAAAATCCCCCGCCCACAAAGCGTGCCAGTTCGAGTCTGGCCTCGGGCACCATTTTAATTTTTATTAAAATGGTGCAATAAAAAACCCAGCATTGTGCTGGTTTTTTTGTGCCTGAATTTTATATTTTTTAGCGCGAAATCCCCCATGTCAGAATTAAAACACTTCGATCTCGCCACATTACAATTACGTCATCCAGACGCTTTTTTCCTGAAGTTGCATTATAGCCGCTTTAAATTTAATGCCCTGCAAAATATCCAGTTTGTTATCGCGATTAATTTACTGTCCCTTCTGGTCTGTGTAGCCTGTAGTATCAGCTCTGTATTTCTGGAATATTATTTTTTCAAAAATGCTACGATTGCCTTTAATGTCACCTTAATTATGCTGATGGCACTACTATATCCTTATATCTGTTATGCGCAATATCAGGCACAGTACAGCTCCAAAACCTATGGTCAGCGTTTACAAAATTGCCTCTATCTGCAAATTCCAATTTTTCTATGTTTGCTGCTTAACCTTTATCTGGTTCATTCGGATGTTCTGGTCATTATCAGCATGATCTTTTTAGCGATTTCCTCCTTTGGGGTGGTTATCCTGGAACCTTTATTTAAAAGTTCCTGTAGCGCAATTGATCAGATCAAATTGCAGAAACTCCGGCAATTGGCTTTTTGGGCTTATCAACAATCCAGATCAAAAACACCACAACCAATTCAAGGTCAGTCAGATCTGCAAGCTTATTACCAGAATCTGTATCAGCAATGCATGAATGAAGAGCAACTATTATTAGGCTCGATTCGCTTTAATAGCTTTAAAGAGTATTTCAATAGATAATAAAAAACCCTGCAGCTGCAGGGTTTTCTTAAATCACCATTCACGATTGGTAATCAGTTCTTCCATTTCAATCTCGAACAGACCATGCTCTTGCACCACCATCATCATGGCTTCGGCAATATAATCTGCAGCGCTATCATCCAGAGATGAATCCAGATCTTCAAACTGAGGTTTCATGACATTAATATCAGCCACAGTCAGATTGGCAAGCTGGTAAATTTCTTGATCTGACAAACCTGATTTAGCGACTTTTTGGGCAAAACGTTCGATGTGCTGCTTGATTTCAGCAACCAGAATATCGGGATAATATTCATCATCGAACATGGGGAGAAGTAAATCTGCAAACATTACAGGCACTCTAAAGGATGACTATCTAATCTAAGCGTGCCTATATAGCATATTGTTGCTTAAAAGCCAAACCACATTGCCAATGTAGGGATTTCCCAGCCTCGCTTTCTAAGCCATTTGCATGGCTTGCCAGACTTTAATCGCATCGGCTGTAGCCTTAACATCATGTGCCCGTACCATGCAGGCACCTTGCTGAATACTCAGTAAATGTGCTGTTGCAGAGCCTACTGCCCGCTCTTGCGGTACTGCACCATCTAGAACTGTCCCGATAAAGCGTTTACGAGATAAAGCAGACAGAATCGGATAGCCCATTTCTGTCAGTTTATAAAATTCGTTCAGCAGCTGTAAATTTTGCTGGGCATTTTTAGCGAAACCAAAACCCGGATCAATCATGATATTTTCCGCTTTTACTCCCACATCCAAGGCATCCTGAACGCGTTGGGATAACTCGCGAATCACATCAACAGTAACATCCTCATATTGATCCAGATTGTTCATTGTGGTTGGTTCACCGCGCATATGCATGATGATCACTGGAATATTCAGCTCTGCTGCGGTCTGCAATGCATTCGGCCGAGTCAAAGCACGAACATCATTCCAGATATGTGCTCCGGCCTGAACCGCTGCACGAATCACTTCAGGTTGCGACGTATCAATCGAAAGAATGACCTTATGTTTGGATAAAGCTTCAACGACAGGCACCACGCGGTGAATTTCTTCCTCCACTTCCACTGCTGCTGCACCTGGACGGGTTGATTCACCACCAATATCAATTACGGTCGCGCCTTCGGCCATCATTTCCAGTGCGCGGGCGACTGCATCTTCTTTTTGATTATGCCGACCACCATCACTAAAAGAGTCCGGGGTGACATTGAGAATCCCCATTACATGCGGCTGGGATAAGTCCAATTTTAAATCACCAAATGTCCATACATGTGGTAACAAAGGCATCAGCTGCATGATTCAATACTCATTTCACAATAACCCCAATATTGTCTTATGGATAGTTAATTAAAGCAAAGATGAATATAACCAATACTTAAATTTTAAAGCAGGTTTTATTTGAATAATGCATAAGTTGGCATTACGGTCATTCTTTCACCTGCAGCCATTCACTGTCTAATATGCTTTAGATATTTGCTATCTTAAATAGTTGAATAATCTCATTCTCATAGTTTATTTTGATGTTATATCGTTTATAGCAAAATCATTTTTTAACCCGTGGCTCAAATGGCTGCAATAAAAAACCACCCGAAGGTGGTTTTTTATTAAGCTTAATTGGCTGGCAATGGTGGAGGTGTCAACGGGCCATCATTTGGTGTTACATCAATCACAGGATTTTCTGCAACATAAACTTTTGGCGGTTGAGGTTCACGACCTTCCATAATGTCACGGATTTGATCCCGATCGATGGTTTCCCATTCCATTAAAGCTTTCACCATCGCATGGGCAACATCTTTTTTACTTTCCAGGATATTGCGTGCGACTTTATATTGTTCATCCAGAATTCGACGAATTTCACGATCAACTTCTAGTTGTGTGGTTTCCGAAATACTGCGGCTACCAATACTGCCCATAAATGATTGCTGTGCATCTTCTTCATAGACCATGACCCCTAGTTTGTCAGACATACCGTATTTGGTCACCATCGCACGCGCCATTTTAGTTGCACGCTCAAAGTCATTGGAAGCGCCTGTTGACATCTGGTTAATGAAGACTTCTTCAGCAATACGACCACCAAACAAAATAGAAATTTCATTC
This sequence comes from Acinetobacter sp. 197, assembly GCF_048148385.1. Lineage (NCBI taxonomy): Bacteria > Pseudomonadati > Pseudomonadota > Gammaproteobacteria > Moraxellales > Moraxellaceae > Acinetobacter > Acinetobacter sp. 197. Next base: position 174,171 of record NZ_JAYWZK010000007.1, read on the forward strand.
AGCATTTTATCTTTGTAATGGCTGGTTTGGTCAAATTCAGGCAACTGCCAGGTGACACCTAAAGCCCAACCGCGTGGCATGATCGTTACTTTATGCACAGGATCTGTACCTGGCAAACTTTCAGCAACAATCGCATGGCCTGCTTCATGATAAGCCGTCGCTCGACGCTCTTCCTCACGAAGAACCATCGACTTGCGCTCAGGACCCATATACAGCTTGTCTTTTGCATCTTCAAAGTCATGCATATCGACAGTGTTTTTGTTACGGCGTGCAGCAAAGAGTGCAGCTTCATTCACCAAGTTTGCCAATTGCGCACCTGAGAAGCCCGGTGTACCACGTGCAAGCACTTTAACATCCACACCTGTCACTGAAGGCAATTTTTTCAAATGTACATTCAGAATTTGTTCACGACCCTTGATATCTGGCAAGCCAACAACCACCTGACGGTCAAAACGGCCTGGACGAAGCAAAGCTTTATCCAGTACATCTGCACGGTTGGTTGCAGCAATAACGATAATACCTTCATTACCTTCGAAGCCGTCCATTTCTACCAGCATCTGGTTGAGGGTCTGTTCACGTTCATCGTGACCACCACCAGTACCTGAACCACGATGACGACCGACTGCATCAATCTCATCAATAAAGATGATACATGGTGCATGGCGTTTAGCCTGTTCGAACATGTCACGCACACGTGATGCACCAACACCGACAAACATTTCAACGAAGTCGGAACCTGAAATACTAAAGAATGGAACTTTAGCTTCACCTGCAATGGCTTTAGCAAGTAGGGTCTTACCTGTACCTGGAGGCCCCACCATTAACACACCGCGTGGAATACTTGCACCCAGACGTTTAAATTTGGTTGGATCTTTGAGGAAATCTACGATTTCGACCACTTCCTGCTTGGCTTCATCACAACCAGCTACATCGGTAAAAGTGACTTTAATCTGGTCTTCAGACAGCATTTTGGCTTTAGATTTACCAAAACTCATTGGGCCGTTTTTACCACCTGCACCGCCACCCATGTTGCGCATAAAGAACATGAATAACAAAATGATTAAAAGTACAGGGAAACTTGCAATAAGCAACTGCATGAGCAAGCCTTGACGCTGTGGTGCTTCACCTTCGACCACAACATTATTTTTAATGAGGCTTGGCATCAGCTCAGGATCCTGAACTGCCGGACGAATACTTTCAAACTCTGAACCGTTTGTTTTTTCGCCACGGATTCTTTCGCCGTCAATCACAACTTGTTTAATTTGGCCAGCATTGACCGCGGCAACAAACTCTGAGTAGTTCATTGTAGTCGGTTGATTGCGGTCACTGACGTTGCTGAAGATTAACACCAGCACACCCAGTATCACGAGCCACAATACGGCATTCTTAAAAAGATCGCTCAAAGCTTTATTCCCATTCCAATCTAATTTGATCATGCCCTGTTCAGGGTGACCTTAATACTTAAGCTGTAAATCAACTTACAATTATATGAAAACTTACAAAATGCACAATTTTTAACGACTTGGCAAGTAGACTTATTTTAAAGCCTTCTTACGTCCCTGCCCAATCAGGAAAACTTCCTTGGAGCGAGCACGTGATGCCAAAGGTTTAGATGTTTTAAGAACATCAAAACTATCAACCACTTGCTTACGAAATTCGTCAAAACCTGAGCCTTGGAAAACTTTTACCACAAATTGACCTTTGGGGCCTAACACCTTATTGGCAAAATCCAGTGCAAGTTCACACAAGTAAATCTGACGCGGTTGATCTACAGCCTTATTACCTGATGTATTGGGGGCCATATCTGAAATTACAACGTCTACAGTACGACCATCTAAAATTTCTAACAGTTTCTGGAAGACTTCTTCCTCCCGAAAGTCGCCCTGCAAGAACGTTACATCCGGTAATGCATCCATTGGTAAAATATCAGATGCAATCAATAAACCCTTGTCACCGACTAGCTTACCGGCGATTTGCGACCAACTGCCGGGTGCGGCACCCAAGTCGACCACAGTCATGCCCGGTTTGATGATTTTGTACTTTTCTTGCATCTCTAAGAGCTTATATGCTGCACGCGCACGATAGCCTTCCTTCTGTGCTTTTTTCACATAAGGATCGTCTAAATGCTCTCTCATCCAATCACGACTACTTTTAGATAACTTTTGGTTGGTAATGCGTGTAGCCATAACTCTCTAAATAAAAAAACGTCTAATTATTAATTGTACGTGAAAAAGACATATTTTGCAGTATACATGTGTATCTAAATCTAGGAGTTTTGCTCCTTATCAGGAGATATGCGCAGTGATTATTTCCTGATAATTTAAAGCGTTTGTTTTTTGATTTTGCTATACTAAGCCGTTTTAAAATTCAGGTTATCTCTCATGGCGTCTTTATCTATTCAGGAACGTAAGCGTTTACGTCAAATCGGACATGCTTTAAACCCGGTGGTTATGCTGGGTGACAAAGGCCTGACTGAAAATGTTATCGAAGAATTGGCGCGTGCTTTAAACGACCACGAACTGATTAAAGTAAAAATCGTGGCCGAAGATCGCGAAGCACGTTCAGCACTGATTACTGAAATTGCAGAAGCAACTGGCGCTGAGGTGGTTCAAACTATTGGTAAGATTGCACTGCTTTACAAGAAAGCTGCAAAACAAAACCAAAAATTGTCCAACCTTGTCCGTTTCGCTCATCTTTCAAACTAAGTACAGGACTTATGGCAAGTTACGAACTTAGCGCATTTGATCGCCGTTTTCAGGCCATCTCTCTGGTTGCCGCCATTGAACAGCAAGGCCCATGCAGTTTAAATGTGGGCTTCTGGATTCGTGATCCCAATCAGTACATCCTGTGGCCCGACATGGTGACGGCTCATCCTCGTCAGGATTTCCTGTGGGAACAGACCTGCTTCGAAATTTTTATTGGGGTTCAGGGTGAAGATTTTTATCGTGAGATTAATCTCTCCCCTTCTCAGGCCTGGCAGGCTTATCAATTTGAAGAATACCGTTATCCTGAAGATATGCCACCGCAGGCTGCGAATGATATTGAGTTGAATCAGCTCAAACGTACGCATTATGGTCTCAATGTCAGTCTGGATCTGACTGATTTTATGGCAACCCATAAACTGAAATGGGAAAACTTGTTCCTGGGTTTATCTGCTGTTCTAAAAACCTCGCAAGGTGATCAGTTCTATGCCATGCAGCATAGTAGCCCTCAGGCAGATTTTCATAATAAACGCGACTGGCTGCACATATTTTAAACAGGTTGATGCCAGATGTTGGGTTAGCCACTAGAATGGGTAACAGGCGAATAAAACGTGAGACTTGAAGTCTCACGTTTTTTGTTTAAAACAATAAAATCATCTTGATCGTGTATTTCATTATTATGGAGTTTAGATTATTTCCCGTGTACATGTTTTAATGATGCAGATGATGCTGTTCCTGAATAGATTTCACGGCAGCATAGAGTATAAAAGCAAAAGTAATGATCATTAGAAGAATGCTCCCAAACACTGGTCCGAGTATTCCAAGACATAACAGGATTACACCCAGATAAAGTATGCGCCTCAATCCGCTTTCCAGATTCAGCAGCATGATCAATATCAGTAAAATAAGTACACCTATAAAATAATGCTGTGGCATCGTGACCCCCTCTAATTGTTATTGTGAGTCCGTTTTGCTGCATAAAGACAAAGGAGAACATATCATTGTTCTCCTTTTTAAATAGCGGCCTTTCAGCGCAGCCTAACTTTTCAGCTCAGGACTTTTGTATGAGCTTTCCGTCTTCATGACGGGTTTAACTTTTTTCAATACTTCAATGGTACTGTCTTTAGAACGTTTAAACGTACCAGTCAAATGCTCTTTATGCTTGGTCGAAATCTGACTGACATCTTCTTTCAGCTCTTTACCCAGATTGGACAGGTCTTCAATGACCGCGCTGAATTCTGTCTTGATAAAGCTTTTTAATTCAGTTAATTCTTTCTGCGAACCGAAAATCTGCTCTTTTAAAGTATCAATACGCTGCAACACTTCCTGCTTTAATTGACGCAATTGTTCCTGCACAGTATCAGTTAACTGCTTCGCTTCGACCTCAAGCTTTTCTTTACTTTCTTCGATGGTTTCAATTGCCTGATCTTTAGCCTCAACCGCCACTTTTTCAAGCTTTTCGGCAGTTTCACTGACTACGCTTGGGGTAACTTTTTTAGATGTAGTAGATTTCGGGGCTGTAGTCATTTGTCTTATTCCTATTGTTATGTTGACTTAAGCTATATTAGTAGATCTGATAAAAATTAAGATTTGATTTGTCTGACAATTATTAATTGCTTACATTTTTTCACATTGTCTACAAAACAGACTTCCATGCAAAAAGCAAGCCATTTATCTCATACTTTCGCTGCAAAGCCATTGGACTTCAAGGGTCATTCTGCGTATAATGCCGTGTTAAGTTCAAGCGAGCAGACATAGGAGGGTTGGTTAAAAAAATAGCCTTCCTTTTTTTTCGTCTTCTCGCTTTTTTACAGCCTAAATTTCAGGAGCTTTGGTTTGAGCACCCCAGCAATTTTAGCCCTAGCCGACGGAACTATCTTTAAAGGTACTTCGATTGGCGCACCGGGTAGTACGACTGGCGAAGTCGTTTTCAACACTGCCATGACTGGCTATCAAGAAATTTTGACTGATCCAAGTTATGCACAGCAACTTGTAACTTTAACTTACCCACATATCGGTAACACGGGTTGCAATGAAGAAGACACAGAATCAGGTCGTATTCATAAAGTATGGGCGAACGGTTTAATTATCCGTGACCTTCCTTTATTACACAGTAACTTCCGTGCTGAACAATCACTAGGTGAATATTTAGTACAGCACAATGTAGTTGCCATTGCTGACATCGACACGCGACGATTAACACGTATTTTACGTGATAAAGGTGCACAAAACGGTTGTATTCTTGCAGGCGAAAACATCACTGAAGAAGAAGCACTAGAAAAAGCACGCGCATTCGGTGGTTTGAATGGTTTAGACCTTGCAAAAGAATGTTGTGATCCTGACGGCTTCGAGTGGACTGAAGGTTCTTGGACTCTTGGAAAAGGCTTCTCCCAACCTGAACTTAAATTTCATGTTGTTGCATACGATTACGGTGTCAAAACCAACATCTTACGTATGCTCGCAGACCGCGGTTGTAAATTGACTGTTGTGCCTGCGCAAACTCCTGCTGCTGACGTACTTGCACTGAATCCAGATGGCGTGTTCTTATCGAACGGCCCTGGCGATCCGGCTGCATGTGACTACGCAATTGAAGCTGTAAAAACAATTGTAGAAGATGCCCGCAACGTACCTGTATTTGGTATCTGCCTGGGTCATCAAATTCTTGCGCTTGCAAGCGGTGCTCAGACTGTGAAAATGCCTCACGGTCACCACGGTGCCAACCATCCTGTACAGAACATCGAAACTGGTACAGTGATGATTACTTCACAAAACCATGGCTTTGCAGTGGATGCAGATACATTGCCTGCAAACCTTAAAGCGACGCACAAATCGCTGTTCGACCAAACCCTTCAAGGGATTCATCGTACAGACAAGCCTGCGTTCAGCTTCCAGGGTCACCCTGAAGCAAGCCCTGGTCCACATGACTGCGCACCATTGTTCGATCATTTCATCGAACTTATCGAAGCATCTAAGAAGTAATTAAGGAAGCATCATGGCTAAACGTACAGACATTAAAAGCATCTTAATTCTTGGTGCTGGTCCTATTGTGATTGGTCAGGCGTGTGAGTTTGACTATTCAGGCGCGCAAGCGTGTAAAGCTCTTCGTGAAGAAGGCTACCGTGTTATTTTGGTGAACTCTAACCCAGCAACCATTATGACCGACCCTGCAATGGCAGATGCAACGTATATCGAACCGATTACCTGGCAAACTGTTGCAGCGATCATTGAGAAAGAACGTCCAGACGCAGTTCTTCCTACTATGGGTGGTCAAACAGCATTGAACTGTGCCCTTGCCCTTGATGAGCACGGCATTTTAGAAAAATATAATGTTGAATTGATCGGTGCGACCAAAGAAGCAATCGAAAAAGCTGAAGACCGTAAACTGTTTGACCAGGCAATGCGTAAAATCGGTCTTGAATGTCCGAAAGCTGACATTGCTGAGTCAATGGAAGAAGCTCTAGAAATTCAAGCTCGCTTCGGCTTCCCTGTGATTATCCGTCCATCTTTCACCATGGGTGGTTCAGGCGGCGGTATTGCATACAACAAAGAAGAATTCATTGAAATCTGTGAACGCGGTTTCGATCTTTCTCCAACCAAACAGTTATTGATCGATGAATCATTAATTGGCTGGAAAGAGTACGAAATGGAAGTTGTTCGTGACAAAAACGACAACTGTATCATTGTATGTACCATTGAAAACTTTGACCCAATGGGCGTACATACAGGTGACTCAATCACTGTTGCTCCTGCTCAAACGCTTACAGATAAAGAATTCCAGTTACTACGTAACGCTTCTTTAGCTGTACTTCGTGAAATTGGTGTTGAAACAGGTGGTTCGAACGTTCAGTTCGGTATTAACCCGAAAGATGGCCGTATGGTTGTGATCGAGATGAACCCGCGTGTTTCTCGTTCATCTGCGCTTGCATCGAAAGCAACTGGTTTCCCGATTGCGAAAATCGCTGCAAAACTGGCTGTAGGTTACACGCTTGATGAGCTGAAAAATGACATCACTGGCGGTACAACACCTGCATCATTCGAACCTGCAATCGACTACGTTGTAACCAAGATTCCTCGTTTTAACTTCGAGAAATTCCCACAAGCTGATGCGACTTTAACTACACAGATGAAATCTGTCGGTGAAGTCATGGCGATTGGTCGTAACTTCCAGGAATCTGTACAAAAAGCCCTTCGTGGTCTTGAAGTGGGTGCTTCTGGTTTTGACGAAAAAATTGAAGTGGGTGCTGAAGGCGCGCGCGACAAAATCTTGCAAGAACTTAAAGTACCAGGTCCAGAGCGTATCTGGTATGTGGGCGACGCATTCCGTCACGGCTTTACTTTAGACGAAGTATTCGCTGCAACGAACATTGACCGCTGGTTCTTGATTCAAATCGAAGACATCATTAAAACTGAAAACCAAATCAAAACTTTAGGTTTTGGTGATTTAAACGCGGAGAATATCCGTAGCTTTAAACGTAAAGGTTTATCAGATCTTCGCATTGCGGACTTGATGGGTATTTCACAAAAACAATTCCGTAAACACCGTTGGAATCTGGGCGTAACGCCAGTTTACAAACGTGTCGATACATGTGCTGCAGAATTCGAATCTGATACAGCGTACATGTATTCAACTTACGATGAAGAGTGTGAAGCCAACCCTTCAACCCGTGACAAGATCATGGTGATTGGTGGCGGTCCTAACCGTATTGGTCAAGGGATCGAATTCGATTACTGCTGTGTACACGCGGCGCTTGCAATGCGTGAAGATGGTTATGAAACCATTATGGTGAACTGTAACCCTGAAACGGTGTCTACAGATTATGACACTTCAGATCGTTTGTACTTCGAACCAATTACGTTGGAAGATGTACTTGAAATCGTACGTATCGAGAAGCCTAAAGGCATTATCGTACAGTACGGTGGTCAAACACCATTGAAATTGGCGCGTGCTTTAGAAGAAGCTGGTGCACCAATCATTGGTACATCACCTGACGCGATTGACCGCGCAGAAGACCGTGAACGTTTCCAGCAAATGATTCAACGTCTGCAACTTCGTCAACCAAACAACAGCATCGTAAAATCTGCTGAAGAAGGTATGGCTGAAGCGTCTAAAGTTGGCTACCCACTTGTAGTACGTCCTTCTTACGTCCTTGGTGGTCGCGCGATGGAAATCGTGTACAACGACGAAGAACTCAAACGCTACTTACGTGATGCGGTTCAGGCATCAAATGAAGCGCCTGTTCTTCTTGACCGCTTCTTAGATGATGCGATCGAAGTTGACGTAGACTGCGTATCTGACGGTAAAGATGTGGTAATCGGCGGTATCATGCAGCACATCGAACAAGCGGGTATTCACTCAGGTGACTCAGCATGTTCAATTCCTCCTTACTCTCTATCTAAAGAGATTCAGGACGAAATGCGTCGTCAAACTGTGGCAATGGCAAAAGAGCTTGGCGTCATTGGTTTGATGAACGTTCAGTTTGCGGTTAAAGGTGAAGACGTTTACATCCTGGAAGTGAACCCACGTGCATCACGTACTGTACCGTTCGTTTCTAAGTGTATCGGCGAATCTTTAGCGAAAGTTGCTGCACGTTGTATGGCAGGTCAATCTCTTGAGTCGCAAGGCTTCACATCAGAGATTATTCCTGAACACTTCTCTGTAAAAGAAGCCGTGTTCCCATTCAACAAATTCCCTGGTGTTGATCCGATCCTTGGTCCTGAGATGAAATCTACAGGTGAAGTGATGGGTGTGGGTAAAACATTCGGTGAAGCATTCTATAAAGCTGTACTGGGTGCAAATGAGCGTTTACCTGGTCTTCCAACTGAAGGTGAAGTCAAACATGCTTTCATCTCGGTACGTGACTCAGATAAACCACGTGCTGCCGGCATTGCGAAACAATTAATTGACCTAGGCTTCAAGATTCTTGCGACTGATGGTACATTTAAAGTGATTAGCGAAGCTGGTCTGGAATGCGAACGTGTCAATAAAGTAACTGAAGGTCGTCCTAACATTGTGGACCGTATCAAAAACGGCGAAATCCACCTTGTGATTAACACGACTGAAGGCAAAAAGGCACAAGAAGACTCATTCTCGATCCGTCGTTCAGCGCTTCAAGGTAAAGTGTATAACACAACTACATTGAATGGTGCGGACGCTGTATGCCAAGCTTTAGCAATTAAATTGCCAATGGATGTATATCGTTTGCAAGACCTAACTAAAGGTTAATTCGCTTCCAAGAAGTCCCGCTACCTTCTTGGTGGCGGGCTTTTTTTTATTTATAGATTTTATATCTTTCAACTGACTTTTGAGGGACAACATGCAACGTTATCCTATGACACCTGAAGGCAAAATTGCCTTAGAGAAAGAATTACACCAACTGAAAACAGTTGATCGCCCACGTATCACCGCTTCGATTGCGGAAGCTCGTGAACACGGCGACTTAAAAGAAAATGCAGAATACCATGCAGCACGTGAACAGCAAGGTTTCTGTGAAGGCCGTATTCAGGACATCGAAGGCAAACTGGGTGCAGCTCAGGTGATCGATGTCAAAGAACTGGAACAGAATGGTCGTGTGGTTTTTGGTGTAACAGTCACGATTGAAAATCTGGATACTGAAGAACAGAAAACCTACAAAATTGTAGGCGATGACGAAGCAGACTTTAAGATTAACAAGATCTCTGTAAACTCGCCGATTGCACGTGGCCTTTTGGGTAAAAGCGAAGGCGACGATGTGAAAATCAATACACCAAACGGTGAAGTTGAATACGAAATTGTAAAAGTTGAATATATCTAAATATTAGATACTTAAGCTTAAAAACCCCCTCAATTGAGGGGTTTTTTACCTTTACACGCTTCCTACAAACGAATTAGTGCTGTGCTTCTTTTAAAAACCCCGAGGCAAATAAATTAAATGCATGTAAAGCCTTAGGCAGTACCTGCTCAGGATATTCGCTAGAAGCCACCCAGAGTGCTGCATTCATTGCAGCACCATTTAAAAATACCGCAGCAGCTTCCGGATCAACTGTTTTAATTCGGTCTGCTACCAACAGTTGTTCAACACATTCACGCGTGGACTGCAAACATCTGTTTTGACTTGGCCAATGTGCAGGATCACCTAGCACAGCCGGTCCGTCACGCAGCACAATGCGCTGGAATTCCGGCTTCAAGGCATTTTGAATATAGGTTTGACCTTCAAGCAACAATCCTTCCCACAGATCATCAGGCTGCTCCAGATGTTGCTGCGCAGATAAAGCCATTTCCGAATCGATCTGTTCGACTACTGCAGCAAATAAGCCCTTTTTATCACCAAAATGATGATACAACGCACCACGGGTCAATCCTGCCTCTGCAGTAAGCTTATCCATTGAAGTGTCCGCATAGCCATATTCTGCAAATGCACGGCGTGCCACTTCAATTAATTTCTTGCGGGTTTCCGCCATCTTTTGTTCACGGACAGACATTTATTTTCATCACACCATCTTTATAAAAATTTTAATTGACATACGCATCGTATGTCAATTATTTTGACATACGATGCGTATGTGAAAGTTGGACTGCTTTCACTCACTTATAAATTAGATGTTGAATGAGAATAGACATGACTAGAACTGCGATATTTCCCCAAGACCGCCATGCCCTATATGAACAGCATGGTTATTCTGCTGCGATCAAATCGGAAGATTTACTATTTGTATCGGGTCAGGTCGGTAGCCGTGAAGATGGCTCTCCTGAACCGCATTTCGAAAAACAGGTAGAACAGGCTTTTGAAAATTTAGCTTCGACATTGGCAGCGGCTGGTTGTACATTCGATGATATTGTTGATGTCACCACCTTTCATACTGATCCGGAACGGCAGTTCGAAAGCATCATGAAGGTGAAAAATCAGGTGTTTACGCAAAAGCCTTATCCTAATTGGACAGCTGTAGGTGTCACGTGGTTAGCAGGTTTTGATTTTGAAATTAAAGTGATTGCCCGTATTCCTCGTAGCACTTAAGCAAGGTCAGCACGTGCTTTAATATTCGATTCACTAGCTGACTTGAGATTGTTGATTCAGCTTAAAGGGCAATTCGGTATAATGGTGCACTCCTTGTGATTATAGCCTCCTCATGTCTGAAAAGTTAATTAATTCTCCTGTGAATCACTGGTGTGAATTCGAATTCATCTCCAAAACTGTGAAAAACCCCAACATCCACATCAAAGGCAATTACTCTTATTATTCAGCTTATTGGGATCAAGGCTTTGAACGTTGTGTCGTGCGCTATTTGCACGACAAACCCGCCACAGCAGAAAAACCTATTGATCAGCTCTTTATTGGCAATTTTGTCTGCTTTGGTGCGGAATGTGTGATTATGATGGGGGGCAATCAATTGCATCGTACCGACTGGATTTCAGCATTTCCGTTCGATACACGGGGTTTTGAGCTTGCGGGTGACACGATCATTGGTGATGGTTGCTGGATTGGTTCGCGTGCCATGATTATGCAAGGCGTAACCCTCGGTGAGGGTGCTGTGGTAGCTACGGGTGCAGTCGTGACCAAAGATGTACCCGCATATGCAGTAGTGGGTGGTGTACCTGCAAAGATTATCAAATACCGCTTTCCACAGGAAGATATACACAAACTGCTTTCTTTAAAAATCTATGACATTGATGAAAAGCAGTTTTTAAAAATCCGTGAACAATTACAAACAGATGACATTCAGCAACTGGCACTTTATTTAACATAGAGACCTTAAATACTGCTCAGTCCAATATCGATAACTAGAAAGTTTTGATACAGAGTGTGTAAAAATACCGCCAAGGTGTTCAATTATAATTAGAAAAGCCAAGTGCAGGATAGCGTATGCAAACAGCCAAAGTACTCGCCAGTACTGCAACCCATAAGATAGAAAGCTGGCAAAAACGCTCACCTTTTATCATTCTTATACTCGCCAGCATTGTGGGCGCTGCAACAGGTTTACTTGGCTCCCTTTTTCATATTTGCATTAATTATACAGTTAGCTACCGTGAACAGTTCTCACAGCATGTTGAGCATGCCTCACCCTATTTAAGCTATTTTTTAATTTTCTGCATCACTGCTGCTATGGGTGCGTTTGCCTATTATCTTGTACAAAGGTTTGCCCCTGAAACAGGAGGATCAGGAATTCCCGAAGTCGAAGGAGCACTACTCAATTTACGCCCAGTACGCTGGTGGCGTGTCATTCCTGTTAAATTTTTTGGTGGTTTAGGCGCATTAGGTAGCGGAATGGTCTTAGGACGTGAAGGACCTACTGTGCAAATAGGTGCCAATCTCGGAAAAATGACTGCCGACCTATGTAAAGTTAAAAATAATGAGTCTCTCCATACTCTCATTGCGACTGGTGCAGGTGCAGGTATTACTGCTGCATTTAATGCACCGCTGAGTGGCATCTTGTTTGTTATTGAAGAGATGCGGCCTGAATTTACTTATACCAAGGCCTCTATTAAAGCTGTTTTTGTTGGCTGTATTACTTCTTGCATGGTCTATCAGTTTATTATGGGGTCTAATCCCATTTTAGATATGGGGACTTTTTTGGCAGCCCCCTTAAAATCTGTCTGGATTTATATTTTTTTAGGTCTGTTTCTTGGCTTGATTGGTTCTTTATCCAATTCTCTTATTTTAACTTTACGTCGTATTCTGGGTTTGTTTTATCAAAAGAAACAATATTTCTTTCCTTTAACAGGTGCTGTGCTTGCAGGTACTTTTGGGGTTTTAAGCTTACTAAAACCTGAAATGACAGGGGGTGGTTTCGCTATTTTGCCAAATCTTGTAGATGGCATGACCATGTTCTATCCGCTTTTGATTCTTCTGTGTTTACGTTTTATTGCCACTATTTTATGTTTCGGTTCAGGTGCGCCTGGCGGTATTTTCGCACCGACAATTGCTTTAGGTGCAATTATAGGGGTGTTGTTTGGCATGATCGCACAGCCCGTTTTTCCTCAATATGATATTGAATTACTGAACTGTGCAGTGCTGGGGATGGCTGGTCTTTTTGCTGCCACAATTCGCGCCCCACTAACAGGTATCATGGTTGTTATGGAAATGACGGGAAGTTTTGTGCTCATTCTACCGCTGATTATTACCTGTCTGGCAGCAACATTTATGGCACAAACGTTAGGTGCAACGCCTATCTATAGTGCAATTTTAAATAGTACTTTAGCCAGTTCGAAAAATGAACCGGATCAGTCAAAAGAAAAATAAAGTTAACTTTGAAAATAGCTAACAATTCTCCCTTTTGGGCTGACACTATGATTAATAAAGCTCTATGACTTAGATGAAAAGCAGTTTTTAAAAATGCGTGAGCAGTTGCAAACGGATGATTTTAGATCACTGCTACATGCCTTTACTGCGCTTGAATAAAAGGGATTAACGCCAAACTCCGCTGTTTATATTCGTCGATTTTATTATTCTTAAGCCAGTTTATATTCAAATAACTTAAACGCCATTCATAATAAGCCAATCCTACATCTCTATAGCTGATCTTAAGTACGGTCTCCTTCTGATCATCACAATAATTATTCTTTTTATCTTTCATATCTTTGTAGCAGGAAAGTCGATTCTGGTATTCGTAAAAAGGTAAATGCTCGAAGACCAGTTTTGTCTTTCCTTTTGGAAGTAATTGAATAAACTGTGCATTCTGTTCACCTGCATCATTTGAAACCCAGCCATGAATTAAGGCAATAGCATAACTATGCCGATTGAGTGGGTATAAGGCAGGATATATAAATTCTATACCACTCTTATCCTCTTTAAGCGCATAAACCTGTTGATACGTGGTTAGATCCCAATAATCAATGATTTGATATTTTCCAAGATTTTTTGAAAGCTGAATAATTTGTAAATTTTCATCAATTAAATAATATTTTTCAGCTTCAGCAATTTTAACTACCCAAAGTTTTGCATCACTCTCATCACAACTAAATTTTACTTTTTGACAAATTGATCTTATTTCTGCTTTGGAAATATTTTTTTCTTTAAAAAGAAGTGACTTAATTGAATCTGCAGCAAAAACAGGTAAAGCAATAAAGAAAATCAGAGTTGATAGTATTAAATTTTTAATCATCATACATATTCTTGTTATTTGTTTTATTTTAACTATTGTAGTGCTTTTCAGATTTTCCACCAACATCATCATCAAATATCAGACATAAAAAACCCCACTCAATCGGAGTGGGTTTTTTCAGAATATGGTGGCTATGACGGGACTTGAACCTGTGACCCCCGCATTATGAGTGCGGTGCTCTAACCAACTGAGCTACATAGCCTTAAACTGTGCGCGCATTATGAGATTTTCTTTAAAGAGCGTCAACCCCATAATGCACTGTTTGATCAAAATTTGTTGAAGTGAGCCGATAAGCCGGGTTCTGTCGTGAACGATCATTCCTCTAGGCGCACAATCACTCATGCGCTCAAGCGACCTACCCGAATCCAGCATGGGCCATGCCTAATGGATTCCTATTTGGTCTTGCTTCCGGTGGGGTTTACCTCGCCATGAACTGTTACCAGCCATGCGGTGCGCTCTTACCGCACCCTTTCACCCTTACCTCCGATTCCGATTGCTCGAAAACATAATGAAGGCGGTCTTCTCTCTGCTGCACTTGCCGTCGGTTTGCACCGCCCAGGCGTTACCTGGCACCTTGCCCTATGAAGCCCGGACTTTCCTCCCCTGCTTCAATCACGGAGATTTCCACAGCAGCGATCGTCTGGCTCACTTCGAGCGGCATAGTACCAAATATCCAGACTAATTGCTTGATGTTTTTTGAGCAGTCAGTTTTTCATACTTGGCTTGCAGCTGTTCCTGCGTTTCAGCATGATTCGGATCCAGTGGAATACAATCCACCGGACAGAACAGCTGGCACTGCGGTTGATCATGATGTCCGACGCACTCCGTACACAGGTCCGAGTTAATTTCATAGATGACTTCACCCATGAAAATCGCCTCATTCGGGCATACAGGTTCACAGACATCACAGTTAATGCATTCATCGGTGATATATAAAGACACGCTACCAACCTTGTTGAAGTTTACGCTCGAAGGCAGCAACCACGTTTGGTGGTACAAACTTGGTTACATCACCTCTTAATCGAGCAATTTCACGCACCAAAGTGGATGAAATAAAAGAATATTGCTCTGAAGGGGTCAAAAACACTGCTTCAAAGTGGGAGTCCAGCTGCCGGTTCATATTGGCCAGCTGAAATTCATACTCGAAATCGGACACTGCACGCAAACCACGCAGTACAGCCGTCGCTTTTTGTTCACGAAAGAAATTGACCAGCAAACCATCAAAACCTACAAATTCAACATTGTCCAAATGACTCAATGACTCTTGGGCCAGCTCAACTCGCTCTTCCAGACTGAATACCGGATTCTTATGATGACCAATGGCAATCGCCACTACGACTTCATCAAACATTCGCGCTGCGCGTGTTACCAAATCAATATGTCCATTGGTAATTGGATCAAAAGTCCCCGGATAAATCACACGAGTTTTAGACATCCATTTGTACTCTGTTTGTTATGTAGAATCTTATTTTAGCAAAAACTTGTTTTTTTGGTGAATAATCCTCATTAATTTAAAAAACTTCACCTTATTTCTAGTTGCGGTACAATAGCAGCACGTTTGGAAGTATCAGATTATGGCGAAAGCATCTATTGTAGTAAAAAAAAATAATGGCGGTACCATTGCACTGAATAAACGTGCCCGCCACGATTATTTTATTGAAGAGAAATTTGAAGCGGGGCTTTCATTAAAAGGCTGGGAAGTCAAATCAATGCGCGCTGGGCGTATGACCATTGTCGAAAGCTATATTACCTTTAAAAATGGTGAAGCTTTCCTGTTTGGTGCTCAGGTTCAACCTTTGTTAAGCGCCTCGACCCATGTAGTGCCTGAAGCAACCCGTACTCGCAAGCTGTTGCTGAACCGTCGTGAAATTGAAAAATTGCAAGGTGCAATTAATCAAAAAGGTTATTCCTGCGTACCGTTGGCCTGCTACTGGAAAGGCCCGCATGCCAAGCTGGAAATTGCCCTGGTCAAAGGTAAGCAACTCCATGACAAACGTGCTACTGAAAAAGACCGTGACTGGCAACGTGATAAAGCGCGAATTTTCCATAAATAATGGATTAAAAGTTGCATATAAAAAAACCTCCGCATTTGGAGGTTTTTTTTATGATTTTAAGTATGACTATTTAGTCGCGCAAGCGTCAGGGCAATATACTCACCAAACCAGAATGCAGTTTTTAAATCACCTTCAGGCGGGGTCAACTCTACTGGCGCATTATCCGACTGGGTCATTAAACCCAAAAAGCTCGACATCCGGTTCAGATCCGTGACGGCACGTCCTGTCGGCATTAATGGCAAGCCACTCCACAACATGCCATGCTGCATGGCGAACAGGTTGATCTGCTGCAATACTGCCAACTTGTCGCCACTGAGTCCGCCACCATTGGTAAAGGCTGCTGCCAGCTTACCCTGCCAGCTACGTGCCAGCCAGCGCTTGGAAGACTGTTCCATAAACAGCTTCATGGCAGCTGTCAGGCTACCCATATAGGTTGGACAGCCAAAGATAATCGCATCGGCAGCGTCCAGCACCTCCCAGTCTATATGTTCGACATTCATCATATGTACCTGAACACCGGTTTCCCGTGCACCATCGGCAATAAAATTTGCCACTTTAGCCGTGTGTCCATAAGGACTGTGATAAACAATCGCAACAGATTTGGAAGATAGGGACATAACGCTCAAAAGCCAAAAAATTCAGTTAAGTTTAACATTTTCATGTCATAAACACGAATGTCGCCATACGCCCGGTTTTAGCTTCGCGGCGATAAGAGAAATATTCATCCGCCTGACGATAAGAACACTGATCCCCACCCAATACGGTATTTATGCCGTGTTGCTGCAAGATATAACGCGCAATCGCATACAGGTCAGCATAATATTTACCAGCCTGTCCACCGGGCTGAAACGCACTGTCCAGTTCAGGATATTTCTCACAAAAAGCTGCTTTTACTTCAGCACCAATTTCAAAACAAGGTTGACTAATGGCTGCACCGAGCCACGCCCAAGTCGGCGGAGTCTGCATGGCTGCAAGGGTATTTTCGATAATACCTCCTGCGAGTCCCCGCCAGCCGGCATGCAAGTTCGCAACTTCCATACCTTCCGCATTGCCTAATACAACTGGCAAACAGTCTGCAGTCATCATCATCAGAGCATGCTGTTTACGCTGCGTCACCAGACCATCTCCTACCAGTGCCTCAAAAGGCATCTGCTCATTAATCGTATGACAGATGGTGCTATGCGTCTGGGTCATCCAGGTAATTTTATCTACGCCAAAGGCAGCGAAATCCTGCAGTAAAGCCATACGATGCTGTTGTACCCGTTGCGCATCATCCTGCACATGCAAGGCCAGATTAAAACCTGCAAGTTCAGGCTGTGTAGATGGCTGCACTTTCGCATGATAAACACGGGTCTGACCCACATACACACCTGGTGGAAGTCCTGGTACAAATTGCATCTCGATTCCTTGCTTTGACGCGAGCTAAATAAAAAGATTAATAGGCTTTGTTTTCGGTACGCAGCACTTCCACCAGATTGGCAAAGTCTTCCGGCCACGGTGCTTCAAAGGTCATTTCTTCTTTGGTACGCGGATGTTTCAGTCCCAGTTGCACGGCATGTAAAGCCTGACGCTTAAAGCCACGTAAAGTATCATCTAGCAATTGCGATGCGCCTGCAGGCATACGGACACGCGGCATATATACCTGATCACCCACCAGGCCATAGCCGATATAGCTAAAATGCACACGAATCTGATGGGTACGTCCGGTTTCCAGACGTGCCTGAACACGGGTGAAGTGCTGGAACCGCTCTTTAACATTGTAATGGGTTACTGCATCCTTGCCGCCTGGCAGAACTGCCATTTTTACACGATCCACCGGATGGCGTTTGATCGGCTCATCAATGGTGCCGCCAGCAATAATGTTGCCGTAAACCACCAGATCATAGAGACGATACACCGATTTCTTCTCAAGCTGTTTGCTTAAGGCAAACTGTGCTTCCAGATTTTTAGCAACCACCAACAAACCGCTGGTATCTTTATCGATACGATGTACCAGACCTGCACGCGCCAGTTCAGAAGATTTTGGATAGTGATGTAATAAAGCATTCACCAAGGTGCCTGAGGTATTGCCGGCACCCGGATGTACCACCATACCGACTGGTTTGTTGATGACGATAATATCTTCATCTTCATAGATGATATCCAGTGGAATGTCTTCCGGCAGGCTGCGCGTTTGCGCTTCAAGCTCGACATTTAAGGTCAGGATTTCAAAACCATCACTTTTAAATTTAGGCTTGACCGGTTGGCCATTCACCAATAAATTACCTTCTTTGATCCATTGCTTTAATTTTTCTCGGGAAAAATCGCTCCAGACCATCGCTGCAATCTGGTCGATTCGTTGCCCGATATAAGTTTCATCCAGTTGAAATTGCAACGATAAACGTGTTGCAGTTGCTTCTGAAGTATGGTTATCTGCATCCTCAGAATCTTCAAGTAAATTGAAATCAGTATCAGGGATATTAGAATTGGAAGATTGTGCTTGACTCATTTGCTCATTCAGACAAAAGTGGTTTAATAGTGCAATTGTAGCTCATTGCCCGTATTAACAGAGGAATTTTTATGTCGCTACCACATTATAAAATGACAATGCTTGCTGTGACATTAGGCATTGCATCGGCAATGGTAGGCTGTAGCAGTAATCCAACAAAAAAAGACGTCGTGGATAAAGGTCCGGAATCTAGCGAACAGGTTTATATTCAAAAAGCACAGAAAGCGCTAGATCGTAATCAATATACCGATGCAGCAAAACAGCTAGAAGCGCTGGAAACTTATTTCCCGACCAGTCAGTACGCTCCACAAGCCCAGCTTGAGCTGTTGTATGTAAAATTCCAGCAAAAAGAATATGAAGCTGCAGTTACACTGGCAGAGCGTTTTATCCGTCTGAACCCGCAACATCCAAATGTCGACTACGCCTACTATGTACGTGGTGTCGCCAACATGGAACAGAATTATAACGGTCTGATGCGTTATACCTCACTGAAACAGTCACACCGTGATGTCAGCTACCTGAAATTGGCTTACCAGAATTTTGTCGATTTCATTCGCCGTTACCCATCTAGCACGTATGCAGTCGATGCAGCACAACGTATGAAGTTTATCGGTCAGGAACTGGCTGAGCATGAAATGAATGCAGCACGTTTCAATATCAAGCGTAAGGCTTATCTGGCAGCAGTTGAGCGTGGCTTGTGGGTAATCGAACATTATCCTCAAACTCCGCAGATTCCGGAAGCTTTGGCAACAGTTGCCTATGGCTATGACAAACTGGGCGATAAAGCCACTTCACAGCAATATATTGAAGTGCTCAAACTGAACTATCCTGGCCTGGTCAATGCCAATGGTACGGTGAACCTACGTGCAGCACGTAGTGAAGGCAGCTTCTTTAACCGTGCAACCTTGGGTATTTTTGGTAAAGAAGCCAAGACTGTAACGGATCCTTCTACCCAGTCTCCAGAATCACAGGCAGAAAAACGCAGCCTGACCAACCGTATGACGTTTGGTTTACTCGACCGTCCGAAAAATACAACAACCGAGCAAGCTGAACCGACTGCTGAATAAGCCAACTGTTACAGGTGCATTTTTGCAAAGGGCAAGTTATCATACTTGCCCTTTTGCATTTTCTGAGCAATGCTTGAACAAATTGTGCAAAAAGGTTATACCAAGTAATTCATTTATAGGATTGGAATAATCATCCGGCTCTTAATTTTCAATGATTTAACCCCTAAATAACGCAGCACGAGAAGCTCAGCAGACCATGGCCATTCCTCAACATACGATTGATCAGATTCTCGATCGCACCGATATTGTCGATGTGATTGGTCAATACGTGAAACTAAAAAAAACGGGTCGTACTTATTCGGGTTGTTGTCCGTTCCATCAGGAAAAATCACCGTCTTTTCACGTCTATCGCGATAAACAGTATTTTCACTGTTTTGGTTGTCAGGCTAATGGTAATGCCATCCGTTTTTTGATGGACATTGGCAGCCGTAATTTCGTCGAAGTAATGAAGGACCTGTCCAGCCAGACCGGAATCGAACTGCCTAAAGATAATACCGATTCCAATAAATTAAAATATAAACGTGAAGCAGCCAAACCTAAAATTGCGCCTGCTCAAGCTGTTCCACAAGCTCAGCCGCAACAAAATAATGCACCAACAGAAAATAATACTGCTGCATCTACGGCGAGTTTTGACCCATTTGCAGAGTTTCAGGCAGCCGAACAGGATTTTTATGGTGACCCTTTTGCTTCTTTTGAACATCTGCCCATGGCGGAAGTTCAGCAAGATGGCAATCTCTATGATCTGCTGGAAAATATCGCGCAGTTCTATGAGCACCAACTCCCAAATAGCTCAAGTGCTCAGCAATACTTTAAGCAGCGTGGTCTGACTGCAGAGACCATTGCTTATTGGCGCTTAGGCTATGCGCCTGAAGACTGGCAACATCTGGAAAAGGCCTTTCCTCAGGATATTGAAGGCTTAAAACTTTTAGGTCTGATTCGCACCAGCGACAGTGGTCGTGACTTTGACCTGCTGCGTGAGCGGGTTATTTTCCCGATCCGTGATACCAAGGGTCGTGTAGTTGGTTTTGGTGGTCGCGCACTCAATGACGAGATCAAGCCGAAATATATCAACTCGCCAGATTCTGAAGTCTTCCATAAAAACCAGTTGCTTTACGGTCTCTATGAAGGCCGCAAACAGAAAGCCCAAGAATGGCTGATGGTCGAAGGCTATATGGATGTCATTGCGCTCCAGCAATATGGCATTCATGGCGCAGTAGCCACTTTAGGTACAGCCAGTAATACGGATCATCTGAATATTCTGTTCAAGCAGAGCAACCGGCTGACCATTGCCTTTGATGGGGACGCTGCCGGTCAAAAAGCAGCACGCCGTACTCTGGATATTGCCCTGCCCCTGCTGAATGATGGCCGAGAGCTGAAATTCTTTGTTTTGCCCGCTGACCATGACCCGGATTCATTGATCCGTCGTGAAGGGATAGAAAACTTCAGACGCTTGCTGGAACAGGCGCCGTTGATGTCGGACTTCGTGTTTGCCCATCTGACCCAAAATCAGGACATCACCACACCTGAAGGCAAGAGTCAGGTTATGGGTGAACTAAAAAATCTGACCGAGCTACTGCCCAAACACGGTTCCTTCCGTTATCTGCTGCAGCAATTTTTCCGGGAAAAACTGGGCTTTAACCGTAAATGGCAACCCAAGGTCAATACGGATGCATCCTTAAGCTTTAGTACCAAAATTGATGCCGAAGAATATGTAATTGCGATCTTGATGAATCACCCTTATCTGTATATTCATTTTGAACCGTTGCGCGCGCTGGTCTCTGAAGATCAGCTGCTGTTTAAAATTCTGAATATTCTGAATGTGATTTTTGATGACCTGCCGGATGACCCAGAACTGTCGATCTATTATGTGCTCGGTGCCTGTGCAGCCCATCATCATGAACTGCAGCATATTTTGCAGCATGCCAATGTCAGCGATTACACCTCATCGCCAGAACAGGCCGATAAGCTCGCGGCTGATTTTTCAACCAAGCTGCAATATCAGTGTTTAAAAAACAAGATTAAATCCAAGAAATTTAGCAGCATTGCTGAAATGAAAAACCTGAAAATGCAGATTTATGAGATTGATCGGAAACGCTCGATGACCCTGTTAGAAGACTGATTTTTCAAATTATTAATTCTTTTGAATCAAATGAAGTCAGACTAGATCACAGTATTATTTATAATTTTTTCAAATAATCAGGCTAGGTTTTATGTTGAAGTGCCAATCAGCAAAGAACCAAGCCTCTCATCATACTGATTAAAATGAATGCCTGGATTTACGACGTTTCGCAACCACATTGCCCAGTTCTTCCTGCAACAGCTCAAAATAGGCAGGATCTTCTGCTTTGGCCGCCTCACGCAGCACAATAGAAGTTGGATGCAACAGTTTTTGGGTTAAGCGATGTGAAAAATCAGCCAGTACCGTTTCCGCCTTTTCGCCCTTGGCAATTCGTTGCATTGCCAATGCCAGCTCTTCCTGACGTAATGTTTCCCCGTGGTCACGGTAAGCATGAATGGTCGCCCCGGCCTGTTTGACCTTTTGCTGGGTTATCAGTTCTGTAGCCAGCTGATTGACCATGATCTCGGCTTCAACCGCAGCCTGACGCCGCTGTGCCAGATTTTCCTCAATGACACTTTGCAGGTCATCGACCCCATACAGATAAACCCCGTCCAGGCTTTCTACTTTGGCATCAATATCACGCGGTACGGCCAGATCGACCAGCAGCATCTGCTGGTAACGGCGTTTTTTCAGTGCAGCCTTCACATCGGCAAAATGGATCACCTGATGCAAACTGCCGGTACAACTGGAAATGACATCGGCACGATGCAGATTTTCTGCAAGCTGATCAAAATCTATAATTTCGACCTCAACCCGATGTGCAATTTCCTGTGCCAGAATATCCGCACGCTCGCGGGTACGGTTACAGATAATGATCTTGCCTACCCCCATCTCTGCGAGGTGTTTGGCCACCAGACTGTTCATTTCCCCGGCTGCCACGATCATAATGGTCAGCTTGTCAGGGTGACTAAATACTTGCAGAGCAAGTTGCGCCACCGCATATCCCATCGAGACGGCATGGCTGCCGACAGCCGTTTCCGAACGCACGCGTTTGGCGGCATAAAAGGCATATTCAAAAATCCGGTTGAGATCACGCGAAACTGTATGAGAGTCTTTGGCCAAAGAGAGGGCGGTTTTGACCTGTCCCAGAATTTGCGGTTCACCCAACATCAGTGAATCCAAACCACTGGCGACACGCATCAAGTGAGTTACTGCCTGCGCATTTTCGTAACGATAGACATGCTGCTGCAGTTGCTTGACATCCACCCCATTTTTTTGGGCGAGCCAGTTCAGCACCATGTCAGCGTTTTCTGACATGGCATAAACTTCGGTCCTGTTACATGTAGACACCACCACCATGTCATTCAGTTCAGGGTGCTGGCTTTGTTCGGCAAGAATGTCTCTTAACTTTTCAGGGTTAAAAGCCACCTGTTCCCGCAATTCTACAGAGGCAGTTTGATGGTTGACACCCAATGCAAAGAAAGACATATCAGGTCATCATTTCACTAAATTTATGCTATTGTGCAACATCGGTGTCATAAAAAGCATTACTTGGATCAAGAAAAAATTGCGTCAAACAATCAGCCGTATCAACGGCCCTACAATTAAGCAATATTCTACCACATTCCTACTGGTGGGTAGCATGGCTTCGACTGCGCATCTCTATGCAGCGGAAGCAGTTTACCATGCAAATCAAAATTATGATGCGATAAAACAAAGTATGATGGCCGAGTTTGCCATCGCTGCCCATGACATTCCCACTGCTTTGCACAACTATACGGTGCTGGCGATCAAGAGCAACTCCACTTCAGTCAAACAGCGTGCGTTAAATGTCGCACTAGAACATAATGACTTGCAGGCGGCCCTGGACATTTCCACACACTGGGTGGTACAAGAGCCGCAAGATGTCCCTGCCCTATTTTATTTATCGCATATTGCTTTAAAAGCGCATGAGTATGAACTGGCTGCAGAGACCTTGGAAAAAATCCTGCAAATTGATGATAGTGCCGATCTGGAAGAAATTCTGGCAGGAATTTCCCCCGAAGGAACAGAGGATCGTACTTATCTGATTCAGGCTTTAAGCACCACCAAGGCTCGGGACAATCCGTCTATTCTCGTCCTTGTGGCCGGACTGGAAGCACAAAATGGCCAGCTGAAACAGGCATTAAACACAATTAACCGTGCCTTGAAGAAACGTCCAAAGGCAACTGGTTATATTCTAATGAAGGCCAACCTGCTGAGCGCGTTAGGCGATACCAATGCCACACGGGAATGGTATGCAAAATCCAGCCGCAAGCACCGCAATAATCTGGACGTGCGTCTGGCTGAGGTCAAATATCTGGTCAAACTGAATGAAGCAAGTTTGGCGCTGAAAAAACTGCAGGATATTCTAAAGAAATGGCCGACTGCTGAAGAAGCCCTGTTCATTGCCGGATTGACCAGCATTGATCTGGAAGAATACGAAAAGGCCGAAAAATATCTGGTCGAACTGCGTTATTCTGCACAGTATCAGAACGAAGCCTATTACTATCTTGCTGTCAATGCGGAACGCAAACAGCATTACGAAACGGCCAAAGCCTATTACCGTCTGGTCGATGGCAGTCTGTATACTGTATCACGTCGCAATATAATCTCAATTTTCGCCCAGCAGGATAAACTGCATGATGCACTGCGTTTCTTAACCCAGGAAAGAGTAAATTATCCACAACATGCCAGCTTTCTCTATCTGGCCCAGGCGGATATCTTGACGCGTATGCAGAACAAAAAAGCTGCCATTCGCCTGCTGGAAGAAGCCAGTAAAAACCTGCCGGATGACCCTGAACTGGTTTACGCGCAAGTCCTGTTACTGGACCCGCACCAGGATCGTGTCAAGCTGGACGAACTACTCACCACTTTACTCAGCATTGAACCGAACAGTCCGACCTACCTGAATGCCTATGCCTATACTCTGGCGATGCAGAACCGCCGTCTGGAAGAAGCACGTCGCTATGTCGAACAGGCATTGGAATATGCACCCGAACAGGCATCAATTCTGGATACCTATGGTTATATCTGTTATTTACAGAATGACTTTGCCACGGCTGCGGACGTGTTATACAAAGCTTATCAGTTGAACCCGAATGTGAAGATTGGCGTGCGTTATGCTCGTTCGTTATACATGAAAGGTGATCTACAACAATTTCATCAAGTGTTACAACAATTACAACAAAATCATCCAAATGACCCAGAATTGAAACAACTTAATTCGCTATTGTTAGCACCACAAACCCAAACGAGTTAATTTATTTATGCGCAATTTGAGCCAATTGGGTTGCTGTGCCTTTGCAGCAACTGCCTTATTCTTGACTGGCTGTCAGCAGATGATCAATCCACAAAAGCCCGTGACGCCTTCTGTCCAGGCAGACAATCAATTCCAGCTGCAAGGTAAAATTGGTGTTCGCACTCCTCAACAGACTGGCAGTGCATTCTTTACCTGGGTACAACAGCAGGAAGAATTTGATATTGAGCTCAGCGGTATCTTAGGCGTGGGTAAAACCCAAATTTCTGGCACCCCGGGACAAGTAACCTTAAACAGCGCAAAAACCGGTGTGATTCAAGCAGCCAGTGCCGAAGAATTACTGCAACGTGCAACCGGCTGGCAAGCACCGATCAGTTATTTAGTGGACTGGGTACAGGCCCGTCCTGCAACTACCTCTGCAAAATTACAAAAAGACGACACGCAACGGATTAGCCAGATTATGGAACAGGGCTGGACAGTCGATCTTAATTATAATGCGCAGGCCAGAATGCCAAACCGCTTGATTTTAAAGCAGTCACTTGAAAATGGCGCGGAAAACCGTATTACAATGATCATTGAAAACCGTTAATTGACCTGATTCCAGCCCATGATAATTCGTGTTCCTTCGCCTGCTAAACTGAATTTGTTCTTACATATTACCGGTCGCCGTGAAAATGGCTATCATGAACTACAAAGTATTTTTCAGCTGATTGACCTGTATGACTGGCTGGAGCTTGAACCAAGTGCCGATGATGCGATTCAGATTGAAGGTCTGGCCTCTGTCGATCTGGAACAGAATTTAATCTATCGGGCAATACAGTTGTTGAAGCCTTATGCCAAAACGCCTTGCGGGCTAAAGATCCGTCTGGAAAAAAACATTCCGATGGGTGCAGGTCTGGGTGGAGGGTCTTCCAATGCCGCGACGACCCTGATTGTGATAAACCAGCTCTGGCAGTGCGGTTTAAATGTTGAACAACTGGCAGAGCTTGGGGTCAAGCTAGGTGCAGATGTCCCGATATTTGTGCATGGTAAAAATGCCTGGGCTGAAGGCATTGGTGAACACTTAACATTCATAGACTTAGATCAAAAAAAATTCATTGTGTTAAAACCTGATTGTTTTATCAGCACTCAACTGCTTTTTTCGCAAAAAGCATTGACAAGAGACACGAAGAGCTCTAAATTTTGCGCCTATCAGGAAACGCCATCTGATTTTGGAAATAACTTTGAGCCACTGGCAAGAAGCTTATATCCTGAAGTCGATGAAGCAATGCAATATCTCGACCAGTTCGGAAAAGCAAAGCTTACAGGTACAGGTGCTTGTGTGTTTATTGAAGTCACTGAAAATCTGAATATCGAAGATATTCTTGCAAATGCACCATGTAAAGCTTACCTGGTCAACAGTTTACAAGAATCACCTTTAGTTCAGTTTAAAGTGTAGATAGGGGTATCGCCAAGTGGTAAGGCACCGGGTTTTGATCTCGGCATCCGTTGGTTCGAATCCAGCTACCCCTGCCAT
>NZ_JAYWZK010000008.1:0-171996 GCF_048148385.1 Acinetobacter sp. 197
TGCGGGATGGAGCAGTCTGGTAGCTCGTCGGGCTCATAACCCGAAGGTCGTTGGTTCAAATCCAGCTCCCGCTACCAAGTTTCTAAAAGAGGCTCACAACAAGGTGGGCCTTTTTGCACAGTGGGATTTGAAAAAAGTCTTAAATTGTGCAGTAATTGGGGCGATTTACGCCCTTTTTTATTGGCTATCGTGTAGTGTCGACATTATTTGATCAAATCTCCATGTTTCACTACTACTATAGTTTGTATTGGTTTGTAGTGGTCAAATAGATCATAAAATCGCACCAGATGACGAGAGTAAATGAAGCTATCAAATAAAACTCAAGCACTTCAGGACTTGATTGCACCGGCAGTTGAAGCCTGTAATGTAAACCTTTGGGGGATTGAGTTCCTGCCACAAGGGAAACGTTCGTTATTACGTATCTATATCGACAAACCAGTCGATGAGAGTGTTGCACCAGTCGTTAATGAAGATGGTGAAGAAGAACAGGGGCGTGGTATTGGCGTTCAGGATTGTGTGCGTGTCACGCAGCAAGTGGGTGCAATGCTGGATGTTCATGATCCAATTTCAGGTGAGTATTCACTTGAGGTTTCATCACCAGGCTGGGACCGTCCTTTTTTCCAGCTTGAGCAGATGTCAGGTTATATTGGTCAAACCGTAGCACTACGATTGATCAGCGCAGTAGATAACCGTCGCAAATTCCAGGCAAAACTGGTTGCTGTCGACCTGGAAAGTGAAATGGTTCAGGTTGAAGTGGAAAAGCAGCAGGTATTGGAGATCGACAGTCACAATATTGATAAAGCAAATTTGGTCTTCCAAGATTAATTTAATAAATAAGAATTTGAACGCATAGGTGACGTATGGCACGTGAAATTCTGACCGTCGTTGAAACGGTTAGTAACGAAAAAGGTGTACCTCGTGAAGCGATCTTTGAGGCGCTTGAGCAAGCTTTAGTTGCAGCGACAAAGAAAAAATTCTACGAAGGTACAAATTCGGAAGAAGCACGTTTACGTGTGGAAATCGATCGCAAGACAGGTGACTATCGCACTTTCCGTCAGTGGGAAGTGGTTGCAGATGAAGATCATGAAATGCCAGCTTGTCAGGATGCGATTTCTGACGTTGATCCTGCAAAATGGTCAATTGGCGACATTCGTGAGCTGGAAGTTGAATCGATTGATTTCGGTCGTATTGCGGCACAAATTGCCAAGCAAGTGATCGTACAGAAAATTCGTGAAGCAGAACGTGCACTTGTGGCAGATGCTTATGAATCTAAAGTCGGCGAGTTGATCTACGGTGAAGTGAAAAAACAAACCAAAGATGGCTTTATTATCGACTTAGGTGACAATGCCGAAGCTTATCTTGCCCGGGAAGAAATGATTCCGAAAGAGATTCTTCGTCCGAAGCAGCGCGTAAGTGCAATTCTTTATAGCGTGAACCGTGAAGGTCGCGGTGCGCAATTGTTATTGTCGCGTGCCAAGCCTGAAATGCTGATCGCATTGATGAAGAAAGAGATCCCTGAGATTTCTGAAGAAATTATTGAAATTAAAGCTGCAGCTCGTCAACCGGGCGTGCGTGCCAAGATTGCAGTAAAAACCAATGACCACCGTATTGACCCGGTGGGTGCTTGTATTGGTATGCGTGGTACCCGAATTCAGGCTGTACAGCAAGAGCTCAATGGTGAGCGTATTGATGTCGTAGTCTGGTCGGATGATCCTGCGCAATATATCGCAAGTGCATTGGAACCAGCAGATGTATCGAGTATTGTCATCGATGAAGATGCACGTACTGCGGATATTATCTTCGCTGCCAGCGATCAGTTGGCACGTGCGATTGGTTCACAAGGTCAGAACGTTCGTCTGGCATCAGAACTGACTGGCTATAAGCTGGACATGATGCTGGAAGAGGAATACTACGCCCGTCAACAAAACGAAGCGCAACAATATCTGGACATGTTTGTACAACGTCTGGATATCGCGGAAGATTTGGCGATGGCATTAGTAGAAATGGGCTTCACCTCGCTTGAAGAAATTGCTTACGTCCCGGCAGAAACATTCGATGAAATCGAACTTGATGCTGAACTAGTTGAATTATTGCAAAGCCGTGCGAAAGAAATTGCACTTGCTGATGCATTACAACAGCAAGAGAATATCCAAGCGCCAAGTGAAGAACTTGTTGCAATGGAAGGCATGACAGCAGAGATCGCGCAAGCTCTAGCAGCTCGTGGTGTGGTAACCGTGGATGATTTAGCAGATCAGGCAACCGACGATATCGCAGATATTGAAGGTTTGGGTGCTGAGAAAGCGGGTCAACTCATTATGAAAGCGCGCGAATCATGGTTTAACTAGGAGGTAGTATATGACGGACAAGTCAATTAAAGAGTTAGCCCTCAGCGTGGGTCGTCCAGTTGAGAAGCTCCTAGAGCAGGTTCGTGAGGCAGGTTTACCACAGCGTAAAGCTGACGATATTATTACCACCGAACAACAAGATAGCTTGATGAGCCATGTGAAAAAATCACAAGGTTCAGAGAGCCAAGCAGGGCAAATCACGTTGAAACGTAAAACGACCAGTACGGCTAAAGTAGCCAGTACTTCAGGTAAGGCAAAAACAATTAATGTAGAAGTTCGCAAGAAGCATACATTTGTTAAGCCAGATCCGGAACAGATCAAAGCAGAAGCATTGGCGAAAGCCAAGGCTGAGCAACAGGCCAAAGCTGCGCCTGAGCAGAATACACCGCAAGCGGCTTCTGCTGAAGCTCCAAAAACTGGCGTCAATAATGCCAGTAAAGCGCTAGAAGCGATGCGTGCTGCTGCAAAGCAAACCAGTGACAAGCAGGAAGTTTCTAAAGCTGCAGTTGTGGTAAAACGCAAATCAACCAATAAACCGATTGTAAAACAAACGGTTAAGCAAGTAGAAACAGCTGAACAGAAAAAACTACGTGAAGCGGAAGCAGCAAAATTAAAAGCTGTTGAAGAAGCAGCACGTCGTAAAGCGGCTGAAGAAGCGCAGCAACGTACGCTTGAACAAATGCGTCAAATGGCGACCAAGTACTCTGCTGAAGATACCACTGCAACCATTCGTGTTGTTGATGATTCTCCTCTGGCAGCCGGTCTTGTTGGCCAGGCATATGAAGACTCTTTTGCCAAAGAAGACCGCGAAATCAAACGTGGTACCAATACGCCGAGCGCGCGTGCACCGAAAAAAGGTGGCCGTCGTGGTCAGGAAGAGCAAAGCTTCAGCAAACAGCCTAAACGTGGTTTAAAAACCAGCCAGGGCAACAAGCATGGTTTCGAAAAACCTGTGAAAAAACAGGTTTACGATGTTGAAATCGGTGAAACGATTGTAGTTGCTGACTTGGCTGCGAAAATGGCAGTTAAGGTTCGCGAAGTGATTAAATCACTCATGAAAATGGGTGAGCTAGTAACTCAGAACCAGGCGATTGATCAGGAAATTGCTGCACTTGTGGTTGAAGAAATGGGCCATAATCCGGTACTGGTTTCTGATACACAAGCTGAAGATAACTTGCTGGAAGCAGCTGAAGAAGCACGTGGTGCGCAAACCACTCGTGCGCCTGTTGTGACTATCATGGGTCACGTTGACCATGGTAAAACATCACTGCTTGACCGTATTCGCCGTGCCAAAGTGGCTCAAGGTGAAGCGGGCGGTATTACCCAGCATATCGGCGCTTACCATGTAACTACCGATAAAGGTATTATTACTTTCCTTGATACTCCGGGACACGCAGCGTTTACTGCGATGCGTTCACGTGGTGCCAAAGCGACTGATATCGTGGTACTTGTTGTAGCAGCAGATGATGGTGTGATGCCACAAACTGCAGAAGCAATTGATCATGCGCGTGCTGCAGGTACGCCGA
This sequence comes from Acinetobacter sp. 197, assembly GCF_048148385.1. Classification (NCBI taxonomy): domain Bacteria; kingdom Pseudomonadati; phylum Pseudomonadota; class Gammaproteobacteria; order Moraxellales; family Moraxellaceae; genus Acinetobacter; species Acinetobacter sp. 197. The sequence goes on from NZ_JAYWZK010000008.1 coordinate 3,872, forward strand.
TCATTGTTGCGATCAACAAGATGGATAAAGAGTCTGCTGATCCAGACCGTGTTCTGAATGAATTGACTGCTAAACAGATCGTGCCTGAACAATGGGGCGGTGATGTGCCGGTTGCCATGGTTTCAGCCCACACGGGTCAAGGTATTGATGAGCTGCTGGACCTGATTTTGATTCAAGCAGAAATGTTAGAGTTGAAAGCATCTGAAGAAGGTGCTGCGCAAGGTGTGGTTATTGAAGCACGTGTAGATAACAGCCGTGGTGCTGTGACTTCTATTCTTGTTCAAAACGGTACCCTGAAAGTGGGTGACCTGGTACTTGCTGGTTCGTCTTATGGTCGCGTACGTGCGATGACAGATGAAAACGGTAAACGTATCAAGTCTGCTGGTCCTTCAATTCCGGTTGAAATTCTGGGTCTTCCAGAAGCACCAATGGCGGGTGATGAAGTTCTTGTGGTCAGCGATGAGAAGAAAGCACGTGAAGTTGCTGATGCGCGTATGGACCGTGAACGTCAAAAACGTCTTGAGCGTCAATCTGCAATGCGTCTTGAAAATATCATGGCATCTATGGGCAAGAAAGATGTGCCTATCGTCAATGTGGTACTGAAGACTGATGTACGCGGTACGCTGGAAGCCTTGCATGTAGCACTTGCTGAACTTGCAACAGATGAAGTGAAAGTACGTATTATCGGTTCAGGCGTTGGTGCAATCACCGAGTCTGACGTAACACTGGCTGAATCTTCAGAAGCAGTTCTGCTTGGCTTTAACGTACGTGCGGATAATGCAGCACGCCAAAAAGCCGATGCGGACAATATCGACATTCGTTACTACTCAATCATCTATCAATTGATCGATGACGTGAAAGCAGCAATGAGCGGTAAGCTTGCACCTGAACATCGTGAAACGATTCTGGGTGTTGCACAGGTACGTGAAGTATTCCACTCAAGTAAATTCGGTGCGGCTGCAGGCTGTATGGTGCTTGAAGGTGTATTACATCGTAACAAACCGATTCGCGTATTACGTGATGACGTGGTTGTGTTCCAGGGTGAGCTTGAATCTCTTCGTCGCTACAAAGAAGTGGTTGAAGAAGTTCGTGCCGGTATGGAATGTGGTCTTGCGGTGAAAGGCTATAAAGACATCAAACCTCTCGACAAGATCGAAGTGTACGATGTTCAACTGATTAAACGGAGTCTTTAATGGCGGGTAGTCAACGTCTGAAGCGTATGGCGGATACAGTACAACGCGAGTTGTCAGAACTGATCCGTCAGGAGCTGAAAGATCCACGCTTAGGTGGTCTGGTGACCATCTCTGCGGTGAAGGTGAGCCCAGACCTGGGATATGCGGAAGTTTATGTCACTGTAATGGGACGTGAACTTGGCGACGAACAAAGCGAAGCGGCAAATAAAGAAACTCTGGATGTATTAAACAAAGCATCCGGTTTCCTGCGCCATGAGCTGAGTCGTCGTATTAAAACCCGTATTACGCCTCGTCTACGTTTCCATTATGATAAGACCAATGCATATGGTAACTATATGTTTGGTTTGATCGCTGAAGCTGTGAAGGACTTACCTGAAGCAGAAGCAAAAAAAGACAATGAATAAGTCTTAACACAATAAAAAAGCCACCTTTGGGTGGCTTTTTTATTGTCTGGTTGTATCAAAAATTAAGCTACTGATAGACCAATCTAAAAATAGTCTGGATTAAGTGAGATCATCATCTTTATGGTTCATTTTTTTCTCATAAAAAGCACGGCGACGTGAGCGCTGCCAAGGCAGAGGGCGTTCCAGCGTTTCCGGAACCTCGCCACTCAAAGAGCGTAAACGCAAATGTAATGCAGCCTGTGCCATCAGATTGGCAGATACCGGTGCGGTAATGAAGGCGAACAGGGTGATGAGCACTTCAGCAAAACCGAAACGGCCATATATGGCCGAGAACAGAATTGAGGCCATCAAAAAGCTGCCCAGGCCCAAAGTACTGGATTTGGTCGGGGCGTGCAGACGCATAAACAGATCGGGCAGACGGACCATACCGATCCCGCCGACCAACATAAAGAAAGCACCAATCAATAAAAAAATCGACACCAGTATTTCTAAAATTAAGGACATTTAAAAACTCCTAGTCGATCACATGGCCAGTGGTGAAATAACGTGCCAAGGCTGCAGTCGAAACAAAGCCAAGCATCGCAACCAGTAAGGCCCCTTCAAACAGGAAGCTGCTACTCCAGTAAATCCCTAAAATGACAATCAGACAGGTGGCATTCAGGAACAGGGTATCGAGTGCCAAGAGCCGGTCAACGATAGAAGGGCCAGTGATGAGCCGGATCAGGCAGAGTAACATCGAGACAGTGATAGCACCCAGGCAAATCATTAATGCATAAGGCAGAATAGTCATGCTTTTTCTCCTGTCTGTGCGCTGAAAATTTCAATCAGAGGCTGTTCGTAGCGCTGTTTGATCGTTTCGATTTCTGCTGCTTCATCCTCTGTGCTTAAGGCATGAACCAGAATATCACCACGATCCTGATCAATGCCTGCAGATACTGTACCGGGCGTTGTAGTAATGATCATTGCCAGCAAGGCATTGACTTCCTCATGCTCGGTTTCCAAAGGCACGCGAAACCATTTCGGATGCAGGTTCTTGGTTGGACCAAGTACCAGTTTTGCGACTTTAATATTGGCTACTACAATATCCCAAACCACGACAAAGAACAGGCGCAGGGCAGGAGCCCACTGCATATTCGGGGTATAGTCAATAAAAGGTGCAACCATTTTCGGAATGACAATCGCCAGAACCAGCGCGAAAAGCAATGTTCCAGCTTCCAGATTATGTGCCAGCAGAATCCAGCTTAGCCCAACGATCACAGAAACCAGCGGATGCGGGAACCAACGTTGCAGGAATGATACAGCCATTAAGGTCCCTCCACCGGTTTAAGTTGATTATCATCATATCTGTTTTGTTCAACATACTGCTGATCAATCTGGCGTTGCTTGAATTCAGAAATGTTTTCACCTTCCAGAGTGGCTTCCGAAATCGTATAAGGAACCAGATGTGCATTCGGATCGACTGTCTCACCACCGTACTTGGTTTCAGGTAAATAGCTTGGATCAAAAGGTTGCACACTGATAAACTGGCCTTCTGCATCGCGTTTTAACAAGGCAGCTTCATAAACCGGATTATTTTTAATCTGTTCTGCAGTCTGATAATTATATTGATAGATCGGTCCGGCAAACACCACATAGGCAGTCAGGCCAGCAAGCAATAGATAGATTACACGATCATTACGTGCGGGTGCCTTACTTGGTAGGGCTTCGTATTTGTGAAAATCTTCAGAATTAAGGTCATCCTCAGGTCTGGTCGAACGCCAGAACAGCACGAAACCAACCCGGGTAAAGGCCAGAATACTGAGGAAGCTTACCAATAAAATGGTCAGGATAATAATCATCTGATAGTCTGAATTGGCAGAAGCCTGCAAAATAAAGACTTTACCGAAGAAACCACTAAACGGTGGCAGGCCGGCCATCATCAAGGCAATGATGAAATAGACAATCGAAACCAGCTTGTTCTGTTTCATCAGTGGCGCGATTTTAAAGTGATCCTTAAATTCGCCGCGCTGTGAGGTAATCCAGCCTGACAGGATATAAAAGGCTGCGCCAATCAGGGTACTGTGCACCATATAATACAATGCACCGGCCCAGGCTGCAGTTGTATTCATGCCGATTGCTACCAGAATTGTTCCGACTGAAGACAGCACCATAAAGCCGATAAAACGGCGCAGACGTTCTGTGCCGATTGCGCAAATCACGCCATAAACCGACGTAATCAGACCGATCACCAGCAGGCAATTCATCAGGATCTGGTGGCTGTATTCATCATCAAAAACAGTTCCATTAATCCGTAAAATTGCATACACCCCGACTTTGGTCATGATGGTAAAGAGTGCTGCCACAGGTGTGGTGGCTACGGCATAGGTTTTGGGTAACCAGAAGCCAAGCGGTAGCATCGCCGCTTTAATTCCGAACACGACAAACAGCATTAATCCACCAGCAACCGCCAGCTTGTGCTGATCTTCAGCGAGGGTAGGCATCAAGCGGGCCACATCTGCCATATTCAGACTGCCGACACTGCCATAAATCATCCCGAGTCCAATCAGGAATAGGGCAGAAGCAAACAGATTAATGGTGACGTAGTGGATTCCCAGCTGGAAACGGGCCTTGCCTTGTCCATGTAGCAGTAGTACATAGGATGCCATCAACAAGATTTCAAAAAACACGAACAGGTTAAACAGGTCACCGGTCAGGAAGGCACCGGTCAAACCCATGAGCAGGAAATGCACCATGGCATGGAAATAACGCCCACGCATATCCCATTCTTTACTGGCATACCAGAGCACCGGCACTGCAAGGGCATAGGTCAAAACCAGCATCATCGCAGAGAGCTGATCGAGAACCAGTACAATACCAAAAGGTGCGACCCATTCGCCCAGCGTATAAACATTGATCTGACCCTGATTACTGTCTACTAAATAGCTGACAGCAATGATCAGGCCCAAGATACTCGAGACATAGCTGATACCCCGACGCCAGGGCTGACGCCAGTCCGTCACCAGAGAGCCTGAACCCGGGTTGCCTAAAAGAACCAGGACAAAAGCGGTAAAGGCCGGTAAAAGAATACTGAAAATAGGGGTATGTTGATTCCAGAAATTGAGAAGATCAGTCATTAAGGCTCATCCTCGCGCGGGTCAAGATTTGGTATTTCTTCTTTGGAGTCAACGTGGTCTGTTCCTGATTCGTAGCGGCTACGCAATGCCAGTTGGACAATAAAGGCAGTGGTGGCAAAGCCAATCACGATGGCTGTCAGCACCAGTGCCTGAGGAAGGGGATCGGTCACTTTCGAGGCTTCAGTCAATACTGCAGGCGAATTCATCTGAATTCGGCCCATGGCAAATAAAAACAGGTTGACTGCATAACCAATCATGGCGAGACCCAACACTACCGGGAAGGTACGGGCACGCAGGATCAGATAAATGCCTGTGGCCGTCAGCAGGCCAATCGCAGAGGCTAATAAAAATTCTAAACTGATCATTCTATTATCCTCTTGGTACAGGGCCAGTCATGCTTGAGTGACGTGAATCGCCTAAGACTGAAATCATCAGCATCGTTGCACCCACAACAGTGACATAAACGCCAACATCAAACAGCGCAGCCGAAGCCAAATGCATTTCTCCAATCATTGGCGGAGAGACATAGATATGTGCACTGGTCAGGAATGGACGTGACCAGAACCAGGCCGCGACACCGGTCAAACCGGCAATGGTTAAGCCGACTCCAATCCAGATTTCATAGAGACGGCCAGATTTGGCCCCCAGCAACTGTTCGGTTTTATCCTGCCCCACTGCGATATATTGAATAATAAGTGCCAGTGAGGTGACCAAGCCTGCAATAAATCCACCGCCTGGCAAATTATGGCCACGCATAAAGATGTACAGGCTGACCACCAGTGCTACAGGCAAGATCCATGATGCAGTAATACGTAACATCAGGGGTGAAGGATTAAAACGATAGGTCAGACCCTGGGTGATGGTGGCGCCATGGGCACGCATTCCATCCATCAGGCTAAGTACACCAATCGCGGCAATTCCAAGTACGGTAATTTCGCCAAAGGTATCGAAACCACGGAAGTCGACCAGAATCACATTCACCACATTGGTGCCGCCGCCCAGTGGAATCGACTGTTGCAGGAAGAACCATGAAATGGAATTATGATCACGGGTCATGATCAGCCAGGCAATAGCTGCTATTCCAAGACCGCCACCTATTGCAATAATGGCATCACGCCAGCGACGGGTCGGACTCGATTCATACGGTGTTAACTGAGGCAGTAAAGATAAACTCATCAGTAGCAGAACCGTGGTGACCACATCGACCGTAATCTGGGTCAATGCCAGATCGGGTGCCGAGAAACCGATAAAAACCATGGTGACGACCAGACCGACTGCACCGCTAATCAGTACAGCTTTAATCCGCTCATGATGGAACCACAGCAGCATCCAGCAGGCAGAAAACAGGAGTAACCACAAGATAATCGCCAGAGCAGGGGCGTGGGTCAGTTCACGTGTACCCGTGCCCACCGCATTGTTCACCAGTGGGAAACTGACCAGTGCGACAGTAAAAATCACGATCCACAATAAATAGCTTTGTAATTTGCCATTTTCAGTGGCACGGCGGAAACGGCGTGAATTCAGCAGCAGATTTTTCAAAAACAGTTCGAACAATACCCGGCCCTGCAAGCGGCCCAGTTTTGGATCTAGGTCGATTTCGCGTAAGGTACCACCTTTGGCAAGAGAAAAATAGAAGATGACTCCGCCAACGAGGGCTATCACGCTCATCAGCAGCGGCAGGTTGAAGCCATGCCATAGTGCCAGATGAGTGCCTTCAAAAGCAAAATCCTGAGTCGATGCCCGGGTGGAGCTGTTTACAATTTTTTCAACCAGAAGTGCCGGGAATATACCCACCAAAATACACAAGATTGCCAATAAGGTTGCGGGTGCACGCATGCCAAACGGAGGTTCATGTGCATCTTTATTCGGAACCTGCTTGCCTAGCGGACCATCGAAAAATACCCCATGCACCAGTCGAGTAGAATAGGCGACTGCAAAAATCCCGGCCAGTGTTGCGACAATGGCTGAAACGACCATGACCGGACCACTCAAGTTCGCGACCAGTTCGGTAAAGAACATTTCCTTGGACAGGAAGCCATTGGTCAGTGGCACACCTGCCATAGCCGCCGCCGTAATCATGGTCAGGGTAGCGGTATAGGGTAGCAGTTGCCATAAGCCTGACAGTTTGCGCAAGTCACGTGTGCCCGATTCATGGTCGATAATTCCGGCAATCATAAACAGGGCCGCTTTAAAGGTGGCATGGTTAATAATATGAAAAATTGCAGCTGCAACCGCCAGAGGAGAACCGATCCCAAGCAGACACATGATCAGGCCTAAATGGCTGATGGTTGAATAGGCGAGTAAGCCCTTCAGGTCTTCCTTGAAAATGGCAAAAAAAGCGGCCATACATAGGGTAAACAGACCGACAAAGGTTACAATATTATGAAACAGTGCAGCACCGACGAAGATCGGTAGCAAGCGTGCGACCAGAAATAAACCGGCTTTGACCATAGTGGCCGAGTGTAAATAGGCCGAGACAGGTGTCGGCGCAGCCATGGCATTCGGTAACCAGAAATGGAAGGGAAACTGCGCACTTTTGGTAAAAGCACCGAGTAAAATCAGCAAGAGAGCCGGTACAAATAAAGCATGTGACTGAATCTGTTCGGTCATCGTAAGGATTTGATCAATCTGGTAGGTACCAGTGATTTGACCAAGCAGGATAAAACCACCCAGCATGGCCAGACCACCCAGTCCAGTAATGGTCAGAGCCATACGTGAGCCACGTTGCGCAGCTTCGTAATTGCTCCAGTAACCCACTAGCAGGAAAGATGAAATACTGGTCAATTCCCAGAAAACCAATAAAAGAATCAGGTTATTTGACAATGAAATCCCGAGCATAGCTGCCATAAACAGCATCAGCAGAAGATACAGCTTGCTCAGCGAATTTTTGGGATTCAGATAATAATAGGCATAAATATAAATCAGCGTACCAATCCCGCTGATCAGCAGGGCAAACAGCAGTCCCAGGGAATCCAGACGAAAACTGAAATCAATACCCAGCTGCGGCAGCCAGGACCAGGTCTGGGTAATCACTGCGCCATCAAATATGGCAGGCGCCTGACTCAATAATAATAAGAAACTGCTGAGGCTGACACCAATTGCCCCTAAAGCCGTTACCTCGCGCGAAAATTGCTTCAGCCACGAGACAAGGGTTGTGCCTAATACTAACGGTAACAATATAATAATCGGCAGCACACTCGTATCCATTGTCGTGATTTAGGCTGTGACCAACCTAGGGTGAATCTTTATCTTCCAAGGACTACAGGATCACAAGGAGCGATCCAAACTTCTCAATCTTGAAAGCCAAAAGAATATTCAAAAAGAATATAAAACAGTTGTATTGCGCAACTTATGAACGATAGCAAATTCCGATTTTACAATGAAATTCGCAAATAAATCCGATCATATTACAGGATAACAACAACATCAACGTTTTTATGTGGAACTTATAAATTATACGTGAGCTTGGTTTTAACCGCAGAGGGATGCTTAAACAGATCATCCAGAAGTGACCGAAAATTAAGATTAGATCTCAGCCATTGATTGTAAATATAAATAAAAACAGGGTTTCTTATGCTGGGGAAACTGCCTGACTTGATATTTTTCTTTTCAAGCCTCTCTATATCAGGTCCCCAAAATGTACTTGGTTATTTTTGAGTTTTCGGGGAGTTTTATCTATATAAACATTTTCTAATGGCTACTAGGTACCTACCTAAATCTGTTTCATGAGCTTAAGCAGACTGGAAAATGGCCAGGCTATTTTTGCTAAACAGAGTAATTATCATGAATAAAGTACTTCGATGGACGTTACTTTAGTCCCATGTTGTTCACATCTATATTTACATCTTAACCGGCTGCCTGGCGGAGCGACTGCGGCATTTTGATTTTCAGTTGCTGAATCAGGTCATAAATGTGATGAATATTTAAACTCACTTTGGCACGGGTACAGGCCACATAAAGTAATCTTAATTCTTCATCACTAATTTTATGGTCTTTTTCATTCAGCTTGAATTGATAGTCATCTTCAATATGAACCCGATCCCACTCCAGACCTTTGGCTTTGTGCGCCGTGGAAATAATATAGTCAGCCTGGGCAATCGGGGTAATTTTAGCCAGGGCTTTTTTCAGCGGATCGGTGCCATGCTCGTCGACCAGTTTGACCAGTGGCTTGATGTCACTGCCTTCATTGGTTTCACAGTATTCATGGACATCATGCCAGGAGTTAAACCAGGCCAGTTCCGGCACATCAACCACACGCTTGCCCTGTTTTAGCATGGCAGCCGCATCGACAAAGCGATTCAGTTTGACATGATCGGCCTGCAGGCTGACTTTGTCACCGCGTACCAGTCCGGCCAGTAGCAATTCCATGGCCCGGGCATTGGTCCGGCATAAAATTGCATCACGCATTTTGGTATGCGGTTTATTTACAACTTTAGAATCTAACAGCGGATTGCCCAGCAAAGGCACAGTCTCATTGAGGGCACCTAAAATGGCATTGGCATTCAGGGCAATTTCAGGACCAAAACGAAATGAGGTGGTCAGACGTGATTCAGGCAGAGGCAGTTGCTGCATGGCATTGACTGCACCGCGCCAGGCATAGATCTGCTGATGCGCATCTCCGACATAAATCACTTGGGTGCTGCGCTGTTTCAGCAGAATTCCCAGCATTAAGGGATCGGCATCCTGAGCTTCATCGAATAGCACATAATCGGCCGGAATATTCGGCTCAGACAGTGCCCAGAGTTTCAGGTAGATGTCATGACCAATGCCTGCCTGATGATTTGGATCAATTGATTCTAGCCAGCGTCGTTCGACTGCCGGATAAAGCTTTTGCTGCAAGGTCTCGATATCATCCGGATGTAGCCAGCTTGGCGCCTGAATATGCCGCGGGGCAGGATACTGCGAACTGGTCGAACAGAAATAGCCGACCGCATTGGCGACCAAGCTTGCCAGTCTTGATGGCATCAAGACATATTTCTCATAGCGTCCGCCCATCATGCGGCGCATGGTCATCGGTTCAAGCCGGTACTCTTTGGCAATAAAACTCGGACTCAAGCGTGGCAGACGCAGCTTGTCGGTCACTCCACGTGGAACACTGCGAAATGCCAGCGAGTGAAAAGTCCGGCAATCCACACCCCGGTGGAACTTGGCCTGCGCTTCACTGGCAATGGCTTTGTTAAAGGCCAGATACATGCCACGTCTTTGCGGCATGGCATCACTGATCATTTGCAGGGTAGTCGTTTTACCTGTACCTGCATAGGCAATCACCTTAAAGGATTTGCCCAGACGTGCGTTATCAATAGCAGTCGCCTGCTCATAGGTCGCGGTCGGTTTTTTTAAATCAGACACAGATGAATTCAAGGCTTAATGCTGACGGTTGGCTTTTTCAACCAGACCAGACAAGCCTTGGCGACGTGCCAGTTCATTTAATACCAATTGCACATCTAGGTCGAAATAACCGAGCATGACGATGGTATGGAACCAAAGATCTGCCACTTCATAGATCAGATCATTTTTATGGTCTGCCGAAGCATCCTGATCAAAATCTTTGGCTGCCAGCACAGTTTCAAAGCTTTCTTCACCCACTTTTTCCAGAATCTTGTTCAGGCCTTTATGGTAGAGCTTGGCTACATAAGAGGAATCCGGATCGGCCTGTTTGCGTTCTGCCATCATTTGTCCCAGATAAGACAAGACTTCGACCTGTTCAGATTGGGCGGTTGATGCTTCCATCGCCAGCGTATGCGGATTCGTAGATTTTTCGCCATAAATCGCAGATGGATCTTTCAGCTGTGCATCGACAATTTCCCAGCCATTTGGCGTGAGTTTGCGATAGAAACATGATTCGCGACCGGTATGGCAGGCGATACCGCCATGCTGTTCAATTTGCAGCACAATCACGTCGGCATCACAGTCCAGACGGATTTCATGTACAGTTTGAAAATGTCCTGATTCTTCACCCTTATGCCATAATTTGTTGCGTGAACGGGAGAAATACACTGCCTGATTTTTTTCGGCAGTTAAAGCCAATGCTTCACGGTTCATCCAGGCCACCATCAACACACGTCCAGTTTGATGATGCTGGGCAATGGCAGGGACTAATCCTTGTTCGTTAAATTTTACTTCATCGAGCCATTGCACATTGTTCATAAGGGTTTCCATCATTTCAATCAAAATATAAAAATACGGATAGGAAATATCCGCTGATAGTGTACGTGATCTCGCAGCATTTGCGGCAAAAATCTGTGTTGATCAGGACAGGCTGTGTCGTGGTTTTTTAAATCCGTCCACTTTATTTCAGATCTTGCAAAAATGAGACAGAGAAAAGCCGCCTAGTTGGCGGCTCGTATTGCGATTCAATTATCCGTATGAAAAATTACCAGTGTTCGCCCGGGAACAGACGCGCATATGCTTTCTGCACCAAGTTCAATTTTTGTGGTTGGCCCACAGATGCACTTGAACTTGGGAACAGGTTGAAACCAATGGACATCAAGACATTGTTGATATCTGGCGCAATGGAATAGGTAATGGATGCCAGACGGCCCAAACCGGTCGCGACTTTCTTCGGGCGCTTCATGATTGCATAGGCAATCAGGTCGGCTGCCTGTTCTGGAGAAAGCGTTGGAACATATTTATAGATTTTGGTCGGTGCAATCATCGGGGTACGCACTAAAGGCATATAAACCGAGGTGATTGCAATTTTATGCGCATGTACTTCAGCAGACAGGCAGCGGCTAAAGGCATCCAGCGCAGCTTTTGATGCTACATAGGCTGAAAAGCGGGTCGCATTGGCCAACACGCCAATTGAACTGATATTGATGATATGACCCGCGCGGCGAATCATCATTTGTGGCAGGATATTCATGACCAGACGCACCGCACCAAAATAATTCAGCTGCATGGTACGTTCGAAATCATGGAAACGATCTACCGATTCATGTACGGCACGGCGAATCGAACGACCCGCATTATTAATCAGGATATCAATATGGTCGACTGAAGCAATGATCTGCTTGGAGACTTCGTCAATCGCTTCCATATTGTTTAAATCACATGGAAATATCGAGGCTTTACCGCCTTTTGCTTCAATTTCTGATTTTACTTGTTCTAGGGTTTCTTGAGTACGGGCTACCAGTAAAACATGGGCACCTGCATCGGCCAATTGATGTGCTGTGGTTAGGCCAATACCGCTGGATGCACCAGTAATCAGCACGGTTTTACCTGCAACACACTTTTCCAGTTGTTTGAGTAGTCTAGTTTTCACGTTTGTTATCCCTAATTTGAAGTCTGCGTTCAAATTATTTTTATTAAAGGTCTATGGCGCTCTAACAGAAGACGAGAGCGAAGGTGAGTATGGATATGATAACTAATTCTTCAGGAAAATCTATACATTAAATTATTGAAATTAAAATAAAAATTAGAGTAATTGCTCTATTTGTGTTCGCTATTTCATTTAACTTTTATCATGAAAATAAAAAGTAAAGCAAGTGGCTGTTTTAGAAAATAAATAAAAAAACCTCATCAGAAATGATAAGGTTTCGGGTCAGTTCTAAGCACTGCTTTAAACGGCGGCCAATGCCTGTTCCAGATCGGCAATCAGGTCGTCAATATGCTCAATTCCAATGGAAAGTCGTACCATATCTTCACTGACACCGGCAGATTTCAGTTCTTCAGCATTCAGCTGACGATGGGTGGTGGTGGCAGGATGACAGGCCAGACTTTTGGCATCACCGATATTGACCAGACGGGTGAACAGTTGCAGGGCATCAATAAAACGTGTGCCCCCTTCAAGGCCATGCTGCACTCCGAAAGTCAGAATGGCAGACGGTTTACCTTTCACATATTTCTGTGCCAAGGCATGCTGTGGATGATCTTTCAGGCCAGCGTAATTGACCCATTTCACTTTAGGATGTTTTTGCAGATATTCAGCGACTTTCAGTGCGTTTTCGGTATGACGCTCCATACGCAGACTTAAAGTTTCCAAACCTTGCAGGATCAGAAACACATTCTGCGGGCTGATCGCGGCTCCAGTATTGCGTAGTGGCACCACACGCGCTCGAGCGATATAAGCCGCTTCACCGAGAACTTCGACATAGTTTACGCCGTGGTAGCTTGGATCGGGGGTATTCAGCGCGGGAAAGCGTTCAGGATATTTACCCCACGGGAATTTACCGCTATCGACAATGATGCCACCAATCGAGTTGCCATGACCGCCGATATATTTGGTCAATGAATGCACGATAATGTCGGCACCAAAATCAAAAGATTTTTGTAGCACTGGCGTTGCCACCGTATTGTCGACAATCACGGGCACACCGTATTCATGCGCGATTTTTGCAATCTCTTCCAGATCAATAATATTACCCAATGGATTACCAATGGATTCAACAAAGACCAGTTTGGTCTTGTCATCAATCAAATTGCGTAGACTTTCCGGTTGTTCATAATCAAAGAAACGAACGTCAATGCCTTGTTTCGGCAGGGTATGTGCGAACAGATTATAGGTGCCGCCATAAAGCGTAGATACGGATGCAATATTGTCACCGGCTTCAGCAATGGTCTGAATCGCATAGGTAATTGCAGCCATACCAGACGCTAAAGCAAGCGCACCAATCCCGCCTTCAAGTGCGGCGATACGTTGTTCAAGTACTGCAGTGGTCGGGTTCATAATCCGGGTATAGATATTTCCCTGTACCTTTAAATCAAACAAATCGGCCCCATGTTGTGTATTGTCAAAGGCATAAGATGTGGTTTGATAAATTGGTACAGCCACTGCTTTAGTGGTTGCTTCGGGGGTATAGCCTGCGTGAATCGCTAAAGTTTCTGCTTTATAACTCATTCTGTTTGATCTTCTTGTTTAAGCTTATGGCTTGAGTGTAGCATTTTTACATATAAGTAAAAGTGCAATTTTATTGAAATGAATATATGAAATATTCATATACCAGTCTGGATTTAATCCGGTTATTTTACTGAAAACGGTTGTTTAAAAAAACATCAGCAATAAACTTGTAACAATGCATGCAAGTTCATGGCAATGGCTTATGTTTTTGCTGCTTTCTGCGTATAATAGCCGATTATTTTTTCGCTCATTTTTGAGCTGGGGTCGTTGTTCTAACCCTATTTGGTTTTTCAGTTGAGGAGTCCTACGTGGCCCAATATATTTACACGATGAACCGAGTGTCGAAGATGGTTCCGCCTAAGCGCGAAATCCTGAAAGACATCTCCTTATCATTTTTCCCAGGCGCTAAAATTGGTGTGCTTGGTTTAAACGGTGCAGGTAAATCTACCTTGCTTCGTATTATGGCGGGCGTAGATAAAGATTTCTCTGGTGAAGCGCGTGCACAGCCGGGTATTAAAATCGGTTATCTTGAGCAAGAACCACCTTTAGATGAAACCAAAGACGTTCGTGGAAATGTCGAAGATGGTTTACGTGAACCGCTTGATGCTTTAGCGCGTCTGGATGAAGTCTTTGCTGAATATGCAGCAGAAGATGCGGATTTCGATGCACTTGCGAAAGAACAAGAAAAGCTTGAAGCAATTATCCAGACCTGGGATGCGCATAACCTTGCGAACCAGATGGATCAGGCTGCTGCGGCATTGAACCTGCCAGCTTGGGATGCAGATGTATCTAAGCTTTCAGGTGGTGAACGCCGTCGTGTGGCACTGTGCCGTTTACTTCTGTCTAAGCCGGACATGTTACTTCTAGACGAACCGACGAACCATTTGGATGCTTCATCTGTGGCTTGGTTGGAACGTTTCCTGAAAGACTTCCCGGGTACCATCGTAGCCATTACGCATGACCGTTACTTCCTGGATAACGTGGCTGAATGGATTCTTGAGCTTGACCGTGGTATGGGTATTCCATATCAAGGTAACTATTCTTCTTGGCTTGAGCAGAAAAATGCCCGTTTAGAGCAAGAGAACAAGCAAGAAGAATCTTTTGCTAAGGCGTTGAAAAAAGAACTTGAATGGGTTCGTTCGAATGCCAAAGGCCAGCAAAAGAAAAACAAAGCGCGTATGGAGCGTTTTGAAGAGCTTAACTCACGCGAATTCCAGCAGCGTAACGAAACTTCTGAAATCTACATTCCACCTGGTCCACGTCTGGGCAACAAGGTTGTAGAAGTTGAAGGCATCAGCAAATCGTTTGGTGATCGTTTACTGTACAAAGATTTAACATTCACGGTACCACCTGCCGCAATTGTGGGTATCGTGGGTGAAAACGGTGCAGGTAAAACCACACTGTTCCGTATGATGACGGGCGAACTGCAACCTGATACCGGTACGGTAACACTGGGTGAATCAGTGAAAGTAGCGTATGTGGGTCAGATCCGTGACACCTTAGATAACAACAAAACCGTCTGGGAAGAAGTTTCTGGTGGTTTGGATATCTTGAAGATTGGCGAATACGAAATCGCATCACGTGCATATATCGGTCGTTTTAACTTTAAAGGTCAAGATCAGCAAAAACGCGTAGGTCAATTGTCTGGTGGTGAGCGTAACCGTTTACAACTTGCGAAAATCCTGCAAATGGGCGCTAACGTTATCCTACTCGATGAACCATCAAACGACTTGGATATCGAAACCTTACGTGCACTTGAGGATGCAATTCTTGTATTCCCGGGTACAGTCATGGTGATCTCGCATGACCGTTGGTTCCTAGACCGTATTGCAACACATATCTTGTCATTCGAAGGTGAAACACCTGAATTCTTCACCGGTAACTATGCTGAATTCGAAGCATATCGCCGTAAACGTGATGGTGATGACTTGGTCACGAAGCGTCAAAAATATCGCAAAATCGGTGCTTAATAACCCTAAATTTTGTAAATAAAAAAACCAGCCTCAGGGCTGGTTTTTTTATACTTATTGCATGCTGAAGGGTAAATTAGACTTCCCACTCATGATTGCATTCACGGCATTTCCATTTCTTTTGTGTTTGCATAAATGCCTGCATTGAAATTTTAAAATCAGGTAAGTCCTTATAGAACATAAAGCCTGCGATCAAAGAAAGAATAAAGACGATCACAGTTGCAGTCTGTAAAGTCGTACCTGCACCATCGCCAAAAATCCACATCGCAATGCTAATAATCACCAGCAATAACAAAAGGAACAGGGCGGGTACCAGAAACATTAGGCTTTTAGGAACCACGGGGCGTGGAGCTGCTTGACCTGGCTGGGCCACCGGCATGATTTTCGGGCTTTGACACTTAGGGCAACGATATTGCATTACAACTCCAAAATTCTAAATTACTGATTATTTTATCGGAAGATGCGAAGAAACCGAAATATTGCCCAACATAAAATATACAGGCAATAAAAAACCCAAGTCGCAATGCTTGGGTTTTTTATAAGATCACCATAATATATTATGGTCATCTTGAATATGGCGTCCCTACGGGGATTCGAACCCCGGTTACCGCCGTGAAAGGGCGATGTCCTAGGCCTCTAGACGATAGGGACAATTGAGGCAAATAACACAGCTAAAGCAAGACTTGATTTGGTGGAGTCAAGGAGGATCGAACTCCTGACCTCTACAATGCCATTGTAGCGCTCTACCAACTGAGCTATGACCCCAGTCTGTGTGAGCGCTATATTAGGGATATCGCGCTCACACGTCAACACAAAAATTAATTAAGCTTGATCAACTGCTTCATTTTTCGGCAACTTTAAGCTTTCATTGAGTTTTTCCCAGACTTTCAGCTCTTTTTTGCTTGGACCACCGACAATTTCCAGCGCATGACGTAAACGTGCAAAGGTTAAATCAGGACCAATGGTCACCATCGTTTGCATCACGGGTGTAGACGCAGTCGAACCGGCGATCGCAATAAAGAACGTAGGCATGAAATCACGTAACTTGATTTCCATCTGTGTCGCCAAGTCCATCAAGGTCTGGCTCACCGTGTCGTTATTCCAAGTAAACAGGCTTTCTAAACGCCAAATTGCGAATTGAAGACTTTGACGCACTTGCTCTTCAGACAGTTTTTTGCTTACAAACTGTTCTTTGCTCAGGGTCGGGAAGTGGTTGAAGTAATGTGCCGACCAGTTCACCGCTTCAGACAGCAGGTTAATACGCGGTTGAATCGCAGCTGCAATTTCTTCCAGTTTTGCGCGGTCTGCTTTCCAGGCCAATAAGGTGTCAAGTAATTCAGCCGGGCTGAGTGCCTTGATCCATTGACCATTTAACCAGTTCAATTTCTCTACATCAAAGATTGGGCCGCCCAAAGAGACACGTTTAATATCAAAATGCTCAATCATTTCTGCCAAAGTGAATTTTTCACGTTCATCTGGCATTGACCAACCCATACGACCCAAGTAGTTCAACAAGGCTTCAGGCAGTACACCGATGTCTCTGTAATAGTTAATTGAGGTCGGGTTTTTACGTTTAGACAGCTTAGATTTATCCGGGTTACGCAGCAGTGGCATGTGGCATAGTATCGGCATTTCCCAACCAAAATATTGATACAGCAACTGATGTTTCGGCGCAGATGGAATCCATTCTTCACCACGAATTACGTGGGTGATTTGCATCAAATGATCATCCACCACATTTGCTAAGTGGTAGGTTGGGAGGCCATCGGTTTTCAGCAGAATCTGCATGTCTACTTGCGCCCATGGAATTTCCACTTCGCCACGCAGCATGTCATTGAATTTACATACACCTTCAGTCGGTACTTTCATGCGAATCACATGTGGTTCACCAGCGGCCAAACGACGCTCCACTTCTTCTTCAGAAAGATTTAGACCACGACCATCATAACGTGGCGACTCTCCACGTGCCTGCTGTTCTGCACGCATTTGATCCAGTTCTTCTGCAGTTGCGAAACAGTAGAAGGCATGACCTTTCTCTACCAGTTCCAAGGCATAATTTTTATAGATATCCATACGTTCTGACTGGCGGTACGGCGCATGCGGGCCACCGACATCAGGACCTTCAGACCAGTTCAGACCCAACCAGCGCAATGAATCCAGGATCATTTTTTCAGATTCAGGCGTTGAGCGCAGTTGGTCAGTATCTTCAATACGAAGAATGAATTCACCGCCATGCTGTTTAGCAAAACATAAGTTAAACAAGGCGATATAGGCAGTACCTACATGCGGAAAACCAGTAGGAGAAGGTGCAATACGAGTACGAACAGTCATAGCCGGATCTAATCTTAGATATAAAATTGCAGCTATTATAGCGAAAAAGCCACATCACTTAATGCTTTATTCAACATTGAATGATGTGGCTTTTAAATCCGGGAATATTCAGCGCTGTTGAGGCTGATTAAGAATGAGCGCTCGAAAAAATACTTTGGACAAAGCGGGTGAAGCGGTAATTCTGTTCTGCAAAGAAATTTTGCGAAGGTGCGACTTTAAATGCAGTCAAGACTTTGAGATTATCTTCTGTTTGAAGTGTTTTTTCAGTTTTTTGTTGCTGAATCGCTTTTTCAATCGGCGAAGTCTTGCTTTCAACAGTGCTTACTGTAGGCTTCGGCAAATCTGTCTTCACAACCACGGCATGACCGAGTTGAATCGAGAACAACATAATCAGGCTTAGGATGCTGGCTGTGAATAATGTAAATTTCATATCCAAACTTCCTCCTTACTTCGGGTTGGTTTTATTTTGTTAAAAATGTTTTTTTAATACTCTGCCTACAATTTAATCACAGTTGATCATAAAGAAGTAGAACCAAGTCACATTTTTTACAAAAGAAATAATATAACTCTGTGGAAAATTACTAAAAAAACGTAATTTCCTGTTTTAGTGGCCTATTTTTAACAGAAAACTGTGAAGACAACGTGAAGAACTGTCTTATATTGTAGCAGAAGATTAATTTTATGGCGAAATATGTATCCGGATTTAATTGTTAGGAGATATCTCAAAATCAGAAATAGATTATAAATATTATTATAAGCATATGATTGTTAGGTTTATTTTTGATTTGTATAGTGCAGATCATATAAACAATGAGTTACATATGATGAAAAGAATAATAGCATCAGCAATCTTGACAATTATAGCAGGAACAGCAGTACAGAATTCAATCGCCAAAGATTTCCTGAATGTGTCTTATGACCCGACCCGGGAATTTTATCAGGAGTATAACGAAGAATTTGGCAAGTTCTGGAAGCAGAAAACCGGACAGACGGTTAATTTTAAGCAATCACATGGCGGTTCAGGCAAGCAGGCACGTTCAGTGGTCGACGGTTTGCAGGCCGATGTGGTGACCTTGGCATTGGCCAATGATATCGAAGAAATTGTCAAAGCAGGTTTAATCGAGAAAGGCTGGCAAAAAGAGTTTCCGAGCAATTCGGCACCTTATACTTCTACGATCGTATTTCTAGTACGTAAAAGTAATCCAAAGCAAATTCAAGACTGGAATGATCTAACCAAACCGGGCGTAGAAATTATTACCCCAAATCCCAAAACCGGGGGTGCACCGCGCTGGATCTACCTGTCTGCTTGGGGTTATGCACTGAAACAACCTGGCGGTAATGATGCTAAGGCCAAAGAGCTGGTGAAAAAGCTCTATAGCAATGTCAAAGTACTCGACTCCGGTGCGCGTGGTTCGCTGACCACTTTTGCCGAGCGCGGTATCGGGGATGTGCTTTTATCCTGGGAAAATGAAGCCTTGCTGGCAACACAAGGCTTGGGTAAAGACAAGTACGACATCGTCTATCCATCGATTTCAATTCTGGCCGAGCCATCGGTGGCAATTGTCGATAAAAACGTGAATAAAAATGGCACGACCCATCTGGCAAAAGGCTATTTAAACTATTTATATTCACCGAAAGGGCAGGAGCTGGCTGCGAAATATTTCTTCCGTCCGCGGGACGCTAAAGTCGCTGCCAAATATTCGGCCCAATTCCCGAACATTCAAACCTTCACCATTGATAAAGTCTTTGGCGGCTGGGCCAAAGCGCAAAAAACGCATTTTATCAATGGGGCGATTTATGATCAGATTTATAATGAAAAAAGATAGCTAAACAGCGGTTTAGAATGAGATAAAGAAAATGGTCAAGTTATTATCCATTTTCTTTATATCTAATGCATAAAATTCTATATATTAGAGATAAGTAGAATAATAATTAACTTTTTCTTTTAAAAACAAAATACTAATCAAGAAAAACCTTTCATTCTATCGTGTTGCACCAGTAGCGGGTGAATTGCGATAAATGATTTTATTTCATATAGTTATAACCAATGAAGATAAACTCCCTGTTACTATGAAAACTCAATTCAAATCGTTGTTTAGTGCTGCCTTATTGGTGGCCGGTTTAGGCATGACTGCAACTGCCGCTCAAGCCGCAGACCGTCAATTTCTAAATGTGTCTTATGATGCCACACGCGAGTTCTACGACGAATTTAACAAATCATTCGGCGCTTACTGGAAAAACCGGACTGGTCTGGATGTGAATTTCAAGCAGTCACATGGCGGTTCGGGCAAACAGGCACGTTCTGTGGTCGATGGTTTGAAAGGTGATGTGGTGACTTTGGCGCTGGCCAATGACATTGAAGAAATTGTGAAATCTGGTCAGATTCAGCCAGGCTGGCAAAAGGAATTTCCTCATAACTCGGCACCTTATACCTCAACGATCGTATTCATGGTCCGCAAGGGCAACCCGAAAGGCATCAAGGACTGGAAAGATTTGACCAAGCCAGGGGTGCAAATTATTACCCCGAACCCGAAAACCGGTGGCTTACCGCGTTGGGTGTATCTGTCTGCATGGGGTTATGCCGAGAAACAGCCGGGTGGTAACAAAGCCAAGGCGCAGGATTTTGTTGGCAAGCTTTATAAGAACGTCAAAGTAATGGATTCTGCTGCACGGGCTTCAATGACCACCTTTGCTGAGCGTGGTATTGGCGATGTATTACTGACCTGGGAAAATGAAGCCTTGGTCACGCAAAAAACCTTGGGTAAAGACAAGTTTGATATCGTTTATCCATCGATTACGATTTTGACTGAACCCTCAGTAGCGATTGTGGATCGTACCGTAGATAAAAATGGCAATAAATGGTTAGCAACCGGTTATATCAATTACCTGTATTCACCATTGGGTCAGGAAATGGCTGCTAAGCATTTCTATCGTCCACGTAATGAAAAAGTATTGGCCAAATATTCGGCACAGTTCCCGAAAATCAAAACCTTTACCATTGATGAGGTCTTTGGTGGTTGGGCCAATGCACAGAAAACCCATTTTGCCAATGGTGCAATTTTTGACCAGATTTATAACAGCAAGCGTTAATTGATCTGCGAAGTCATCTTGCTGATAAAAAAAGCCTCCTGAACTGGAGGCTTTTTTTGTGGCAGAAAATGCTAAAACGGTTTTCTCTATGGAAAGTAATATTTATCTACAAAAAGTCGTTTGGAGCTTTGCTCAAACAGGGTGATAATGTGCAGTTAAATTTTTCCCCCTACTGATTGAGTTTTTATGTCACATATTTCTGTATTACTTCACGAAACGATTGATGCCTTGTTGGCGGGTCGCAATACGGGAACTTATGTGGATGGAACCTTTGGCCGGGGCGGACATACGCGTTTATTGCTGTCTAAATTAGATGAACATGCACGTGTTTATGCCTTTGATAAAGACCCACAGGCACTGGCGGTGGCGGCCGAACTCGAACAAGAAGATTCACGTTTTAAAATTATCCATGCCAGCTTTGCTGATCTGAAAGAGGCATTGGCTGAACTGGCTATTGAACAAGTTGATGGGGTAATGGCGGATCTGGGTGTTTCTTCACCACAGCTGGATCAGGCTGAACGTGGCTTCAGTTTTATGAAAGATGGCCCGCTGGATATGCGTATGGACAACTCGCAAGGTCCAACGGCAGCAGAATGGCTGACCCAGATTGAAGAAGAAGCACTGGCGAATATCATTTTTAAATATGGTGAAGAGCGTTATAGTCGCCGTATTGCCAAGGCTATTAAGGCTGCCGGATATATTGATACCACGGCCAAGCTGGCCGAGATCGTAAAAGTAGCGCACCCGAAATGGGAAAAAAACAAGCATGCTGCGACCCGTACTTTCCAGGCGATTCGTATTGCTATTAACAAGGAATTAGAAGATATTGAAATCTTCTTGCCTCAGGCGGTAGAAATCTTGAAGCCGCAAGGGCGTTTGGCGGTGATTAGTTTCCATTCACTGGAAGACCGCTTGATTAAACAATTTATTCAAAAAGAGTCAACGCTTGAAGAGGATTCAGGCTGGGGAATGCCACAACAACAGAAAGATACGCGACGTTTGAAGAAAGTTGCTCGTGTTAAAGCCAGTGAGGAGGAGGTTAAAGCCAATCCCCGTTCACGTAGCGCATGGCTCCGGGTAGCAGAACGTTTAGCTTAATAGGCAGATCATGAGAACGGAAGTGGTTGATAAAAAAACAGAAAAATTGTGGCTGAAAAAAGTTGCAATTTATCTCATGCTGATACTGATGGTCTTTGTCAGTGCAGTATTTGTGGTATTTCAGGTGTTTGAATACCGTCAGGACAACAGAAAGCTAAGTACTTATCTGCGTGAGCGCGATGATCTCAATGCGGAGTGGGGCCGTTTGCTGATTGAACAGCAAACTTTTGGCGCGACGGCACAGATCGGTACGCGTGCAGTGACACAGTTGCGTATGTATTCCCCTCCAGTTTCACAGAGTGTGGTGATTTCCTTACCACAAACTTCAGATGAGAAAAAATAAGGCTAGCGTTCGGACATGGTAGACAAGAGAAAGAAGCAACCGGTACGTAAAAAACAATCGGTCACCGACAAAAATGCCTCAAATGTTTATATCAATCGTTTTTACATCATGTGGGCGGTGGTGTTGCTGTGTTTCGTGACACTGATTTGCCGTGCCTTCTATGTGCAGATTATTAATAAAGATTTTTTGCAGAATAAAGCCAATGCCAATATTTTAAGAACCAATACCATCAAGGCGATGCGTGGCGTGATTTATGATCGTAATGGGATTCCATTAGCGATTAGTACCCCGATCATGAAAATTGTGATTGATCCACGTGATTATTTTGACAATAAAAAGCTCTATGATGAAACCATGCTGGCGCTGGAAAAAGAACCGAATAGCCGCAAACTCAAACGTCAGTTGCCGGATAAAAACCTGAATCTGGATGAGCTGGCTGATGCAGTCGGTATGGATCGGGCAGAACTGCGCAAAAAAATGCAAGAACGTCCGCGTTCACGTTATCTGATCCTGAAAAAAGAAGTTCCGCCACAACAGGCCGAACTGATCATGAAGCGTAATTTTCAGGGCGTATATACCGAGAAAAACTATAAGCGCTATTATCCGCAGCCGCAGCCGAACTCTCAGATTATTGGCCTGACCAATAGTGAGGGCATAGGGATTGAAGGTCTGGAAATGCAGCTGAATGCCCGTCTTTCTGGTAAGGATGGCGAGCAGCAGATCATTCGAGATAAGAAAGGCAACCGGGTTAAAGAACCGGAAGTGATTAAAGAAGTTGAACCGGGCGAAAATATTACCTTAAGTATCGACTCGCGTCTGCAATATATCATGTACCGTGAGCTGACTGCGGCCGGAGTTGCCAACAATGCCCGTTCGGCGACTGCGATTGCTGTAGATGTCAAAACCGGTGAAATTCTGGCGCT
The DNA here is from genome assembly GCF_048148385.1 of Acinetobacter sp. 197. Classification (NCBI taxonomy): domain Bacteria; kingdom Pseudomonadati; phylum Pseudomonadota; class Gammaproteobacteria; order Moraxellales; family Moraxellaceae; genus Acinetobacter; species Acinetobacter sp. 197. Next base: position 27,173 of record NZ_JAYWZK010000008.1, read on the forward strand.
GTCTTCATGGCCATCGTATAACCCAAATGACAAAAACAGCCTGCTTAACAAGGATGCCATGCGTAACCGCGGGGCGGTCGATTCCTTCGAACCGGGTTCGACCATGAAGCCGCTAACCGTGGCAATGGCGCTGGAAAGTGGCAAATATACAGCGAATTCAGTGGTGAATACCACACCAGGCAGTATGCGGGTAGGTAATCATACCATTCGTGATACCCATAATTATGGTCAGTTGACCCTAGGTGGTATTATCCAGAAATCATCTAACGTTGGTGTGGCTAAACTGGCCTTGTCGCTGCCGTATGAAACCTTGCCGACCTTCTATAAACGTTTGGGTTTTGGTCAGCGGTCAGCGGTGAAATTCCCGGGTGAAAGTGCCGGTCTGATTCTGCCTCCTAGCAAATGGAATGTGTCAGAAGTGGCGACCATGTCCTATGGTTATGGTCTGAATGCAACGGTACTTCAGCTGGCTGATGCCTATGCCATGCTGGCCAATAAAGGCGTAAAAATGCCGCTAAGTCTGTATAAGCTGGAAGAACAGCCGCAGGGTGAACAGATGATCGATGCCAATATTGCCGATCAGGTGCTGATGATGATGGAAACCGCAACCTTGCCAGGTGGTACGGCGACTCGCGCCACCATTCCAGGCTATCGCGTGGCAGGTAAAACCGGTACTGCACATAAGCTGCGTGCTGACCGTAAAGGTTATTCGACCAATGAATACCGGGCTTTATTTGCCGGTGTAGCACCCGTCAGTGATCCACGGATCGCCATGGTGGTAGTGGTAGAAAACCCACAGGGTACCTACTATGGGGGTACCGTATCTGCACCAGTCTTTGCCCGCGTGATGCAGGAATCTCTGCGTCTCCTGAATGTCCCTTTGGACAAACCTTTAGAAACTCCCAAAGTCCAGTAAATAGGTGATCAATGTCTATTACATTTCAAGATATCTACACCTCTCATGAGGTCGCTGACTGGATGAAGAAATCCTTTCAGGGCTTCGAGCTGGATAGTCGTAAAGTCAAACCGGGACAGATTTTTATTGCCCTGACCAGCCTGTCACAACCAAAAAAAACTGCTCAATTTGCCCAGAAAGCTTTGGATCAGGGTGCATTGGCTGTGATTTCAGAAACTGAGCTGGAGGTATCTCCAAATCTGGTAGTGGCAGATGTGCGTTATCTGATGGGGCAGTGGCAAAAGCAGTATTTGCAAGCGACTCAACCTGTTCAAGCTGCTCGAATTCTGGCAGTTACCGGCACCAATGGTAAAACCACGATTTCTCGCTTGGTGGCTGAATTCATCATGCTGCAAGGTAAAGCCTGTGCAGTGATGGGTACCACGGGTAACGGGATTTTGCCAAATCTGGAAGCATCTTCGCATACCACCCTGGATGCCTTGCAACTGCAAAATGCCTTGCATGGCTATGCGCAGGCCGGTGCGGAGTTTGCCTCGATTGAAGCCAGTTCGCATGGTCTGGAACAAGGCCGCTTGAATGGTTGTGATATCGAGATTGCAGGCTACAGCAATTTGAGTCGTGACCATCTGGATTATCATGGAACGCTGCAAGCTTATGCAGAAGCAAAGTCTGGTTTATTCCGGTTTGAATCTTTAAAAGTGGCTGTTATCAATATCGATGATGAACATGCACAGATCATGCTGGATGCCGCGAAAAATAATCCGGCACAGCCTAAAATTTTGACTTATTCCACCAAGCAAAAAGCGGATTATCAGGTTCAGGATATTCAGTACAGCATTTCAGGTGCGACCTTTAAACTAGAAACTGCTTCTGCTGAATATATGATTAACAGTCCACTGCTGGGTCATTTCAATATTGAAAATCTGGTCGCTAGTCTGATCATGGTGGAACAGGCCGGATTTGACTTGGAAAGTTTGATTGCAACTGTGCCCCAGCTCAAAGGTGCGCCCGGTCGGATGCAGGTGCTGCGTGATGGCGAACGTCTGTTTGTGGTGGATTATGCCCATACCCCGGATGCCCTGACTCAGGTTCTGGTGACCTTGAAACGGCATGTCTCACAAAATCTCTGGGCAGTCTTCGGCTGTGGCGGCGACCGTGATCGCGGTAAACGTCCACTGATGACCCAAGCTGCATTAGAGGGTTCCGATATCGCAGTTCTCACTTCTGATAACCCGCGGACCGAAGATCCGGCACAAATTTTTGCGGATATGAAAAATAGCATCGATTTTTCCGGCAAAATCTATCATGAAATTCATGACCGTCGTGAAGCAATCAAGTTTGCCGTTAAACAGGCGCAGGCGGGTGATATTGTGGTGATTGCAGGAAAAGGGCACGAAAATTATCAGGAAATTGATGGCGTACGTCACTGGTTTGATGACGTGGTCGAAGTGCAGGCTGCGATTGATGGCCAGCATTGCAACACAGATACTGCCTATTCAGCGCATTAGGATTCAGATATGCATACCTCAACAACAAGTACTGCGGCGCTGGAGCCGTGGAGTATAGAACAATTACAGCAGGCCACCCAAGGCTACTGGCTGAATGATAAAAAGCCTGCAGGCCAGATCAAACGGATTTTGACCGATTCACGTGATGCAGAAGCAGGTGATGCTTTTCTGGCGCTGAAAGGCGAGCGTTTTGACGCGCATGACTTTATTGCGCAAGTGGCGGCTCAAGGTTGTGACATTGCCATTGTCAGCCGTCCAGTGGATGCTGATATTTGCCAACTGGTGGTAGAAGATACCCGTCTGGCATTGGGATTGTTGGGGGCTTATCGCCGTCAGCAGAATCCTCAGCTCAAAGTGATTGCCTTGACCGGCAGCAGTGGTAAAACCACGACTAAAGAAATGCTGGGGAGCATCCTGTCGCGTCTTGCGCCGACCTTGGTGACGCGTGGTAATTTGAATAATGACCTTGGCGTGCCAGTAATGTTGCTGGAGCTGCGTTCTGAACATCAATATGCGGTGATGGAACTCGGTGCAAGTCATCAGGGTGAAATTGATTACACTTCAAACATGGTGCAGCCGCATGTAGCCGGAATTATTAATATTGGCACGGCACACTTGGGTGAATTTGGCGGCCGTGACGGAATTTGCCGTGCAAAATCCGAAATTTATGCGCATATCTCTGAGACTTCGATTATTCCTGCTGCCGATGATTTTGCTGAAGCCATTCGTGCCGCAGTAAGAACTGAAAAAAGCTTAAGTTTTGGTACGGGTGGTGAAGTCTATGCCAGCGATATGGTGCTTGAAGCTCAATCTTCAAGCTTCACACTGAATACGCCACAAGGCTCGAAAACAGTTCAGTTACCATTTGCCGGCGAGCATAATGTCGAGAATGCCACAGCTGCCGCTGCATTTGCCTTGGCGATTGGTATTAATCTTGATGATATCGTGGCTGGCCTGGAACAGGCAGTCGGTGCTAAAGGTCGCTTAAACTTTATTCCGCACAAAGAATTTTTATTTATTGATGACACCTACAATGCCAATCCGGGCTCAATGCGAGCGGCGGCTGAAGTGTTAGCACAGCAGCAAGGCATCCGGGTGATGGTGACCGGCGATATTGGTGAACTCGGTTCATCTGCCGCAATCGAGCATTACAAGCTCGGTCGGGATCTGGTCTCGGTAAAAGGTATTAATTTTGTGGTGGCTGTGGGTGAATTCGCTCCTGCCGCACAAGAAGGTGCCCGTAGTACGCAATATGGTAAGAAAATGCAGGCTTTCCTGAATCAGGAGCAGGCCTTACCGTTTTTAATTGATTTGATTGAAACACATCATCCCCAGCCGATATCTTTGCTGTTCAAAGGGTCGCGTTATACCCATATGGAAACATTGATGGCTGCATTGATGGAGAAACTCTAAATGCTGTTATGGCTATTTGACCATCTGGCGGGCTTTGATAGCACGTTTCAGGTAGTTCGTTATTTAACTTTACGTGCTCTGCTGAGTGTCTTGACGGCAATGACCATTGGTTTGGTCTTGGGTCCGATCATGATCCGCAAACTGCAGGCGCTGAAATATGGTCAGGCGGTCAGTTCGTTTGCTCCTGAAAATCATGCCAAGAAAATGGGCACACCGACCATGGGTGGGGTGCTGATCCTATTATCCATCGGGATTTCGACTTTGCTCTGGGCAGATCTGTCTAATCCTTATGTCTGGATTGTGCTGGCGGTGATGGTAATTTTTGGTGCCGTGGGCTGGGCTGATGACTGGATCAAGATCCGTTATAAAGACAATGCCGGTTTGCCTGCGAAGAAAAAATTCTTCTGGACTTCAGTGGGTTCGTTGGGTGCTGGTATTGCCTTGTATGTGATTGCACAGCAACAAACCAATCCGGTACATACCGCGAATATGCTGGATTTGCTAATTCCATTCTTTAAGGATCTAACCATTCCTTTGTCGGTCATTCCATTGGGTATTGGCTTCATTATTTTCACTTACTTCGTGATTAATGGGGCATCCAATGCAGTGAACCTGACCGATGGTCTGGATGGTCTGGCGATCATGCCGATTGTACTGGTGGCTGCAGGTTTGGGCGTATTCGCTTACCTCGCGGGTGATGTGCGTTTCGCCAACTACCTGCATATTCCTTATGTGAAATACTCGTCTGAGCTGGTGGTGATCTGTGCAGCCATGATCGGTGCCGGTCTGGCATTTCTCTGGTATAACGCCCATCCGGCCCAGGTATTTATGGGAGATGTTGGAGCCTTATCCCTCGGTGCGATGCTGGGTACCATTGCTGTCATGGTTCGTCAGGAAATCGTGTTTGCGATTATGGCGGGTGTATTTCTGGTTGAGGCGATTTCAGTATTCTTGCAGATCGGTTCATTAAGAATGCGTAATAAACGCGTATTTCTGATGGCGCCGCTACATCATCATTATGAAAAGAAAGGCTGGCGTGAAACCCAGGTGGTGATCCGTTTCTGGATTATTACGATTATGCTGGTAGTTTTGGGCCTAATGACCTTAAAATTGCGCTAAGAAATGCATGAGAAAAAGTCGGCGCATGCCGGCTTTTTTGTTTTGGAGAAAATGATGAATTTACTCATGTGCCCAGTCTGTCGCCAGCAGTTGAGCTTAAATGAAAGAACATGGCGATGTGAGAATCATCATAGCTACGATGTGGCCAAACAAGGTTATGTGAATCTGCATGTAGTTCAGCATAAGCATAGTAAAAATCCGGGTGATACACCTGAATCGGTACAGGCGCGCCGTGCATTCCTGAGTGCAGGTCATTATGTGCCCCTACAGCAGGCTGTGGTCGAGAAAATCCGAGACTTACGGATTGAAAACCTGCTGGATATCGGCTGTGGCGAAGGCTATTACACCAATGCCATGCAGGCTGAAGTGCTGCAATGTGTAGGGGTCGATATTGCCAAGAATGCAGTTCAGGTGGCTGCCAGACTGAATAAAGACATTACTTGGGTGGTGGGAACCGGGGCAACCTTGCCAGTACTGGATGAATCGATTGATCTCTGTACCAGTTTATTCAGTCCGATTCCAAAACAGGAAATCCTGCGGGTATTAAAGCCAAAATCTTATCTGATGGTGGTAACACCGGCACCACAACATTTATATGCCATGCGTGAAGCACTGTTTGAAGAAGTCAAACCACATGAGCCACAAAAGTTTGTTGAGCAACTGCAAGATGAATTTGATCTGGTTCGTGAGCAGGTAATTGATGCACCAATGATTTTGCCACAGGCTGATTTAAAAAACCTGATTGCCATGACCCCTTATGCCTATAAAGCCAAACCGGAACGCCGTCTGGCTCTGGAGCAACATGACCGGTTTGAACTGATGGCACAGTTCCAGATTTTCTTGTTCCAGAAGAAATAAAAATTGAATATATAAAAGCCCTCAACTGAGGGCTTTTATTTTTATATAGCAGCAGATTACTGGACTTCTTCGATCAGGTTTTCCAGGGAGTCTACCCGGTTCGGCTGTAGCGGCTGTTCTGGCGATACAGATTCATTACCTGGTAAGCGTGTTGGCTGATCCGGTAAATCCTCAAAATCATTTTGCTGACGTTTTGGCACGACAACTGGAGCGGGGCGGTAAAGTGCTGTCGCCAGAGGTGGAGAAGCCGGATGATTTTGCGGCTCCTCACCCTGAACCACCTTGTTGCGATTTACAGGTGCCTTGGCATTACGGTCTAAACGTACCCAGGCTTCCGGTTGGCCTTTTAATGCCTTGCCCATAAAATCGGTCCAGATCGGTAAAGCTGCTACACCACCATATTCACGGCGACCTAAAGTCGTCGGCTGGTCAAAACCGACCCAGGTAACCGTTACCAGCTTGCCATTGAAGCCGGCAAACCAGGCATCTTTGGCATCATTGGTGGTACCGGTTTTACCACCAATATCACTACGACCAATTCTTAATGCGGCACGACCGGTACCATACTGAATGACATCACGTAGAATATTGGCCATGTCATAGGCAGAGCTGGATTTTAAAATACGTTCTGCCTGACGATAATTGCTGTCTTCATCTGAAATTTTCGGGGTCTCGGGTTTCTGGCCCAAGGTCGTATTGTTGATTGCAATTACTTCATCATCGGCGGTAATGGGGTCAGTGACTTGAACGGGTTCTTCTTTTTCATTAATACATGAAATGCACGCATATTCAGGCTTGGCTTCAAAGATGGTGTTGCCATAGGCATCTTCAATACGCGTAATAAAGTGCGGCTGAATTCGGTAACCGCCATTAGCAAAGGTAGCATAACCGGTGGCCATCTGAATTGGAAGAACCTGCGGCGTACCCAAGGCAATGGTATAGTTACGTGGAATCTGACTGTCCTGTAAACCAAAGTCCATAAATAACTGACGTGTACGTTCAATTCCGACCGTCTGCAATAAGCGCACTGAGACTGTATTACGTGACAGATAAAGGGCACGGCGTAACGGGATCATGCCAAGATAACGTCCATCCGAGTTACGCGGTGACCATTTGCCAATGGTAATAGGTGCATCATTGACCATAGTATGTGGCGTCATGCCACGTTCTAAAGCCAGTGCATAAACAAAAGGCTTAATAGTAGACCCAGGTTGACGCCAGCCTTGGATGGCCCGGTTAAATTTTGACTGATAAAAATTATATCCGCCCACAATAGCTTCAATTGCACCATTATTTGGATTGATAGCAATCAGCTGTCCTTGTACTTTGGGAATCTGTACCAGTGACCAAGAGGTTTTATTTTCATTGGGTCTTAAACGGACAATATCTTTGACTTTAACAATCTGGGAGGCTTTGCCGGGTGCCCCGCCTACACTGTTAACGTTACGAAAGCGACGTGCCCAAGACATGCCTGACCACGGAACAGTCACGCTGCTCCCATCCTGCATGAGTGCTTCAAAACTGGAAGTGCCTACCTTGGTTACTTGCGCAGGGTAGGTATTGGCATAGGCGCGGAAATTTTCAAGGGGTTGATCATGTGCTTCAGCTCCTCGCCAGCCGTGTCGACGGTCATAGGCTTCTAAACCTTCTTGTACCGCTTGCTCGGCATAGGTCTGACGTTCACTATGAATAGTGGTATAGACTCTATAACCAGAATCGATCGCCTGTTCACCAAAGTTTTGTACCAGCTCAGAACGTACCATTTCACCCACATAAGGGAATTTATTACGGGTACTGCGATCCGGCATGTCCAGATTAATCGGTTCAGCAATGGCCTGCTGATACTGGCTCTGGTTTAAATAGCCCAATTGCAGCATACGTCCCAAAATCCAGTTACGACGCTCCAAAGCACGCTTGGGATTAGCAACCGGATTATAGCGGGAAGGTGCTTTAGGCAGGCCGGCGATCATGGCCATCTGTGCATTTGAAAGTTCTTCTAGACTCTTGTTGTAGTAAATTTTAGCTGCCGCTGCGATACCATAAGCATTTTTCCCCAGGAAAATTTTATTGACATACAGGGTCAGAATTTCTTCTTTACTTAGGTTTTGCTCAATTTTACGGGCCAGAAAAATTTCAGTCAGTTTACGTTTCAAAGTCCGTTCAGGACTGAGGTAATAATTTTTTGCCACTTGCATGGTAATAGTCGAGCCACCGGTCTGGACATCCGAACCGGTCACGGTCTCGCTGAGGGCGCGTCCCAAGCTTTTAAAGCTGATGCCGCTATGCTCAAAAAAGCTAGAATCTTCCGCTGCGAGGAACGCATGAATAAACTCCTGTGGAATTTGTTCATATTTCACGGGAACTGAAAGCTTGCCACCATATTCGGCAATTAATTCATTATCTGAACTAAATACTTGTAAAGGCTTTAATAAAGGTGCCTTTTTAAGCGTGGACATTTCAGGCAAAGATGGGGCAATATAGAGATACATGCCATAGAAACCCATCGGAATTGAGATCAGTATAATGATAATGATCAAAAAAAATGGATGAACAAGGCCTGAACAAGATAGCTTTTTCATAACAAGTAAGTTTTAATAAGAGCTAATGGCGAACTAATTACCGGTCAGTATATCCTGTCGATATCCATATTGTTAGATCAGTTATTGTATCTATATAAAATTATAGGCTGGACCAATTGGTAAGTTAGATTGAATTGGGGACAAAAAAATAATAGGAAGTATATTGTGCGCAGGTTATATCGTAAACCGAATAAGGGGTTAATAGGAGTCGATATTAGTTCGACTTCTGTTAAGGTTTTAGAACTTTCTGTAAAAAGTGGCCGTTATTGGGTAGAGAGTTATGCTTTGGTCCCATTATCGGAAAACAGTGTTGTTGAAAAAAATGTCTTAAATCCAGAAGCAGTTGCTGATGCCCTTGGGCGCGCAATTAATTTGGGCAATACCCAGTCGAATCAGACCGCTTTTGCAATACCCACCTCAATGGCGATCACCAAGATCATTGAGATGGATGCAGATATGTCGGATGACGAACGTGAAGTTCAGATTCGTGAAGATGCGGAACAATATATTCCTTTCCCTCTCGATGAAGCCAGTCTGGATTTTGAAGTTCTGCCAGACCGTCTTGCCAATCCGAACCGGGTAAATGTGCTGCTGGTCGCGACCCGCATCGAAAATGTCGAAGCACGTTCCGAAGTTTTGGAAATTGCCGGACTGACACCCAAGATTGCAGATGTAGAAAGCTTTGCACTGGAAAATGCCTTTAAAGTATTTTCAGATACTTTGCCAATGGGGGTTAATACGGTCGGTATTTTAGATATTGGGCATAGTATGACCACCTTGTCGGTCATGCAGAATAACAAGATTATTTATACCCGTGAGCAGGTGTTTGGCGGCAAGCAGTTGACTCAGGAAATTCAGAACCGTTATGGATTGTCATTTGAAGAAGCTGGGCGTGCTAAAAAAACCCGTGCCTTGCCAGATGATTATGATATTGAAGTGCTGGAACCTTTTCTGGATGCGGTGGTACAGCAGGCGGCCCGTTCATTGCAATTCTTCTTTTCATCTTCTCAGTTCAATGAGATCGACCATATTTTACTGGCTGGCGGAAATGCCAATATTCCGGGGCTGGCAAAATTATTACAACAAAAACTCGGTTACCGTGTCACGATCGCGAATCCATTTTTGCAAATGGGCTTTTCTCCGCAAATTGATATTAAAAAAATTGAAAATGACGCGTCATCACTCATGGTTGCATGTGGATTGGCCTTAAGGAGTTTTGATTAATGGCAAGAATTAACTTACTTCCTTGGCGTGATGAGCTAAGAATTAAAAGAAATAATGAATTTGTGGCGATTTGTGTGGGGGCACTGTTCTTAGGCTTAGCAGCAGCGGGTTCTACCTGGTTTTATTATGATCAAAAACTTCAGGATCATGAACAGGCCAATCAGCTGATTCAAAGCACCAACCAGAATCTGGATGTGCAGTTAAAGGCACTAGAGGGTTTGCAAGAACAGCGTAATGCGATTGTCGAGCGGATGAAACTGATTCAGGGATTACAGACCCAGCGTCCGATTGCAGTACATCTGATTGATGAAATTGTGCGGGTCACCCCGAGCAATATGTACATCACCAAATTCCAGCGTACCGGCGATAAATTTACCATTGAAGGTAAAGCTGAGAGTCCTAATACCGTAGCTGAACTGCTACGCAATCTGGAAGCTTCATCTTGGTATCGGAATGCCTTTATGAACGCTTTCCTGGTGGCTGAAGAAGCCAAAGAAAAGGCGCCGAGCTCGATTATTCCACGTGTGGAAGAATCTTATGGCAGTTTTACTGTAACTGTAGATCTGGATCAGATCGCTCAGCCAGTACTTAACGAAGAACAACAAGCAGTTACTACAACTACGGGGGCATCATCATGAGTAATGACGAGTACGATGAGTTCAACCAGGATGTCGTCGCTGTACCCAAAAATAAAATGACTGTTGAAAAGTTTTTTCAACAATTCAATACCTTAGATCCAAATAATTATGGTGGCTGGCCTTTAGCGGTCAAAATTACCTGCTGGATCTTCATTGCTGCATTGGCATTTGCGGTGATTTACTTTGTCATGATCAGAAGCACGATTGAATCGATTTCGCAAGCCAGTGCCCAAGAACAAAACCTGCTGAATGAATTTCGCGAAAAAGAATCCAAATTACGCAACTTACAACAATATCAAATCCAGCTGCAGGAAATGGAAGCCCGTTTTAACCAGCAGTTAGAACAATTGCCGAAAGAAACTGAAATTCCGGGTCTGGTTGAAGATATTAACCTGAGCGGCGTGAATTCAGGCCTGAAGTTTAAAAATATCCGACTGGAACCTGAAATTAAGCAAGAATTCTTTATTGAGCAGCCAATTGCGATTGAAGCTACTGGGGATTATCACGCTTTTGGTTCCTTTGTGAGCAGTATTGCCGGCTTGTCACGTATCGTTACGCTACATGATTTCACGATTACCGGTACTGAAAACAAAGAGAAAAAATCTGAAATTCCGGTTATTGATTATGTGGTAAAAGCCAAAACTTATCGTTATGTCGGTAATGCTGAAGGTGCTGCAATGCCAGCAGCTGACAGCACGGCTCAGGGGGCGCAGTAATGAAAAAAATTAAAATTACTTCGGCTTTAACGCTCGGGTTTTTATTAGTGGGATGTGATTCCCGTATTGATGCGGTCAATCAGGAAATGGCCAATATTCGTAATCAGCCGCCTTTGCCGATTGAACCTGCGCCTGATTTTATGCCAGTTGAAACCTTTAATTATGCAGCGCACCAGATCAAAAGCCCATTTTTACCAAGTTCTCTGGCTGCTGAACTGAAAATTATGGCCGGGAAACGGGTTTATCCAAATTTGTCACGTCAGTTGCAACCACTAGAAAGTTATCCGCTGGAAACCTTGACCATGAAAGGCAGTATGCGTAATCAGGCGGGACAGATTCTGGCTTTAATCCAGACCCCTGATGGTGAGGTTGAGCGGATTCAGCGTGGCAGCTATATGGGACTTAATCATGGTCGTGTAATTGGAATTACACCGACACAGATCAATCTGATTGAGATTATTCCAGATGGCCGTGAGGGATATGTGGAACGTCCGCGGAGCCTGGTTCTCATCGGGCCGGCGCCATAAGGTTTTAAAGGAATAACAATGAATAAGAGTATTAAAGAATTTATTTTTGGGGATGCTAATACAATGAATCGTGTGTTTCGTCAGTTTTCAATGGGTGCTGTTGCGATTGCGGTGATGCAAGCAGCCAGCGCACAAGTGGCCGTAACGAATGTGGTACCTATGCAGCTTCCTGGTCAAGGAACTGAAATTCGGGTGATGTTTAATGGTTTACCACCTCAACCACAAGCCTATCAGTTAGAATCACCGTCACGTTTGATTCTGGACTTTGACAAGGCCCAACAGAATTTAAAACAAAGCAAAATTCCGGTCGCAACGCGTGAAGCCAGTTCGGTCGATGTAACTTCGGATGCGCAGCGTGCCCGTTTGACGGTTAATCTGACAGATGCAGGTGCCTTTACCACTCGAGTAGAAGGCAATACTTTTATTCTTAAAATTAACTCGGCAACTCCTGTAGCCATGGCTCAACCTGTGCAGCAACAGTCAGCTCAGGGTATTAGCAATATTGGTTTCCAGCGCGGTGCGCAAGGTGAAGGCCAGGTCGTTATTGATCTATTAGGAAATAATACTCCTGTTGATGTACAGCAGCAGGGTACCAAGGTTATTGTGCGCACTTTAGGTTCCAAGATTCCGGCTCATTTGACCCGCCGTCTTAATGTGACTGATTTTGCGACTCCGGTATCAAGTGTGGATGCTGTGAATCAAAATGGTTCAGGAGTCATTACGATTCAGTCTGCGGAAAGTTATGAATATATGGCTTATCAGACTGATAACAAGCTGACCATCAGCTTGAAACGACCAGAAGCCAAGAGTCCATTGCGTCCTAAAACCGTTGCCTATACCGGTAAGAAGATTTCTTTAGATTTTCAGGATATCGAAGTCCGTCGTGTATTACAGCTCCTGGCAGATTTTACCGATATCAATATGGTGGCTGCAGATAGTGTACAAGGTAACATTACCTTGCGCTTGAAAGAGGTACCTTGGGATCAGGCGCTGGACATTGTGCTGAAAACCAAAAATCTGGATAAACGCCGCAATGGCAATGTGATCTGGATCGCACCAGTTACAGAGCTGATAAAGGCTGAAGAGGAAGAAGCTAAGGCGATTAAGCAGAGTGTTGCACTTGCGCCTATCCAGACGGAATATATGCAGCTCAGTTATGCCAAAGCCGCTGATATTGAGAAACTGATTACGCAGAATAAAGGCGCATCTAGTTCAGGCGGCTCGAGCAGTACGAATAATAATGAGGGTGGGGAAAGTTTATTAAGTTCCCGTGGTTCTGTGTCTGTTGATGCACGAACCAATACCATTATTGTCAATGATACCCAGCTCTTTATTGATAAAATTCGTAATATGGTAGATCTGCTCGATGTACAGGTGAAGCAGGTGATGGTCGAAGCGCGTATTGTTCGAGCTACCACTGACTTTACCAAAGAGATGGGAGTGAAATGGGGAATTCTGTCTCAAGGGATTACCAACAATGATAGTCTTCTGGTCGGTGGTAGTGACACGACGTTATGGGATCTCAGAGATCCTAAAGAAAATGATTTGGGTGGATATACTTATGAGATTCAGCGTCCACAAAACCTGAATGTGGATTTGGGGGTAACCAGTCCGGGTGCCAGTCGTATCGCCTTTGGTTTAATCAGCCTTTCTGATTTTATGCTAGATCTTGAATTGTCTGCACTTCAGGCAGATGGCTATGGTGAGGTGATTTCTACCCCTAAAGTACTGACTGCGGACAAGCAGAAAGCGACTGTTGCCTCTGGTTCTCAAATTCCGTATCAGTCAGCAGAGGGTGGTGGTGCGAATGCAGTATCTACTACGGAATTTATTGATGCTACGCTAAGTCTGGATGTCACACCAAGCATTACGCCAGATGGCAAAGTACAGATGGAACTCAATATTACCAGTGACTCACCGGGTAACCCGACACCGACTGGACAGCTCACTATTAATAAAAACCAGATCACTACCAATGTCTTGGTGGATAATGGCGAAACAGTGGTTCTAGGCGGTATTTTTGAGCAAGAAACCCGTAATGCGCAAACTAAGGTACCTTTCCTGGGGGATATTCCTTATGTAGGACGTTTATTCCGTAAAGATTTAAAGTCGGATAATAAACGTGAGCTACTGATTTTCGTTACACCTCGAATTGTTAATGACAGTGTTTCAAGAAATCATTAATATATTTTGAATTTAACAAAACGAATAGGTGACTCCTTGCCAAGCAACGAGTTTGAAACCCTGCCAAATATTTATTTGGTAGGGCCGATGGGGGCCGGGAAAACAACAGTAGGACGACATCTCGCAGAATTGTTAGGGCGTGAATTTCTAGACAGTGATCATGAAATTGAACGTAAAACAGGCGCGACCATTCCCTGGATTTTTGAAAAAGAAGGGGAGCAGGGTTTCCGTGACCGTGAAACTGCTGTCATTAATGACCTTACCTCACGTCCCCATCTGGTTTTAGCCACTGGCGGTGGTGCCATTACTCAGACCTTAAATCGGGATTATCTGAAACAGCGCGGAATTGTTGTCTATCTCTATACGCCGGTTGAAATTCAACTGCAACGCACCTATCGCGATAAAAACCGTCCCCTCCTTCAAGTCGAAAATCCGGAACAAAAGTTGCGTGATTTACTGGCAGTTCGTGATCCCTTGTATCGAGAAGTGGCACATCATATTATTGAGACCAATCAGGGTGCTGCACGAGATCTGGCGCAGCGGATTCTCAATCTCATTGTTTCTAAAAATTAAGTTCATTGAATCAAGTGGTTAATCAAGCATGCAAACCTTATATGTAGAACTCGGAGAACGTCGTTATCCTATTTTTATTGGAAGCGATCTGGATCCACAGGCCTTATTGGCTCCCTATATTCAGGGCAAGCAAGTGATGATTGTGAGTAATACCACAGTTGCACCACTTTATTTACAGCGTTATCAAACTGCAATTGAAGCTCTGGACAAACGTGTTGCGACTTGCATTTTGCCTGATGGTGAAAAATATAAGGATAGCCAGCATCTAAACCTGATTTTTGATGCGCTGCTTGAAGCCGGGTTTAACCGCGATTGTACTGTACTAGCATTAGGTGGTGGCGTCATTGGGGATATGGCCGGATTTGCCTCGGCCTGCTTCCAGCGCGGAGTGTATTTTATTCAGGTACCGACCACCTTGCTGTCGCAGGTCGATTCTAGTGTGGGTGGAAAAACCGGGATCAATCATCCGCTGGGTAAAAACATGATTGGCGCTTTCCAGCAGCCGCAGGTGGTGCTGGCAGATATGTCGCAGCTTGCTACTTTACCGGACCGTGAGCTTTCAGCAGGACTGGCTGAAGTGATTAAATATGCTTTACTTGGTGATGAATCATTTATGGTCTGGCTGGAAGCGAATATGGAAGGCCTGATTGCTCGTGATGAGCAGTTGCTTGCCGAAGCCGTTTACCGTTCATGTGCACATAAAGCGCGGATCGTAGCCAATGATGAGAAAGAGCAGGGTGAGCGTGCATTGCTGAACCTGGGCCATACCTTTGGACATGCGATTGAATCCTACCTGGGTTATGGGGTGTGGTTACATGGTGAGGCGGTTGCCACCGGTATGGTGATGGCTGCGGATCTGTCACAGCGTATGGGCTGGATTTCTCAAGAAGATTTAGAACGTACAAAAAAAATCATTTCTCGTGCCAAACTTCCTGTGGTTTGTCCTAAAATCCCTCTGGATGATTTTCTGGCCTATATGGCCCATGACAAAAAAGTCTTGAATGGACAATTGCGTCTGGTGTTGTTAAAGCAATTAGGCCAAGCAGTAATTACTCGAGAATTCGATTTCGAGTTAATGAAACAGACAATTTTAGCCAATCAGGTATAGGTTTAGTTTTATGGCAGCGTTACATACTCCTTGGCAAAAGGTTCAGCATTATTTCTGGCTGGTCTGTGGAGTAGGCTGTCTTTTTGCTGCCTTGATTTTCTGGGCAGCTACTGATTCAGATGAAGTCATTGAAATTGAAAAAAAACCTGAAACCGAAGTCCAGTTGCAGATTCAGCCAGAAAAAGTCGCAACAATGACCCATCTTGGTGCACTTTCTGATGAAGTGAAACCACTTGACCTGACCACGCGTACTATCGTGAATGCCAGTCATGAACCGGAATTTCGCGGTACCAAGTTTGTTAATGAAGCGAAAAACCAGCATGCAATTGAATTGTTTCGCGTGACCAATGAAGCAATATTAAAAAGTTTCCTTAAAAAACAGCCAGATCGTAAGCCTTTTATTTACTTAAGAATATCGGGTGAAAATCAGCCAGAGCAATATGTGTTGTTATATGGTCAATTTAAGACTGCGGCACAAGCGAATCAGGCGCTTTCAACCCTCAATTTGAATTTACCTGCTTCGGTCAAGCCTAAAGTGGTACAAATCAAGCAGTATGTCAGTCTGGTAAATAGTCTGGGTTCAGAAGAATTAGCCAGTAATCAAAAGCTTTACGAAATTCATTTGAAAAATGTGCCTTTGCCAAAAATAGATGAATCGGCACGAATCAGACAGCAAACCCAGCCGGAAATCAAACTGCGTAGTCCTGATGCCGCTACAACCAGTACCACAATTGTGCGTCGTGACACCTCTGGAAATGTGGTCGATGTGCAGAAATCTGAAAGCGCTGTAGAGAGTATGCCCCAACCGCAAAACAACTCTCGTCCTAGTCAGAACACTAATCCTCGTCCTCAAAATAACGAGATTAGTGATCCATTTAATTAGTCCGGTCTAAAATAGCGCACCTAGAAAATTAAAGAATCAAAAATGAGCGCTTTTGGTGCAAAAAATGCACATTGAAAATTATCTGTCTGGCGCTTATCTGCGCTAAATCTTTGTCATCTGTATAGTTTTCATTTTTGCTCTGTTTATTGGCATGGAATTTGCTTTATTGGTGCATGAATTGAATTAATCTCCCTGTTTTAGCGCGAAAAATGATTCGATGACACTATGTGAATGTCATATTTATTCCTGATTTTTATGTTATTCATCAGCAAAATAAACTTTATTTTTTATGCATTCTGTCTGAAAAAGGACTACGCTGAAGAAATAGAGAACAATGTTTTTGCTCTATCAAGACAGTCTTCGAAAGTTCATTAAACGCAGCGCAGAGAAGAATTTAGATTGTTTAACAGCCTATTGAGGCTTCGTGAAAGAAGGGTACGCTATGCACATGCCATCGCCTAATAATGTAGCTCCCGCTCAAGGTTTATACCAACCGGATGAGTTTAAAGATAACTGTGGTTTCGGTTTAATTGCCCATATGCAGGGTGATGCAAGCCATGATCTCGTCAAGACTGCGATTCATAGTTTGAGTTGCATGACCCACCGTGGTGGTATTGCCGCAGATGGCAAGACTGGAGATGGTTGTGGTTTGCTCTTGGCGATGCCAAAAAAATTCTTCCGTGAAGAAGCAAAACGCTTAAGCGATACCACCTTAAGTGAAGTCTTTGCTGTAGGTTCGGTATTCCTGAATCTTGATCCTGCGCTTGCGGCACATGCCAAACAGGTTTTAAACAAAGAGATTGAAGCTGAAGGTTTGATCGTTCTGGCCTGGCGTGTGATTCCAACCAATGTCGATGCCCTAGGTGAAATTGCTTTGCAATCGATGCCAGCATTTGAACAGATTATTGTTAATTGCCCGATGGGCGTGACTGAGGTTGAATTTAACCGTAAGTTATTCCTGGCGCGTCGTCGTGCAGAACAATTGTTGGTGAATGATACGTCTTTCTATGTCACTACTTTATGTTCAACGGTGATCAGCTATAAAGGCTTGATGATGCCAGAAGCGATTGCAGATTTTTATACAGATCTGGCAGACCCGCGTCTGGAATCGCATATTGTGGTGTTCCATCAGCGCTTCTCGACCAATACCTTGCCTCGCTGGCCGTTGGCACAGCCGTTCCGTTACCTCGCACACAATGGTGAAATCAATACTATTACTGCGAACCGTAACTGGGCCATGGCACGTGTACCAAAATTTGAAAATCCGTTATTGCCCGGTTTAACAGAATTGAATCCGATTGTGAACCGTACCGGTTCGGATTCTTCGAGCCTGGACAACATGCTGGAGATTCTGGTCGGTGGTGGCATGGATCTGTTTCGTGCCCTCCGTATGCTGGTTCCGCCTGCCTGGCAGAATGTGGAAACCTTAGATGCTGACTTGCGTGCCTTCTATGAATTCAACTCAAAACATATGGAAGCCTGGGATGGTCCTGCAGGTCTGGTGATTCAGGATGGCCGACATGCGATCTGTATGCTGGATCGTAACGGTCTGCGTCCTGCGCGTTGGGTCATTACCAAAAATGGTTATATCACGCTGGCTTCTGAAATTGGCGTCTGGGGTTATCAACCTGAAGATGTCATTTCTAAAGGACGTGTTGGCCCCGGCCAAATGCTGGTAATCGACACACAAACCGGCAAGGTGCTGGATACGCAAGATGTCAATAATCATCTAAAACGTATGCGTCCATACCGCGAATGGTTACGTGAAAATTCTGTGCGTCTGCAAGGTAGTCCAGAGCTGGAAGAATATTTATGTGATCAAGGCTTAAAAGGTGATGGCCTGAAAGCGGCACAGAAAATGTTCATGGTGACCTTTGAAGAGCGAGACCAGTTGCTGCGCCCGATTGCCGAAAGTGGTCAGGAAGCGGTAGGCTCAATGGGTGATGATACCCCAATGGCGGTATTGTCACGTCAGGTACGTCATGTATCGGATTATTTCCGCCAGCAGTTTGCACAGGTGACCAACCCCCCAATCGATCCGCTACGTGAGTCGATTGTGATGTCACTGGAAACCTGTTTTGGCCGTGAACAAAATGTATTTGAACAGGGTCCTGAACATGCTGATCGTCTGATCGTATCAAGTCCAGTACTATCCAATTCTAAAATGCATCAAATCCGTACCCTGGGTCGTGCCGGCTATGAAATTGCAGATATTGATCTGAACTATACTGAATCTGAAGGTTTGGAAGCAGCAATTGCGCGTATCTGTGAAGAATCTGCTCAAGCGATTCGTGATGGTAAAACCTTACTGGTACTTTCCGACAAGAAAATCCGTGAAGGCTACTTACCTGCCAATGCATTCATGGTGACCGGTGCTGTGCATCATCACCTGATCAAGACTGGTTTACGTACCGATGCGAATCTGATTATTGAAACCGGTTTTGCCCGTGATCCCCATCAGTTTGCAGTGCTACTTGGTTTTGGTGCAACTGCGATCTATCCATATCTGGCCTATGACGTGATCAATGATCTGGTCGCCAAAGGTGAGTTGTTGGGTGACCCAATCTATGCGCAAAACAATTTCCGTAAGGGGATTGAGAAAGGTCTGCTGAAAGTTCTTTCGAAAATGGGTATTTCTACGGTTGCTTCTTATCGTGGTGGTCAGTTGTTTGAAGCAGTGGGTTTATCTAATGAAGTGGTAGATAAATGCTTCATCGGTGTGCCAAGCCGTATTCAGGGTGCAACTTTTGTCGATCTTGAAAATGATCAGAAACAGTTGGCGGATATCGCCTGGAAAAACCGTAAGCCAATTGATCAGGGCGGTTTGCTGAAGTTTGTCTTTGGCAAGGAATATCATGCCTTTAACCCGGACGTGATCAACTCGCTACATAAAGCAGTACGTTCTGGGAACTACGCAGATTTTAAAGAATATGCAGAACTGGTGAACAACCGTCCGATCGCAACGATCCGTGACTTATTTAAACTGAAAACAGACAACTCGATTCCAGTCGAACAAGTGGAATCTGTGGAAGAGATCCTGCCTCGCTTTGACTCTGCGGGTATGTCTTTGGGCGCATTGTCACCTGAAGCACACGAAGCGATTGCGATTGCCATGAATACCATTGGCGGTCGTTCAAACTCGGGTGAGGGCGGTGAAGATCCAGCGCGTTACGGCACCATCCGTAACTCGAAAATCAAACAAATTGCATCGGGCCGTTTTGGGGTAACGCCTGCTTATTTAACATCAGCAGAAGTTCTCCAGATTAAAGTCGCGCAAGGTGCAAAACCAGGTGAAGGTGGTCAGTTGCCGGGTGGTAAAGTGAATGGACTCATTGCCCGTTTACGTTACTCTGTGCCGGGCGTTACCCTGATTTCGCCACCTCCGCATCACGACATCTATTCAATTGAAGATTTATCACAGTTGATCTTTGATTTAAAACAGGTTAACCCACAGGCGATGGTGTCAGTTAAGCTGGTTTCTGAACCGGGTGTCGGTACGATTGCGGCAGGTGTAGCGAAAGCCTATGCCGATTTCATTACCATTTCTGGTTATGATGGCGGGACAGCGGCTTCTCCACTTTCTTCAATTCATCATGCAGGTTCACCATGGGAACTGGGTCTTTCTGAGGCACATCAGGCCCTTCGTGTGAATGACCTGCGTGGTAAAGTTCGCGTACAGACAGATGGCGGTCTGAAAACCGGTCTGGATGTCGTCAAAGCAGCAATTCTGGGTGCAGAAAGCTTCGGCTTTGGTTCAACCCCAATGATTGCATTAGGTTGTAAATACCTGCGTATCTGTCACCTGAATAACTGTGCAACCGGTGTGGCAACCCAGCAAGACCATTTACGTCAAGAGCATTATATTGGCGAGCCACAAATGCTGATCAACTTCTTCACTTTTATTGCTGAAGAAACCCGTGAATGGCTGGCAGCACTTGGTGTGTCGAGTCTGAAAGACCTGATTGGCCGTACGGATCTGCTGGAAGTCTTGCCAGGTGAAACTGCAAAGCATGCACATCTTGATTTAAGCAAATTGCTTGAGTCACATCCTGCTGCAGAAGGTAAAGCACAGTACTGCGAAGTACAGGGCAATGCACCATTCGATAAAGGGATTCTGGCAGAGAAAATGGTGGATGAGATTCTGCCTGCGATTGAAGCAGGAACTGGCGGTGAATATAGCTTCACGATCGGTAACTGTGACCGTTCGATTGGTGCCCGTCTGTCTGGTGAAATTGCGAAACGCTATGGCAACCTGAGCATGGAAGCCCATCCGGTAAAAGTTCACCTGAATGGTACTGCGGGCCAGTCGCTGGGTGTCTGGAATGCCGGTGGTCTGCATATCAGTCTGGAAGGCGATGCCAATGACTATGTTGGTAAAGGCATGGCTGGCGGTCGCATCTCGATCTTCCCGCCAAAAGGTTCGCCATTCCAGACGCAAAATACCGCAATTATTGGGAATACCTGTCTGTATGGTGCGACTGGCGGTAAATTATTTGCTGCCGGTACGGCAGGCGAACGTTTCGCAGTACGTAACTCGGGTGCATTTGCCGTAATTGAAGGTGCAGGCGATCACTGCTGTGAATATATGACCGGTGGTATTGTGACAGTGCTGGGTAAAGTTGGACATAACTTCGGTGCGGGTATGACTGGTGGTTTTGCTTATGTGCTTGATC
Source organism: Acinetobacter sp. 197 (assembly GCF_048148385.1). Taxonomy (NCBI): domain Bacteria; kingdom Pseudomonadati; phylum Pseudomonadota; class Gammaproteobacteria; order Moraxellales; family Moraxellaceae; genus Acinetobacter; species Acinetobacter sp. 197. The sequence goes on from NZ_JAYWZK010000008.1 coordinate 48,092, forward strand.
TGGATAATGACTTCGTTGATTATTATAACCACGAGCTGATTGAGCTGAATCGTATTTCAACTGAAGCGATGGAAGAGCACAAAGCCTTCCTGGGTCGTATTCTCGATGAACATATTAAAGAAACGGGTAGTGCTTGGGCGTACAAGATCCGCCATGAGTTTGACTTTTACAGCCGCAAGTTCTGGTTGGTAAAACCAAAAGCAGCCAACTTGCAAACACTGTTAAAAACAACTCAAGCTGATCCACAATAATTCCACTACTGCAGAAACATAGGCAGATGTAAGGCAACTGTGAACCCCTTACATCTCCCCACGGAGAGAGACATGGCAGAACGCCTGAATAATGACTTTCAATTCCTGGATGTCGCACGCCAAGATCCAGAGAAAAAAGAGATTGATGTCCGCAAAGCAGAATTTGTGGAAATTTATAAGCCTTATACTGCGGAAATTGCAGCCAACCAGACGCATCGCTGCCTAGGCTGTGGTAACCCGTATTGTGAGTGGAAATGTCCGGTACATAACTATATTCCTAACTGGTTGAAACTGGTGTCAGAAGGACGTCTGTTCCAGGCGGCTGAACTATGTCACCAGACCAATACCTTGCCAGAAGTCTGTGGTCGTGTCTGTCCGCAAGACCGTTTGTGTGAAGGGGCATGTACTCTCAACGACGGTTTCGGCGCGGTGACGATTGGTAATGCCGAAAAATATATCAATGACACGGCCTTTGCATTGGGCTGGCGTCCAGATATGTCCAATGTGAAATGGACAGACAAAAAAGTTGCGATCATTGGTGCGGGCCCTGCGGGTCTTGGCTGTGCCGATATTTTGGTACGTGCAGGCGTAAAACCGGTCGTGTTTGACAAGCGTCCGGAAATTGGTGGTCTTTTAACGTTTGGTATTCCAGAATTCAAAATGGAAAAAGACGTGATGAAACGCCGCCGTGAAATTTTCACGGGCATGGGGGTTGAATTCCGTCTGAACACTGAGATTGGTACAGATGTGACCATCGACCAGCTACTTTCTGATTATGATGCGGTCTTTATGGGTATGGGCACCTATACTTATATGAAAGGTGGTTTTGCCGGTGAAGATCTGGATGGTGTTTACGATGCGCTGGATTTCCTGATTGCGAATGTCAATCGTTGCCAAGGCTGGGAAAAAGATCCGTCTGAATACATCAGTGTTGAAGGCAAAAAAGTCATCGTTTTAGGCGGTGGTGATACAGCTATGGACTGTAACCGTACTTCGATCCGTCAAGGTGCTGAGTCGGTAGTTTGTGCTTACCGTCGTGATGAAGAAAATATGCCGGGTTCACGCCGTGAAGTGCAAAATGCACGTGAAGAAGGGGTGAGTTTCCAGTTTAACCGCCAGCCAATTGAAATTGTGGGTGAAAATGGCAAGGTTACGGGTGTGAAATTTATTACTACTCAGCTAGGTGAGCCAGACAGTCGTGGTCGCCGTAGTCCAGAGCCGATTCCAGGTTCAGAAGAAATTCTGCCGGCGGATGCAGTTCTGCTGGCTTTTGGTTTCCGTACCAGTCCAGCAGACTGGTTCACCGATGTGGAAATCAATCTGGATGGTTCAGGTCGTGTCGTTGCCGCTGAGCAGCAGCAATACAAATTCCAGACCTCGAATCCAAAAATCTTCGCTGGTGGTGACATGGTTCGTGGTTCTGATCTGGTGGTAACCGCAATCTGGGAAGGCCGTCAGGCAGCTGAAGGTATTCTGGATTATCTAGATGTTTAACAGTTGAAAATTCACTGAAATCATTCAAACAACCCGCTACGGCGGGTTTTTTAATCTTTGAGGAGTTTGAGTCCTAAAATGGAAAGCATTAAAAATATTATAAAAAGTAACAAAACTTTAGAAAATAGTGTTTAAAATCAAATTAATTATATAAATATCAATAAAGAATTGAGGACGAGACATCATGCGTGTATTAAAACAATCTCTCATAGCTTTGATGCTGGCCAGTACCTTGACCCTGAGTGGCTGTGGCTATAATACCTTGCAGGTCAAAGATGAAGCAGTAACGGCAGCCTGGTCGGAAGTCCAGAACCAGTATCAGCGCCGTGCCGATCTGGTACCTAATCTGGTCAATGTAGTCAAAGGCTATGCCTCGCATGAAGAGCAGGTTTTAACGGAAGTGACCCAAGCACGTGCCAATGTTGCCGGCCTGAAAGTAGATCGTGAAGTACTGGAAGATCCTGAACTGTTTCAGCGCTATCAGGAAGCACAGGCGCAGATGACCAGTGCCTTGTCGCGTCTTTTGGCTGTCACTGAAAATTATCCGGACCTGAAAGCCAACCAGCAGTTCCGTGATCTGCAGGTACAACTGGAAGGAACTGAAAACCGGATTGCTGTGGCACGTAACCGTTACATTACCACGGTTCAGGACTTTAACTCTTATGCACGTCAGTTCCCGCAAGTCATGACTGCCAAAGTGATCGGAATGGAGCCTAAACCGAACTTTAGCGCCGAGCAAAGTGCCCAGAAAGCTCCCACGGTTTCCTTTGAGTAATAACTGATTTGAAAATAAGCGAGAAATCAGATGTCTGAGATGCTGCTGAAATACTGTGCCGGTTTGCTCCTCATATTGGGCATGGGGATAATAGCACCTGTCTCAGCAGAAACAGCCACGGCTACGGATACTGAAGACGTGATCGTGGCCCGTGAAATTTTGCAGCCTAAAGCGGGTCAAAATGCTCCAGCTCAAAAAAGTGGAACTGAAACAGAAACTGCAGCAGCATCACAGCCACACATTGCCAATGATATGGCAGAAGGGCAGCTTCAGCGCGACCTGCCAAGTCTGAATGAACCGATCATTGATCAGGCGAATTTACTCAGTGCTACTGAAAAGCAGCAACTCAGTCAGCGTATTCTGAAACTCTATGAGGAAGGAAAAGGCCAGATTGGTGTAGTGATTGTGCCAACGACGGGCCAGGAAGATATTTTTGATTATTCCATGCGGGTGGCGGAGGCCTGGCAGCTTGGTTCGGCTAAACGGGATAATGGTTTGTTGATGACCATTGCTATCAATGATCGCCGTATTCAGATCTTGACCGGTTATGGTCTGGAAGGGGTGCTACCCGATATCGTGGCAGGCCGTATTATTCATGACACCATCACGCCGTATTTTAAACAGGGTCAGTATGCTCAAGGAATTGCTGCAGGCCTGACTGAAATTGAACGGATTTTAAATCTAGATCCTGAAATTGCAGCACAGGCGGCGGATGAGCTGAAAGAGCGTCAGGAACAGGCTTATCAGGCACAAAAAGCCATCAAGGCGACGTTCAGTAGTGTGCTGTTTATTATTGTCGTAGGTGTCGTGGGATCTATGATTTTCGGCAGAAAACTGAGTGCTGCGACTGCCGCAGTTGCAGGGACTGCTGCTGGTCTGGTAAATGGCATGGGGCTGCTTGCAAGTTTGATGATTGGTGCAGGTATTTTCTTTTTATTGATAACTTCTATAGCCCAGCTGATTTTACATGCCTTCTTGGCCGGTGGTGGCCGAGGCGGCGGTAGTGGCCGTGGTGGTTTTGGCGGCGGTGGCTTCGGCGGTGGCGGTGGTGGTTTTGGCGGGGGAGGAGCATCAGGCTCATGGTAACAACTACAGATACGACAGATATAGTCACGCAGCCCAAAATGGAAGAACATGCACAGCCGAGTTTTCAACGCTGGCTCAAGCATTTCTTTTATATGCCGGCAACCAAGCGTTTTTTCTCCAAGCAGGATCAGCATGCGATTGCAGTGGCGGTGGAAGAAGCTGAGCATGGACATGTCGGGGAGATTCAGGTGGTGATTGAAGGCTGTCTGCCTTCACGATCTGCTTATTATCAAGATACACTTTGTCGTGCCCGACAGTTATTTGCTGAAATTGGGGTTTGGGATACTGAATATAATAGTGGGGTATTACTCTATTTGAATCTGTGCGAGCACAAGGTTGAAATTGTGATTGATCGGGGAATTAAGAATGCAACCACCCAGCAGGTCTGGGATGAAATCTGTCAAAATATCATTCAAAATCTGGCTCAGGAGAAGTTTAAAGAAGGTGTAATTGAAGGTGTGAAGCAGATTGGAGAAGTATTAGATCAGTACTATGATCGGAAAATAGATGATTTAGAAAATGAATTAGGGAATAAACCGATTATTCTGGGGTGATTTTAGTCAACTAACTGACGATTTTTGTCAGTTAGTTACACAAAAGAAAACACAAAAGTTACAAAAATAAAAATATTTTTTTAAACTGCTGTTTTTTCTCTCAATTTTATTATAATAAAACTTGGCACAGTTAGTGCTAAATATAAAATTAAGCTAAATGAGCTTTTCTTTAGGCTTATAAATAAACAAAAACATTTGTGGAGAATGTTATGAATACAGTACAAAAGGGTTTTACCCTTATTGAATTAATGATTGTTGTAGCAATTATCGGTATTTTGGCTGCTGTTGCGATTCCTGCTTATCAAGACTATATCGGTCGTTCACAAGTTGCTGAAGGCCCAACGTTGCTTGGCGGTCTAAAGACTCCAGTTACAGAGGCGATTGGGAATGAAGGTGTTGCAACAGGTTGTGCAATTCCTGATGGTGCTGTTGTTTCCGGCAAGTATGTTGATGATATTACGGCAACAGCTGGGGGTACTGCAACATGTGCTTTAGAGGCTACATATCAGGCTACAGGTGTAAATGATGATGTCGCTGGTAAAACTATGACTTATACTTACACAGCTGCAACTGGCGAATGGGCATGTACAACTGATCTTGATGATAAATTTTCACCTAAATCTTGTCAGTAATATTTAAATAAAAAAAAGCCCGATTAGGGCTTTTTTTTATAAAAGAAAAATAAAGTACATCTTATATAAGAGTTTTAAGGAGTCTATGTGGTGACATTAAGTAAAAAAAATAAATATGTGCTGTTGCATTTTAGTTTTTCTGTCTTAATAGCAATGCACGTAATGTATCTTATTTTTTTTATATGGTATCCCCAGTCACTAAGTAATGCTACAGGTGTCAAACAAATTATCTATATTATGGTTATTACAGATGTAATTCTTGGACCAATTTTAAGCTGGATTATCTATAAAGAAAATAAAAAAACTCTTAAATTAGACTTGGCTATAATTATTATGATTCAAATCATAGCATTGGTGTATGGGTTATATACACTTGCACAAGCAAGACCAGCTTGGATTGTTTATTACAAAGATGGTTTTGAACTTGTGCAGAATAATCAAATCTATATCAAATATAAAAATGACATAAATAAGAAATATGAAAAGATATCTTTATTCGGTCCCAAATATGTTGCGGTATCTAATCCCACATCCTATGAGCAAAAAAATCATGATATTTTTCTAGAAATGAATGGAATAAGTGTTGCTCAGGTACCTATGCGCTATGCGGAATTAGAATTCAGTTCTAAAGATATGCAACCATATGCGAGAAATATAAAAGATCTTAAAGAATTTAATAATCAAACTATGCTCATGAAAGTGCTATCTAAATATCCACAGGCGAAATATTTCTTTCCACTGAAAGCTTCTTTTAAAGATATGACAGTATTAGTTGATCAAGATTACAAAGTTATCAAAATCGTCGACCTCCGTCCTTGGAGCTAATTTCTTTTAATCCATCCGTAAAGCAGATTAGCTTTTAATCTGCTTTTTTGTTTATTATGTGCCCAACTTCTACCGCCTGATATTTCCATGAAATTCACGCTTGCCCTCATCGCAGCTATCTTGATCTCCCTTGCATGGCTCATGCCTGTACATTACCGCCCGTGGGTGACGTACACGGGTGAGCTATATGCCTTTTTTGCTCTATTTGCGTTAGCTGCAATTTGCTTAAAAGAAAAACTCAAAATTCCTGCGGTCAGTCTGCCCTTATTAGTGCTTGCCTGCGTGCCCTTGACTCAATTTCTGCTGGGGCAGGTTTTTTTCTTTAGCATCGCCATGATGGGCTTCATTTTTGTCTTTAGCTTTTGGCTGGCAGGTGTTTTGGGTTATCACCTTTCAACAGGAGATTATAATCGGGAAGAAACTTTTACTAATTTGAGTTATGTGTTTCTGGCTTCTGGTACTGTCACGGGAATTATTGTACTTTGCCAATGGACAAATCTGGATTCAGTATTGCCGGGGATGGTGAATATTAGTGGCAGCCAGCGCCCTTATGCCAATTTCGCTCAGCCAAATAATATGGCGACTTTTTTAGTCATGGCATTGATGAGCTGTCTGTACCTCTATGAAAAGAAAAAAATCCAGACCAAGTGGCTATTTGCCTGCACTGCTGTGATTATTATGGGAGTGGCTTTAAGCCAGTCACGTACTGCTTGGGTCGCTGCAATTGCCATCATGCTCTATTTAGCTTTCTATCAATATAAAGGCATTATTCGCCTGAAATGGTATTACAGCATCGCTTGGCTCATCTTCTTTATTGCCTGTGTTGTGGCCTTTCCTTTACTCAGTCAGTTGGCTGCGCAGGCAATGGATACGGACGTAGTTCAAAGCCGGGATGTAGTAGCGCGTGCTACCGGCGATATGTCACGCCTCGCAATCTGGCAGCAAATGATCGCTGCAATTCAGGCGCAGCCATGGTTTGGCTATGGCTGGTATCAAACCAGTGTCGCTTTTGTCTCGATTAGTGATACCGTTCAAGGTCCGGTCTGGATTCGTAGCGCACATAATTTTATTCTGGACTTTTTGCTCTGGAATGGACTGATCATCGGTCTGCCTTTCTTGGCATATTTTGGTTATTTGGGCTATCAGTTACAGCGCTGGGTGGATACGCCAGAATCTGTCATCGGGATCTTGATGATCGGGGCTTTTGTAACACATGCCATGTTTGAGTTTCCACAGCATTATGCCTATTTCCTGCTGCCAGTCGGTTTTATTCTGGGTACGGTTCTGGCACAAAATCCAAAAATTAAAATAATAGTTATGCCCTCAAGCGGCATGAAATTCATTTTTGCTGTTGGGTTGCTTTTATTGATTGTGATTTATCGCGACTATGATGTTGCGGTACCAAAGCTTGGACAAAGTATTCGTTATGAAAAACAGCCGGAAAAAATCACCAATGAAAAACCAATTTATCTGCTGACCGAGTTTAATCATCGTATTGCCTGGATTCGTTTAAATTCTTATAGCAAAGCGTCTGCTGAGCAGATTAAGGAAGGTGAACAGATGGTGTTAACTTACCCGACCAAATATAACCTGATCAAATATCCCAAACTTTTAGCTTTTAATGGCTATGAGACGGAAGCCAAGCACCAGCTGCAGCGCTTAAGAACCATTCAAAAGACTGAGCTGAGTTATGATGAATTAACGCAGGATATGCCACGCTAAATACAAAAAAGCCAGCAGATGCTGGCTTTTTTAATTTAATTCTAGTTTTAGAGCTGGCTTTGGATATAGTTTTCGATACCAACACTTTCAATCAGATCAATTTGTGTTGTGGTCCAGTCCAGATAATTTTCTTCTTTTTCCAGGATTTCCTGAACCAGATCGCGGGTCACATAATCCATCTGAGTTTCAGCCAGTGCGACAGCTTTCTGGATAGCTTCGATATTTTCTTTGACTTTGCGCACATCACAATGCAGTACTTCTTGAGTATGCTGGCCGATATACAGTTTGCCCAGATTCTGCAAATTCGGCAAACCTTCCAAAAATAAAATACGTTCAATAATTTTATCGGCATGCTTCATCTGAACGATGGATTCTTTATATTCTGCCGAACCCAGTTTTTCAATGCCCCAGTCATTAAACATGCGTGAATGCAAGAAATACTGGTTAATCGCGGTTAGGTGGTGATACAACACCTGATTGAGCTGATTAATCACATCACGATTGCCTTTCATTACATCACTCCATTTAAACCTGTTTATCTTTCTAAGAAAGCGTTTTAACTCTGATAGTAAAGCAAGTCAGTGGACAATGGCGAGTAATTTATGGAACAGCAAATGAAAATCGCAATCGAATCCATCCAGACTCAGATAAATGGCAATAAAAACCCGCCAGAGTCAGAGGCGGGGGAGGAGGAATGATCGAAGACCATTGATTTATGATTGTGTTTATAGTTCAGGCAGCTACTCCCAGGCGGGCTGCAATTTGTGATACTTCATCACTGATGATCATACGGGCTTCTGGCGCACAGCGACCACAGCATGTACCCAAGTCCAGCATATCGCGCACATCACGATAACTTTCAGCGCCATTTGCAATAGCATCTTTAATGTCTTGATCTGTAATGCCACGGCATAAACAAACGTACATAGGACACAACCACAGTGATTAAATAAGATAAGTAATATTATTGATAATTGTTATCGTTTGTCAATAAAAATCATTTGAAATCTTTTTTATAATAATTGGTGATTTAGATAAAAGAAGATGATCTGAACGGAAATCCGAGTATTATCCGGATTTCCGCACAAAATAAGTGAATAATTTAGAGCTGAGTCTTGAAATCTGGTTACTTAATTAATGATATAAATCATTGATTAATGATGACAATGCCATCCATTTCAACCAAAGCATCTTTAGGTAAACTGGCAACGCCTAAGGCTGCACGGGCTGGATAAGGCTGGGCAAAATATTCTCCCATAATTTGATTCACCAGCTGGAAGTGCGATAAATCCGTCAGAAAAATATTCAGTTTGGCGATGTCTGCCAAAGAGCCCCCCGCCGCTTCACAAACAGCTTTTAAATTGTCAAATACACGACGAATCTGGGCCTCAATGCCTTCAACCAGTTCCATACTATAAGGATCCAAGCCAATTTGACCAGATAGATAGAGGGTATCACCGACTAAAATGGCTTGCGAATAGGTGCCAATCGCAGCAGGGGCATTTTCAGTATGGATTACTTGGCGGGACATTAATTTCTCCTTTATCATCAACATACATCATATTCGATCGTTTCGGCTGACAAAAGCATTATCGTTTTAAATGATTAACTCGCTTTAGACGCTTCACTCAGAATGACGGGTTGGGACAGACGGGTAATTCGGGGAAAACCGAAATACATGCGCAGGTCACGGATGATCTGTGCAATCTGTTTGCGGTTATGGACTACGATATTGACGTAGGTCTGGTTATCTTGAGAGCGGACCATTTCTACACCGGAATGTGCTTTACGGCATTGATAGATCAGGTCAGAGATCTGTTCATCATCCATCGCCAGGTCAATACAGAGATAGGCGGTAAAGCTGATATCGTCCAGATCATCGGCAGTCCATTGCAATGGCATGATGTTTTCAGGATGCTGATGCTGTTCATGCAGCAGGTTATGACAGCGTGAGCGGTGCACAATCAGGCCACGACGGGTCAAATGACCTTGAATCGGATCGCCAAGTACCGGATTGCAGCAATGTGCATATTTAACATCAACCCCTTCCGTACCCTGAATCAAGCGGCCCGAACTCGCAACATTCTGATGCTGGTCCTGGGCAAACAAATGATTGGCCACCAGTTGCGGTAATAAATCACCGACCGCAATCTGTTCAAAAAGTTGCTCTTTACTGGCAATGTGACGCCATTCCAGCAGGTTTTTCCAGTCAGCCTCGGTCAGATCCTGAATCGAGCGATGAAACAGTTTTAATGCACGATTCAGTGCCTGCTGTCCCACCAGACGCTGCTCGTCCAGATCCTGATCGCGCAAGATATTCTGGATTGCGCGGCGGGCTTTTTGAGTATTGATAAAACTGAGCCAGTCGGGATTGGGTGTCGCGAGTACATCAGTAATGATTTCAACCACCTGACCACTAGCCAATGGCGTTGAAAGCGGTTTGGTTTCATTATTGATTTTAGCGCCCACCGCATGGTTGCCAAGGAACAAGCTGGCGGCATAAGCAAAATCAACTGCTGTAGCACCTTGTGGTAATTCATGCAGGTGCCCATGCGGGGTATAGACCCAGATTTTTTCCTGATGCAGATAATCCAGTAATTCACTAAATGTGGTTTTGGCACATTCACCATCGACCAGTACATTGAGATTCTGCATTGACGCCTGAATCGCAGAACGACAGGCTTGTGGAGCATTTTCGCCCAAAACTACACCGAAACGTGCGGCTTTACGCATCAGTTCGGTTTGAATGGTTAAAGATAAAGTGGTCTTTTCGCCTTTCAGGCGCATCATCAGGGACTGGTTGCCACCGGGTAAGGGGCGACGGATATGGTCTTCATAGCTTTGAATCTTAAAGCTTTGGGTCAGAATCTCTGCAAGACGATCACAATCGGCAATGCTCTGTAAGATAATTTCAAAAGCATGGCTATGCGTCAATTCTTGCAGGTCAATGTCATTTTTAACAAAATGACGAAGTAACTCGATATTGTTATTTTTCTTTTTGATGCGGCCTTGAATACCATTTTTCTGCAATAGTTCGGTCAGGTTTTTTTCCCATTTGGCCTGATATTCACAGCGTTTCGGTTTGGTTTCCTGCAGGGCAGTCTGAACATTGTTGTACATATCCAGATCAAGATTCTGATAGCACAAATGCTCCAGATTGTCGGCCATTTCATTCATGCCGACAATACGTGCCATCGGAACAAAAATTTCAAAGGTTTCCCGGGCAATACGGGCACGTTTGTCTGGGCGTAATGCTTCCAGGGTGGTCATGTTGTGATAGCGGTCAGCCAGTTTCACAATAATGACACGCGGATCCTGTAAGGTCGCTTGCAGAATTTTCCGGAAAGAAGCTGCTTTATTATATTCTTTATCGCTGGAATGACTCAGTTTGGTCACGCCATCGACCAGTTCTGCGACCGTGTTGCCGAATTTTTCAGCAATATCATCTTTACTGAACTCAGTGTCTTCAATCACGTCATGCAGCAGGGCTGCCATTAAGGTTTCAGTATCCAGACGCATATGCGCCAAAATGCAACTGACCGCAATTGGATGCAGAATATAAGGTTCACCACTTTTGCGAATAATGCCGTCATGGGCGATATCTGCATAATCACAGGCCGCAAGCACACGTTCAACGTCGTTTTCACTTAAATACGCGTCGATAATGATCTTTAGCTGTTGCTTGGCTTGACTGACCTGTGGGCCTGGCATAAAACACCTTTAAAACTGAATTTTTTACAAATTAAACCGAGAAAGCTCTAATGAAATGCAAAGTACAGAGCTGATTAATTTTTACTATAAAAAGTAGAAAATCTCTAGCAGTTTGCATGAGCTAACCCTTATGTTATAACCGTTCTGGTATAAATATAAAAGTCACATAACAAAAAAAGCCTAGTTTTAAACTAGGCTTTTTGATTGACGATCTCTTATTGGAAAGAAAAACCGTCTAAGTTCAGATTGTTTGCAGAAAGTGCAAGGTCCAGACTTGATGTCTGATAGTCTTGATCACGTTGTTTCAAAATATCTTTTGATACATGACCTGCAGCGATTTCACGTAAAGCAACAACAGTCGGTTTGTCATTGTCCCATTCTACAGTTGGTTCAATGCCTTGACGCGCCAATTGACGCGCACGCTTGCTTGCCACTAGTACAAGCTCAAAGCGGTTGTCTACATGGTCTAAACAATCTTCAACGGTGACGCGTGCCATAAGAATTCTCGTTTGAATAATAAATTTTAACAGACTGCACAGTATAAAAGGCTTTGTCTATAGACTCAAGTTTTAATCACTGCTCAGTCGGCGTGATCAGTTTCTGAATTAGCTTTTCATGACGGTTGGCTTGCTGGCTAAGCACCAGACGATTGGCAATAATCACTGCTTCCAGGTCATGCAGCGCCTTATTGAAGTCATCATTGATAATGATATAGTCAAAGTTGCTATATTGCTGCATATCTTCTACTGCGCAGCTCAGGCGATGTTCAATGACATCAACGGTATCAGTGCCCCGGTTAGACAAGCGTTCCCGCAAATCAAACTGGCTTGGCGGCAAGATAAAAATTTGTTTTGATTCAGGAAAAAGTCGACGAACCTGCTGTGCGCCCTGCCAGTCAATTTCCAGCAGTACATCATGGCCTTTAGCCAACTGTTCTTTCACCGTGGCCTGCGCGGTACCATAGTAATTACCAAATACTTCAGCGTATTCGATAAAACCACCTTCATTGACCAGATTTAAAAAATCTTCTTTGGTGGAGAAGTGATAATGCACGCCATCGAGTTCGCCAGGTCGTTGACCACGTGTAGTATGTGAAACAGAAACGTGAAGATTGTTGACACGCTCAAGTAGGGCTTTAACAAGGGATGTTTTGCCTGTTCCAGACGCTGCAGAAACGACAAACAAGAGACCCGACATGATATTTTTCCTGATATGATAAAATATCTTCTCTATTTTAGAGTAGAGCGGCTTTAAACTAAATAGTTGTCAGCCGATTGTTTACATTTATTTCAATTGAACCACTAAAAATGGTGTGAGTATTGAGGATTCTATGGAAATTGTTTTAGCCAACCCGCGTGGTTTCTGTGCTGGTGTGGATCGTGCCATTGCGATCGTGAACCGTGCCTTAGAATGCTTTAACCCACCAATTTATGTGCGTCATGAAGTGGTGCACAACAAATTTGTGGTCGATGACTTACGCCAGCGTGGTGCAATTTTTGTTGATGAGCTGGATGAAGTGCCTGACGATAATATCGTGATTTTTAGTGCACATGGTGTTTCGAAAGCCGTCCAGCTTGAGGCTGAACGCCGTGGTTTAAAAGTTTTTGACGCGACTTGCCCGTTGGTCACTAAAGTACATATTGAAGTGACGAAATATGCACGCGAAGGAGTGGAAGCCATTCTGATTGGGCATGAGGGACACCCAGAAGTTGAAGGTACCATGGGCCAATATGACAAGAAAAATGGCGGTGATATCTATTTAGTAGAAGACGAAGAAGACGTTGCTGCGTTAACTGTGCGAAATCCTGAAAAAGTAGCATTTGTCACTCAAACCACTTTATCAATTGATGATACGGCGAAAGTGATTGATGCCTTACGTCAAAAATTCCCAATGATCCAAGGCCCGCGTAAAGATGATATTTGCTACGCTACGCAAAACCGTCAGGATGCAGTGCGCGATCTGGCTGAACGTTGTGATGTAGTCTTAGTTGTGGGTTCACCAAATTCATCTAACTCAAACCGTTTGCGTGAACTGGCTGAACGTATGGGTAAATCTGCTTATCTGGTTGATAATGCCGATGAGCTCAAACAGGAATGGTTTGCAGAAAATATCCAGATTGGGGTAACAGCAGGCGCGTCAGCACCGGAAATTCTGATTAAGCAGGTCATTCAGCGGTTACAGGACTGGGGTGCCCAAGCACCACATGAGCTGGATGGGCGAGAAGAGAATATTACATTCAGCCTACCGAAAGAGTTACGTATTCCTGTAATCCAAGGCTAGACTGTTAACTGCTTAACATTCTGTTTTTTATTTAAAAATAAACAGATGGCTGTGAACTGACAGTTATCTGTTTTTTTATGCCTTTTATCTGTTCTGTGTAGTTTTTGTAATTTTAATAAGTAATAGTTTAAATGGGTGAATATGAGGCCCAAGGGGGAGGAAGTATGTATAAAAGCCAAGGATTTACTTTAATTGAGTTAATGATCACGATTGCGGTGTTGGCGATTATTGCAGGAATAGCTGCTCCTTCTTTTGGAAATATGATGACACAACAAAATCTCAAGAAAAGTACTAATGAACTCATCGGAGTATTGCAAGAAGCACGCTCTAAAGCTGTTTTAGAACGTCGGAATGTAAAGATTGAGCTCAAGTCTGTAGAAACACCAACTCGGGTAGCAAATACTGATACGGTTTTAAATTGGATGCCTTATGGCTCCACCACATTACTTCCAAATAGTGCAACAGAAATTACATATGGATTTAATGGCGGTGTAGTTGGTGCAACTACAGATACGACATTTATCTTATGTAGTAATTCGGGCGGAATATCTCAAACTATTTCAGTATCTAAAATGGGAACGGTTCAACAAGTGGTGAAGGGAACATGCTGATGAATAGAATAAACCATCAACAGGGTGTTGGACTAATGGAAGTACTCATTGCATTGCTTATTCTGGCAATCGGCGTAATGGGATTTATTGCGCTTCAGTATAGAGCGGTTGAAGCAACTATAGAAAGTGGTTCGCGTATTCAAGCGATTAATTTAGGTCGTGACTTGGCTGAAAGAATGCGAGTGAATCGTGGTGCAGAAAATGTTTATACATATAACTTGAATACACCAGGGAAACAACTGGATAGAGCGAAAAACTGCTTTACTGCAACTAATTGTACAAGTACTGACTTTGCTGATTTTGATGTGTCCGAAATTTCTAGAAAAGCACGTTCAATTGGCATGATGATTAATTATTTGCCATGCCAAGGAAATAATGATGGGCGCCGTTGCATTTATGTAGCATGGGGAGACACTGCACCAACACATGGAGCAGTTGGGGAAGGAAACTGTACTTCGAGTACTGCATATGATCCTGATTCAACCTGTTTAATTATGGAGGTCTACTGATATGAATAAACAAGTAGGTTTCACTTTAATCGAGTTGATGATCGCATTAGCACTTGGTTTGGTAATTAGTGCAGCAGCTTTGATGCTGTTTTTAACTGCATCAAGAAGTCAAGCATTACAACAAGGACAGGCGAGTTTACAAGATGATGCAAATTTTGGTTTAAATACAATTATTCAAGATATTCGCTTGGGTAATTTGAATACCGTTCAATCAAGTATCAATGATCTTAGTACCTATGGCGGTATTGTATTTAGGTCGAGTGCAAATGCAGTGACTGTAACAGGAACAGAAAGAGCTAATCTGCCTATTACACTTATTGGGGGTACTGTGGCACAGAATTTATTATCCAGAAGTCATGGTCAGACAGTAGGAAGTGCCCCACAGTGGTCTGGTATCTCAAATATAAATACTTTTTCTAGTGACCAATTAACAATTCAATATTTACCTCAATACATCAAAGATGATAAAGGCACCCTAACCACTACAGATGATGTTTGGTATGGAGGATTTGATTGCGAAGGGAATAATTTAGAATTTACCCTGGCACAGGGGAGACAGGTAATAGTACAGCGTTACTTCTTAAGAGCTGATAGTAATAAAAGCGATAATGAGCCAAATCAGCCTTTAGCGCTTGCCTGTGATGCAGGGTATTATCCTTTAGATGGTAGTCCAACTTCTATTACAGGATTTGGAGATGCTGGACAGATTATTTTAAAACGCGCCGATCATTTCAGGGTGTTGTATGGTATTCAAAATGGGGCTAATTATCGTTATGTTGATGCTGCTACTTATCTTGCATTGCCAGTTCCAAGACCGCGAATTCTATTAATTCAATTAGGGATTCTTGGGCGCTCCAATCAGTCGGTGGGGAATGACAGCACCTTCTCAGACAGCCAAGTGTTTCAAGTATTAGATCAAGCTGTAAAAATTAAAACACCTGCAGCGAACTCTCCTAAATATGCTCGTCAAGTAGTAACACAAACAGTCGCTTTGAGAAATACATTTGGGGAAAGAGGGCAATGATTAAGAAACAACGTGGTGCAACGCTTATAGTGGTTCTACTTATATTGTTAGCTGTTATTGTCCTGGGAACGCTTGCAGTACGACAAGGAATGGTTTCTCTGGGAATTGCAACGAATAGTCAAGCGCAGCAGCTGTTGCTACAAAACTCGGACTCGGCATTTTTCAATATTGAAAGAGAAGATAATATCATTCAGGCACTCAGTGGTAGTGGGATGTTTGGCTACATTGGTGGGGCTGATGATAGAGATAAGGAACTTGTATTTTGCTATAGAGGTGCTGAACCAAGTTTCTTTGACATCAATCGTGCAAGTATCATTTATTGGAAAGCTGGAGCAACGGCACCAACAAATAATGAATTTGGTACAGATGGTTACTGTAATTCAAATACAGGAAGTTCTACTAACTTTTTTACAAGTGGACGAAAAGTGGTAATGACGCAAGTCGCGGTCAAGTTTTCTAGTATTTCTGAGAATGATCCATTTTTTGGGGCGCAATTTGGTACGGATGAAGAAGCAGTTAAATTCGAGCGTAGTAAGGCAGTAAAGGTTTTTGCAGTTTCAGTTATGCCTAATCTTACGTCTGCAACGAGTTCAGCAATTAATGCATGTTTTCAAAATCATATGAGTGAAGTAACAATTCCTACAGGTACTCCGGTAAGTTTAAATGCACCGAGTAGAAGAACGGTCACAGAATGCCTGAGTGATCTCAATGTTCCGTTTACTTCTCATGTGACTGAATATGTCATTGTTCAGGACTTTGTCTAAATTTGGGGTAATGAAATGAAACAATTAAAAAATAATTTTCTAAGTTCATATGGCTATAAAGTCCTTGTTGCAAGTATGACTGCACTATCAACAGTATTGGTTACTACTAGCGTAACTCAAGCAAGTGATATTGACATTTATCAGGATGCAAAGTCTGGTGACATTACTTTAATGTTTACACTGGATATCTCAGGAAGTATGGGGGCGCCTCAGCAAACTGGTGATCGTGATTCCTGTGATGTTCCTGCGGGAATTACTATTACTGATGATGGGTGGGAGGATTCTACTAATGGTACGCCTACTTATAGACGATATTATTGTAATGCTATAGAAACTAAAACCTATAAATATAGATCAAGAGTAGAGAGTAGTACACGCCGTTATTGGACTTGTGAAAATAATAGTCACAATGTTAGTTTGTGTACTTGGAGCAGTCGTTACAATCAAAAACCTTCAGATTACGATAGTTTATACAAAGAGACAGTACGTATAGGAGGTAGCGATTATACAGTCGCTTATGAAGGTATGGAGCGAAAGTATTACGACCGTATTACCCGTGTAAAAGACGGAATGTTTGATCTATTAAATGGTAATACTGCGAATAATATTCCACGTTTAACAGATGATAAAATTATAGGTCTTACTACATATTCTCGCCCAACAGGATTTGATAATTTAGGACGACCTTCAACAGCGGACAATGTGAGGGGGCAAGTTCGAATCCCAGCTCGTCCACTCGGTACGTTAGTTAATGGGGTAACTCAACGCCAATTATTGCTTAATGAGATTGCTATCTTAGGTGCACGAGGTGGTACACCAACAGCTCATGCTTATGCAGAAGCAGTAGCGGCGTTGTGGGGGACGTCTACAAAAGATGCAACAGAAAGTGGTTTCGGTTATGCAGGTACAGGGGTTACTTCAGGTAACAACTATGTACGGCCTACAAGTATACAGCGCCAAATGGATGATTTAGAAAGTCGTAAATGTAGTGGTCAAGGTGTATACGTCTTAACAGATGGTGTGCCAAGTAATAATAATAATGCACGAGGGTTAATGCGAAAGGCATTAGGTGATAATAGTTTTTCTTGTAGTGATAGTGGAACTGGTTGGGATTGTATTCAAAAATTTGCTGCAAATATTCTGGATACTAGGCGGAATGGTAATAGACCGATTCTAAAAACAGCTGTGGTTGGTTTTGGCGGTGACTTCAATAATATTCCATCATTTAGTAAGGAGTTAACGCAACAGGAAAACTTAGATAATATTACGAAATCAACTGCAACAACCGATGTTAAAAATGCTGCTCGTTGGGGAGTAGAGTCTGAGGGGGGGTGGTATTCAGGCAATAGCTCTCGTGATGTAGTTAATAGTGTAAATGATTTTATTAGCAATTTAGGACAACAAATTCCATCTGTTACAACTGGTTCGCCGACAATTCCAAGAGATGCTTTAAACCCTGCAGAGCTGCAGAACAATGCTTACTATCAAAGTTTCCAACCTACGCCCAATACTAATTATCAATTATGGTTAGGTAACTTAAAAAAATATGTAGTATCAGACAATGGCGTATTGAAAGCTCGAAATAATGCATCTGTTTTCGCGAGTGATGGAAGTGTTATTGAGCCAACTTATGATGCGAATGGAAATATTACCTCAGCTGTTTATGATTTTTGGGCTAAAGCAATTAATCCAGCTGTTGAAAATGCAGATGAAAATACAGTAGGTAGTAAAAAATTTGCAGCTAGGGGCGGGGCATGGTCTAAGTTGTTATTAGGAGCTAAAGCAAATGATCTGGCTGAGCGAAAATTATTAACTAATCGAAAAGCTATCGGAACTGGATCAACGGCTACTTTTGATGGTACAGGATCATTACGACAAGTAGATCTTTCAGATATATTGGATACAACTTATCAAAATGATCCGAATCGTGGTTATTTAATATCATTATTAGGTTATAACATCGATGTTAATAGCCCGCCAACGACAGTTGCAAATTTAATTACCCAACCAGCTCTACGTCAGATGGGTGCAGTCATGCACTCTTACCCTGTACTTGTTACAAATAAAGGTAAATTAAGCTATAACTCGACTGATAAAGTTATGCAGTCTACTAATAGAGAGGACTATGTATTATTTGGAACAACTCAAGGTTTGTTACATGTTGTAGATGCTGAAACAGGTGCTGAAAAATTTGCATTTGTTCCTAATGAGATGGTTGAAAATCAGAAGGATGCATTCCGACTTTCCAGTGTCACAAATCAAGGGATGGATAAGCTTTTTTATGGTATAGATGGTCCTTGGGCATTAGATACGCGTTATGTGATTGATGGTTCTGGTAATCTAACTGTAGGTAATGGTCGAACCAGTAGTCAAAAGGGCTGGCAAATTGCATACGGTGGTTTGCGCATGGGAGGCCGAAGCTATTACGCTTTAGATCTTAGTAATATTAATGCCCCGAGTTTAAAATTTCATATAGATCCAGCTACAAATACTGTTTACAGTGGCACATCAAGTAAGACATTCTCACAATTGCAATATATGGGTCAGAGCTGGTCAAAACCCTCGATTGCATGGATCAATTGGGGAGGCGTACGTAAACGCGTTATGTTTGTAGGCGGAGGATATGATGCCGGTGGTGATGATGGTGATGCACGTACCAACGGGATAAAAGGAGTATATGGCGGTTATGAAGACCATAATTACAACCAAATTAATAAAAAAGGTGCTGGCATCTATATGTTTGATGCCGATAATGGTGACCTATTGTGGTGGGCAAGTGATAACGTAGCGAGCAGTTCGGGAACTTCTACTAACTCAGGCGTGATTGCAACAAAGCATGCAGATTTAAAATATAGTGTGACCAGTCAAATTCGTACGGTTGATCGTGATGGAGATGAATTAGTTGATCATATCTATTTTGGTGATTTAGGTGGCCAATTATTTAGAATTGACTTTGATAACTCAAAGAATATAAGGGGCGCAGTACCTAAAACACCAACTCGATTACTAAACCTAAATGCCGGAGCGAAAAGTCCGCGTTTTTATGATATGCCAACTTTTTCTCTTTATAATCATAGCGGAACTACGTTTGCATTAATATCAACCGGTAGTGGAAATCGTAGTAAGCCATTACAAGACTATACTGCTTCTGATAATACTTACGATTATGATGCTATTTATAATATATATGATAAAGATGTCGCTCGACGTGATTTATTTACTACAACAACTAGGCTCAATACAAAAGATGTTACTAAATCGAGTTTAGGTGAGATAACAGATGCAAACCGTTTCTCAAATATGAATTTAATAGCTAACTTTACTAATACTAACGGTTGGTTCTATAGGTTTAAAACGTGCACAGCGGGTGTGGATGGTACAACTAACAATTGTAGTAGCTATAAGAAACAAAGCGAGAAAGTATTTGGTACACCCTTGGCGATGAACTATAAATTATATGTTTCTACCTTTGATGCGAGTAAACCTGGTATTTCAGGTGACTGTGGTGCTGGGGTTAAAGGTGAAAGTATGATTACAGCTTTTTGTTTGCCATATGGCCAATGTGCTTCGGAGCCAGCTGATTCACGTGCTGTAATTGGTGTAGGTATTCATACTGTAACCGTTGGTGGTAAAGATGATGGAGGTGGAGGAAAGCCTGATTGTGAAGGTGACAGCTGTCCACCTGTAACTTGTGGTGATGAAGCATGTCCACCAGAAGCGGAAGGTGAGTCTAGTGCAAAAAATTACTGTATTCAAACAAGTGGCCGTATTGCTCTAACTGTGACGGGTGGTTTCGATGGTGGTGAAGCAACAGAAATGTGTCTGATTCCCCAACGTTGGTATGAAAAACTAGCGCGTAAAAACTGATAGGTGACTTATGAATTTAAATATTTCACCAGTAAAGGGTTTTACTTTGGTTGAACTCATGGTTGTGGTCGTAATTGTAGCTATATTTGCTGCGGTTGCGATTCCATCCTATCAAGCTACTGTACGACGTGGTCAGGCTGCGCAAGCACAAGATCAACTCCAGCAAATAGCAATGATGTTAGATAAGCATAAGTCTCGCAACTTTAGCTATGAGGGAGCTAATGTACCAACGGATTTGAGGGTGCTGCCTAAAGGTGCAACTGGAACAGCTGTTAAGTACAATTTTGTTTTAGTTCCTGGCGCCACCGGACAAACATGGGTTGTGACAGCTGAAAGTCAAGATACGCGAAACTTTAGCTTCTTAATGTCAAGCACAGGCTTGCGCTGTAAAAATAAGACTTGGGCTAATATTAATACCACGACCATGACGTGTGGAGCGGGGCATGAAGAATGGTAAATGAAAATAAAGGCTTTACGCTTATCGAACTCATGATTGTGGTGGCAATTATAGGTATCCTTGCTGCGATTACTTATCCTTCATATCAGGAATATGTTCGAAAAACGAAAAGAACTGAAGCTCAAGCTGAGTTATTGGATATTGCTCAAAAAATACAGCGCTATAAAATTGCTAATTTTTCTTATATGAAAGATGTTGGAGGGACACCAACGGCTATTACGTTAGCAGATATACAGCACTCAGGAAATATTCCATCACAAGGTGAAGTCCTATATACCGTCGCTTTAACTAATGTCGGGTTGAGTACATGGACACTTGTAGCTACTCCTAAAACCGGTACTGTGGTTGCTAACAATGGTGTTCTTTGTTTAAATCAAAGAAACCAGAAATTTTGGGCTAAGGGTGCGGTAGCTTGTGCCTTGAGTGAAACATCTACTTGGGACGGTCGCTAACTCAAATCCAAAATTCCACCTAAATACTTTTTGATCTTTCATTCAGGGCAAAGTTCAAGTAAAATACTGCCCTCTATGAAAGGGGTTTGAGCTGTATCGATGGTCGGTACAAGGATAATCCGTAAAAACTATAAGGTTCTATCATGGTTGTTATTCGTCTTGCACGCGGTGGTGCTAAAAAACGTCCGTTCTATCAAATCATTGTGACTGATAGCCGTAATGCACGTGACGGTCGTTTCATCGAACGTATCGGTTTCTTCAACCCTACAGCTCAAGGTAAAGCAGAAAAACTTCGTTTAGATGCTGACCGTTTTGCTCACTGGGTTTCTCAAGGTGCTCAACCTTCTGATCGTGTTGCTTCTTTAGCTGCTCAAGCTAAGAAAGCTGCAGTTGCTGCATAATTTTTATATAAATTAGGTAGTAGCTTGCCCATGACACCAACACAGAATGTTCCCGAAGATCGTATTCAGATTGGACAGTTACGTTCAGCATATGGATTAAATGGGTGGCTCTGGGTCTATTCCAATACAGACCCCATGAGCAACATATTTGACTATCTGCCTTGGTACATTGAGACCAAAGCAGGTTGGCAAATTGTCGATGTAAAACGTTGGAAACCACATGGTAAAGGCCTGGTTGTTTCGCTGAAAGGTGTGAGTGATCGCACTGCTGCAGACGAACTGGTTGGCTCCAATGTCTGGATCTCTAAATCGCAACTGCCTCAAGCTGGTGTAGATGAGTATTACTGGTCTGATTTGAAAGGTCTAACGGTGTTAGGTCTGGATGAGCAGGAACAAGAAATCAATCTTGGTCAAATTTTTGAGCTGTTTGAAACAGGTGCTAACGATGTGATGGTAGTTCGCGCAACTGCCGACAGCATCGATGGCGAAGAGCGAATGATTCCATGGCATAAAGATGTGGTGCAACGCGTTGATCTTGAAGCTGGTCGTATCTACGTCAATTGGGGCGTAGATTACTAAGAATTTTTCGGAAATACGGGAGTCTGCGATGTTCTTTGCAGTCATTACGCTTTTTCCTGAAATGTTTGAAGCGATTACAGCCTATGGTATTAGCGGGCGCGCAGCAAAACGTGAATTGATGCAAGTTCATTGTATCAATCCTCGCGATTATGCGACGGGCAACTATAAACGGGTGGATGAACGTCCATTCGGTGGTGGTCCGGGTATGGTGATGATGGCTGAGCCTCTGGCAAAAGCAATCCAGCATGCCAAAGAGCTTGCAACGCAAGCGGGTGCAGTTCAGGTTCCTGTGGTGTATATGTCACCGCAAGGACAGACCTTAAACGAAACTGCGGTACAGGATTTTGTCAAATATGACGGAATTATCGTACTGTGCGGACGTTATGAAGGTGTCGATGAGCGTTTGATCCAGCAATATGTTGATCAGGAATGGTCAATTGGAGATTATGTCTTGTCAGGTGGTGAACTTCCTGCGATGGTTTTATTGGACAGTATTATCCGGAGACTTCCGGGTGCCATGTCTGATGAACAATCACACGTGCAAGACTCATTTGTGGATGGTCTGCTAGATTGCCCACAATATACCAAGCCAGATCATTTTGAAGGTTTGGATGTGCCTGAGGTGTTAAAGTCCGGGCATCATGCCAATATTGAAAAATGGCGGTTTTTGCAGCGATATCAGCGTACACTTGAACGCCGCCCAGAGTTGGTGGAAAAAGTCGAACTGAGCAAGCAGCAGAAAAAATGGCTAAAAGATTTGTAAGATATTGATGAGTGATCATTTCTGTCTTCAAGCAAGTACTTAAAATGATTTAAGTATTCTTTAATAGGCTCTTTATGGTTGAGATGGTCAACCATAAAGGGAAAGATAATCGGGTGTATGCGCTTTAGCCTCTATACCCAGCGATGATCAGACCTCTTCTGACTCGCACATATTGGAGATACCCCATGAGCGGTAAGCATCCTTTAGTTCAAGTAATTGAAAACGCACAATTGAAACAAGACATCCCTGCTTTTGCACCAGGTGATACAGTTATTGTTCAAGTTAAAGTAAAAGAAGGCGAGCGTGAGCGTTTACAGGCGTTCGAAGGCGTTGTAATTGCTAAGAAAAACCGTGGTTTGAACTCTGCGTTCACAGTACGTAAAATTTCTAGCGGTGTTGGCGTTGAGCGTGTATTCCAAACTCACTCTCCAATCGTTGCTGGTATCGAAGTGAAACGTCGTGGTGACGTTCGTCGTGCTAAACTTTACTACCTACGTGAATTGTCTGGTAAAGCTGCACGTATTCGTGAAAAATTACCAGCTCGTAAAACTAAAGCTTAATTTTAAGTTTTATACGAGTGAAAAAATGCGCCTTTGGGCGCATTTTTTATGCCTGATTTTTATTTGGATTTATTCGAAATGTTCCTGCAAAGGCAAGATCATGGCATCCAAAATATCCAAGAAAATTTTATGAATAAACATCAGGAATAATACAAAATATCCCCAAGACTGGAATCCTGCATTAAAAAGTTGAATGCAAATAAAACATTGTGTGATAGCCAGTAAAATACTGATCCATACATTTGCGATAATATGTCGATGACAAGAGGGACAATAATAAGGCTCATATTTTTTAAATTGAAAAGGATTAATCACTTTTCGTTTGCAACAGGGGCAGGTTCTTTTAAATCTGTTTTTGATTTCTATAGAAGGTATCTGCATTTATTTTATTTCACAGTTCTTTTTATATTTGATGAATATTTTATATGCAGTTTAATCATGATTAACAAGTAAATTTTAAGAAAAAATTTAGCGAAAAATAAGATGGAAAAAGCCTCTGGATGAATAGAGGCTTGTGTAGCTCTATAAACCTTGCAGTTTTAAGCGGTTGGCATGCTGGCGATAAACATCGACTGGGTCTGGAGCAAAGACATTTTTTAACCCGAGTAACTGGTTCACTTCGTCCAGGTGGTTCCAGTTGTAGTTATCCCGAATGGTTTTACCGAATTTGGCACTACAGCGGGAGACCAGACCATCATTTTCCTTGCCGCCATCAATGAGCAGGGCTGTAACTTTGAGTGCTGAATCAGGATCGAGCGGGTTGGTAACTTGGCCTACACCTGTGAATGAATAGTTGTAGATACCTTTTTGTTGATATGCACCTTCACCACAGGTGGTAGTCGGCATACCCAGTGGATATTTCTGATTGAATTGCGCAGATCCTGCCAGGGTCAGGCTGCGACCACCAGCCAGAGAATCATGCGGGAAACTGTTCGGGTCTAACCCTTGTGCCCAGGTGATGGCTTTAGACACCAGGTTAATGCCACTGACTAAAGGCCCTTGTATCGGTGTGCCTTCTGCTTGCAGGATCAGGTCTGCAACCGGGGAGCCCTTATGTGGAGCACCGACGGAAGTCAGGGAAGCAACTATTCCATTCCCCGCACCTGCGACATAACGAATGGTCGGGCCACCATGCGAATGACCGATCAGATTGACTTTCTTTGCACCGGTAATGGCCAGAATTTCATTTACTTGCTCTAAAAGTTGCTCACCACGAATTTCCGATGAGTTAAAAGGCGAGACACGGGTTGCCCAGACATTGCCGCCATTACGCGCCAGATCCGGTAAAATCTGATACCAGTAATCCAGTCCAAACTGGTCAGTACCGATCCGGATGAAACCCGCCATACCATGTGCAAAGACAATCGGATATTGGGTCTTGGCATATTGTGAACTGGCTTTTGCTGTAACCTGACTGGCCTGGGTGGATGCCTGGGTGCTGAGACATGTACCCGCCAGTAGCAGGCCGGTGATTAATATTCCGAATTTCATTATATTTTCCTCACTTTTGTTGTTTTAACGGGATGATCCTCATCCGGTTGCCTAAAGTTTCCCTCTGTAGCAGGGACTTAGTTTCCTAAGTTTTTTTAATTAATAGAGATGATCTATTCATAAAGATGAGTGATTTATAAGCCTTGCAGTTTGAGCCGGTTGGCATGTTGGCGATACAGTGCGACCGGATCCTGCGCGAAAGGACCCAAAATGCCAAAAAACTGGTTTACTTCATCAAAATGGTTATGGGCATAGTCCTGACGGATGCTCTGGCCATAGCGTCCGCTACACAGCGGCAGAGCACCATCATTGGCTTCTCCTTTCAGAAAACTGCTACCTAACGTCACGACTGTAGATTCAATCGCATCCAAGGAATTGGTTGCCTGCCGGTTGCCCATCCAGGAATAGTGGTAAATTCCATTGGGTGTAAGTTTGCTGCCTTGAGACTGACAGTTTTGGGGAATAGCAACGGAACCATATTTTCTATTGAAAGCCTGAATCGCCTCTGGGTTCATGGCTTGCAGTGCCTCGATCGTACTGACCGGATACTGGTTGCCTGTAACTAGATTCATGCTGTGGCCCAGAATTGTCCCGATGGCATGAATAAAGGGTTCAAGGAGGGGTGTCTGGCTGGCATTGACAAAAACCGGTGTGCCTTGCATGGCGCCTGCAATGGCGGTTAAAGAGGCGGCTTTATGCGGTGCAACGCCCTCGATATATTGAATCGTTGGGCCACCTTGGCTATGCCCAATCAGATTGACTTTCTTATGGCCTGTCAGTGCCAGTACTTCATCAATTTGCATCAAGAGCTGTTCATTGGACGCAACAGCAGACAATTCGGCAGAAAACACCCGTGCACCATGCCGGCTCAGATCTTGGGGAATCTGATACCAATAATCCAGACCGATGCTCTCCGTTCCAATCCGGTTAAAACCCAGACCAAAACCATGCACAAAGACCATCGGGTATTTTGTCCTGGCATAACTTGAGAGAATAAAATTGCTTTTATATTGTTGTAATGCCGAGGCTTGCACAGGGCCAGTTAATAGGGAAACCAATAGCAAAAAGCTTAAGTACGATATTATTTTTTTCATTGCAGCTTCCCGATCACGGATAGGTCAAATAAAAAATAATCAGAAAAAAGCCTATATCTCAGCTGAAATATAGGCACTCTGGGATTATAAACCTTCTAATTTGAGCCGGTTGGCATGCTGGCGATAGAGGGCGACCGGATCGGGTGCAAACATACCCTTCAGACCAAACATCATGTTGGCCAGGTCCGTATGATTGAGTTTGTACTGGTCATGAATGACCTTGCCCATGAACGCACTACAGCGTGACACCATGCCATCATTGTCTTTACTGCCATAAGATAAAGGGCCGAGCTGCATCAGAATCGTATCAATATCCAGGGCATTGGTGGCTTGGGCTACACCTGTCCATGAATAATAATGGATTCCTTTACTGTCTTTCTGCTTTAAATTTTTATTGCAGTTTTCTGTGGAGGCCAATACACCATCTTTGACCACCTGCTGCGCCACGGTGGCATTAAAAGTATTTGAGCCGGTCTGGGTCAGGGATTTCATGGAAGCATCAAAATCAATTTCCAGTTCAGGTTTAAACTGGCCCAGTGCAATCAATGGACCAATAATATAATCACCTAAAATGTTAAAGGCGGTACGGGTCAGGCGATTATTCTGAATATCATCTGCCACTTTGGAGCCATGGTAGGTTCCTGCAACGCCAGTGATAGACGCAATATACTGCGGCTGGGTCGCTGCAACATACAGCACTGTTGGTCCGCCATGGGAATGGCCAATCAAGTTCAGTTTTTGCTTGCCGGTAATTGCCAGAACCTCTTCAACCTGATGGATCAGTTGTTCCCCGCGATGCATCGTAGTATTTGCCGGCGATAATTGTGCCGCAAACACGGTTGAGCCATTACGTGCCATATCTGGCAGAATCTGATACCAGTAATCCAGCCCGATACTATCGGTGCCAATACGTGACCAGCCTAACCAGCCATGCACCATCAGGATCGGATATTTGGTCTTGGCATAGTCGGATCTGCTCTTTTCTATCACTTGTGTTGCACTCGCTGCGGCCTGAGTCTGTGCAGAAAAGCTTAATCCCAGCGTTGTTATTAAAGCTACAGTCATAAACTGTGCTGTCTTACTAAAAGTACGCATAACTGTCCCTTTTTAATTTTATCGTTATTCAAGCAATCATTGCTTTGTATAAAGTGCTGCAAGCCACAAAATCAGAGGATGAAAATACAGTTCCGACCTTCAGTGGCTGAGCAAATTTTCTTTTTTAAAAGGGGTATTTTTTCATTTCAAAGCGTTTAAACCATGTCATTTCAGGACATGCAGGACAGGAGGTTTTTACATTGTAAGCATATGTTTTATTTACACATGTATTTAAATTACAAGTGGCTGAAATACAAAAAGCTCGTGCGGGTTATTTTGTGTAAATAAGAAATATTTAGAAACAACTCTTAGGAGTTGTTTTTAGCACAACAATTAAGTCTTAAATATTGAGGTCATAAAAAAGCCATCAACAGGTGATGGCTTTTGGATTTAATCCGCGAAGGGTAACTTGGCCCCCTGATCATGGACCTGTTCAAAGGTTTCTGCCCGTAGCTGTTCTTGCGGTGTATTGAAATGCTTGCTACGCAGCTGGGCAATGGCTTGCTTTTTTGCTGTATCGGACATGCCGGACTGAGTAATCTGATCTCGTTCATCTAAATAGCCCGTCACCCGGTTTTTCCAGTCGCTGCGTTGTACATCCAGTTGCTCTAGTCGTTGTGTTGCTTCAGGGCCGACCAGATTTATCCGCATCTGCCGGATTTCATCACGGGAACCGCCACGGGCTTTAATATCAGCGGTGAGTTTGCGCAGGTCTTCCAGTTTATTTAGTTGTTCCAGATTTTCCTGCCAGTCCTGCGGGAGTTGCTGAAACAGTGCTTTGAGCTTTTGGGCTTTTTCAATCTCAGTCAAGCTTTTGTCCGCCAGTACGCTCATCCGGTCCAGGGTATATTCATGATAGGCATCTTCTGTGCCGAACAAGCCCTCAATTTCATACTTGGAAAAGTATTGCTGGCGCAAATTCTGGGTACTGTTATAGATGCTACGATAATAGGCAGGATCTTCCTGATTCAGCCCGGCCGGTGCAGTGAGTTGGCCCAAACTCTGACGGTACTGGATATAACGATCCCATAAATCCAGAATTTGCGAGAGTGCCGGTTCTTTATGATTCTGGCGAATATAGGCTTTAAAATCCTGCTGGATCTGCTGCAGATTTTTTTCACCAAACTGGGTAATAAAATATTCAAAACAGTTGCGGGTCTGTTCATTCACAATCAGACGATTGCTGGCATCTAACTGCATCTGACAATTAATTTCGGTATCTTGCTGGCTGGCACTGGGGAAAGCTGCATTGGCAGGACCATTGACCAAGAGTGCGGTTTGCTCTGCCTGAGTTTCAGTTAAAGGTGTTTCTGTTCCTGTATCCGCCTGGGTATTTTCTTTTGGGGACAGCCATAAGATCAGTGTGAGTATGCACAGCACCAGCAAAGCCAGAATGATCCATATTTTATATTTCTGCATATCCTATGCACCTATTTTCTCGTTATTTCATTATTTTTAGAGGTTTAAGCTTTTTAAAAGCGTTGAGTTGTTCAAACCGGCTCAATATGCCATAAAAATCATTAGAAACTATAGAAAAGTTGTAAATCCTCTCGCAGGGTTTTACCATGGCGCCAATTTATAAAATGTCTGATTTTTTGCCATGAAAGCATCATCTCCTAAAATTCAGCGTCGTCATCTTAGTGGTGTCTTCCTGCTTAATAAGCCTTTGGGCATCAGCTCCAATGCTGCATTGCAAAAAGTCCGCTGGTTGTATCGTGCACAAAAAGCCGGCCATACCGGTGCGCTGGATCCGTTGGCATCCGGTTTATTGCCTGTGTGTTTGGGGGAGGCGACCAAGTTTTCGCATTATTTATTAGATTCGGTCAAGCGTTATCAGACGACCGTATTTTTGGGACATAGCACCACCACAGGCGATGTGGAAGGCGAGGTACTTCTGGAAAAATCAGTTCCTGAACTCTCGGAAGCCTTGATTCAGGATACACTGGCACAGTTTATCGGGGATATCCAGCAAGTGCCGCCGATGTATTCCGCCTTGAAAAAAGAAGGCCGTCCTTTATACGAACTGGCGCGCAAAGGTATCGAGATTGAACGTGAAGCACGTCCAATTACCATTTTAGCGATTGAGCTTTTATCCTTTACGGAGAACAGTATCACGCTGGACATTACCTGTTCTAAAGGGACTTATATCCGGGTTTTGGGGGAAGATATTGCCAAAGCGCTGGGAACTTATGGCCACCTGACTTATCTGCACCGCATCAAAACCGGCCATTTTGATTTGATCCCGAGTTATACCATTGAATATCTGGAAAGCCTGAGCGAAGCAGAGCGTGATGCACTGTTGTTGCCGGCCTATGCACCGGTTGATCATTTTCCAAAAGTGCAGATACCCGAAGGTCGTGCAGAATATTTTAGCCGCGGCATGGAAAGTAATATCGAACATGAAGCAGCTGAACAGGTACTGGTTTTTGATGGTGAGAAATGTCTGGGTCTGGCAGAAATCACCGACAAAAAACGTCTGGTACCTAAACGCGTCCTAAACTTCTAATCGAGTCAATATATGGAAATTGAGATCATCATCAGTCTGGTTGTCTTTGCATTTTTTGCAGGGGCGATTGATGCTGCCGTGGGCGGTGGTGGTCTGATCCAGATCCCGGCAATTATGGGGACTTTACCGCATTTACAGCCTGCTACGGTCTTTGGCACCAATAAACTCGCGTCCATTTGTGGCACCGCTTCTGCGGCATTTTCCTATCTGCGTCAGGTAAAACTGCCCTGGTTGCTCTTGGGCGTGATTGCACTGTGCAGTTTTGTCAGTTCTTTTATTGGTGCAGCCAGTGTTACGCTAATTCCAGTCGAGATCCTTAAGCCTTTTGTGCTGGTCATGTTGATCGTGATCGCAATCTATACCTTAATGAAAAAACAGTTTGGCCAGGTGCATACCGAACAAAAACTGAATCGGAAAATGCTGATACTGGCCGCTTTGGGCAGTCTGGCGATAGGCTTTTATGATGGTATCTTTGGTCCGGGCACCGGCAGTTTCTTTATTTTCTTTTTTATTCGCTATTTAAGCGTCGACTTCCTGCATGCATCGGCCTTATCGAAAATTGCCAATTTCACCACCAACCTGGCCGCCTTAAGCTTTTTTATTCCCAGTGGCAATGTGCTGTTTATGGTCGGGGCAATGATGGCGGTAGCCAATATTTGTGGTTCCTTGGTCGGGGTGCGTTTGGCATTTAAATATGGCAGTGGTTTTATCCGGATTTTATTCCTGATTCTGGTCAGTCTGCTGATTTGCCGGATGGCATACCAGATGTTTTTTTAGATATAAACCCGATGTAAATCATTCTCGATATTAAAATTTCTTAACAAATCACTGTATAAACTGCGTCTGAACCTGTTCTGAAAATCTTCTAGAATCAATGATATGAAAAATAAAACAATCGGAGAAATATCGGAATGACGACTATTTTTGAAGCATTAAGAGAGAGTCATGAGATTCAGCGTGATCTTGCAGAAAAACTATTACAGACTTCCGGGGATACACCAGAACGCCGCGAGCTGTTCAAGCAACTGAAAAATGAATTGTTTGCCCATGAAGCTGCGGAAGACCGTTATTTTTATATTCCCTTGATGATGACTGATTCGGGCCTGAATATTACCCGCCATGCCTTGGCCGAACATCATGAAATGGATGAAATGATCGAGGAATTAACTGCAACTGAATTGAGTAATCCGGGCTGGATTGCCATGGCCAAAAAACTTTCCGAAAAGGTGCATCATCACTTAAAAGAAGAGGAACATGGTTTCTTCCAGCAGGCCGGTAAAATTCTGGATGAAAAGCAGAAGACTGCTTTAGCAGTGCAGTACCAGAATGAATACCAGCGTTATAAAGACATGAAAAAAGATATGCTGGTACAAAGCTAAGCTTTAAATTCAAGTCGAATAAATAAAAAAGATGGCAGTAGTACCATCTTTTTTATGCCTTCTATATTTTTCTTTCAAAGCAAGTAAAAACACAGAATGGATAGAATATTTAATTAGTTTTTCAAATTCCAATAAGCCTTTTAGGTATTCTTTTCTGCCGATCCTTGACGGGCGGCACGTACCGTCACGCCGACTGATGCCAGCATGATACAGATCAGTGCCACGGTCTGAAGAAGCGTAATTTTTTCGCCTAATAGTACAAAACCGGCCAGTGCGGCCAAAGCCGGAGACAGGCTGGACAAGGTACCATAGCTGGTTTTATTCAAATGCTGAAGTGCCTTTAAATCCAGAGCATAAGGAATGGCTGTTGCCAGTACAGCAATGCTAATTGCCTTGCCCCAGTACTGGGTGTCTATCAAGGCAGGAGCATTGTTATACAGTCCGATCGGTAACAGGCATAAGGCTGAAATACTGATCGCAATAGTCAGTGCATGCATGCCGATATTTTGCTGCACCACACGTTGGCCAAAGAAAATATACAATGCCCAGCATAAACCCGCACCTAAAGCACAGGCGGCGCCGAGCAGGTCGAAATTACTGCTATTGGCCTGTCCCCAGGGCACCATCAGTACAATACCCAGAATTGCCAGCATTACCCAGACATAATCTTTGCGGTTTTGAATCGAAATAAGAGCCAAGCCGAGCGGACCAATAAATTCTAGCCCTACCGCAATCCCTTGGGGGAGTTTGCCCAGCGACATATAGAACAGGATATTCATTACGCCTAAAGCGGCGCTATAGCAGAGTAAATCCCGCCATTTCAAAAAAGGCAAACGCTGAATGATTTTCCAGGAACGAAACATCACGCCGACAATGATCGCTGCAAAACAGAGTCTTAAAATGGTCACTGTGATAGGGTCAAGGACCAGAAAAAGTTGCTTGGCGAAGGATGCACTGATCTGGTACGACGTCATGGATAAAACCATGTACAACACAGCAAGGAGTTGGGCGTTTGGCATGGGAGTTACTTACACCAGAAAGGTGTAATCAGGACATGGAAGAAAGCGGGATTATAGCAAAATGGTTAATTTTTGATGAGTAGGGCAGAGCAATATTTTATCAGGGTCCAGTAATATCTGGACTCAATCCATCCGGGTTTTTGGCTTGATCAAATCCATGAGGATCAGCTTTTCAAAATTGAAGCGAGCTGAGGTGTGATTACAAATTAATCAATTTTTAATTTGATCTTATTTTTATATTTATTAAAATGTCTTAGATCCCGATTCGGGGTGGCATTAAAATAACAATGAAAATAATAAGGTAGATAATAATGAAATTAAGAATACTTTCCTGCGCCATTTTAAGCTGTATGCTTGCAGCATGTGGAGGCTCTGATAATTCTGATAATAATACACCAGCTCCTAGCCCACCGGCTCCGACCAATCCTAGTAATCCGAATAATCCTACTCCGGGTGATGGCGCATCAGACACGGTTTCGGAATTCTATAACTACCAGTTCAACCTGCCGAATGCTGAAGCCCCAGAGATGGAGTCGAAAAAACTTCTATTGGCCAGTCATAAAAATAAAATTACTGACGGCATATTATATGCGGATGATAACAGTGCCGTGGATACTGAATATGATGTTGAAGATGACATGGTCTTTCCGACTTATGTCACAGAAAAAGGTGTATTCCCTGCAGATCAGAACCGTACAGCCTTAGGTTACAAGCTGGAAAAAGTACTGGAAAATACGACGACTCAATTCAAGAGCCGTCCTGTGACGATACCGGAGAACAACATCAGCAATCATCGTCACATAGCATGGTACGATCTGTCAGGCAAAGCATTAACTGAGCGTACCAATATTGCTGGGGTGAAAATGTATGAGGATACTGAGACCAGAACCTTGTTTAACAGTGATAGCGCCACTACAGCTGACCGCAAGTATTATAATGCCTTTGCGACCAATTTTATTGATTTGCAGAAGGCCCGCAAGTTCCCGAATGGATCTAAATGTTTCCGTCTTCTGGCGGAACATCCTGAAGAAGAATATATTGAATTTAATCCGGTAGAAAAAACTCGCTATACCACTCTGGCTGAATGGCAGGCACAAGCCTCTGTCCAGGAAATGGCAAAAACTATTCTAGATGGCACCATGGCTGGTTTGAAATATAAAAAAGCAGAATATAAAGATGCTGCCATGCAATATTACAAATATTTCGGTGCGATCGAATATCAGGGAGGAATTTATGACAGTGCCTTCTCGGAACATGGGGAACATATTGATCATGACGATTATATTGCCCAATCAAGACAGGTTGCCTTGGACAGATTAAAGGCAGAAGATGCAAGCTCTTTAATGATCAAATGGACAGAATACAGTTATGAGCAGCTTGCTTCTGCTTGTGATGGCTACAATGTTGCAGCAGCCAATGCACTGAATACGGCAATTAAAGACGCTACACCACGGTAAAATCATTTTAATACAGCTATCTTAAATAAAGGCGCTCTAGCGCCTTTATTTGTCTTCAAGTTTTTTGTCTTTGAGTCGTGACCGTGCAGCCAATTGAAGCGCTAATAATGGTGGCCAGTGCCAGCCATTGGGTCCATAATAAGGTTTCACCCAGGAATACAAAACCGGAAAGCGCTGCAACTGCAGGTTCCAGACTCATCAAGGTCCCAAAACTCAAGGCAGTTAAATTTCGCAGGGCAATCATTTCCAGCGTAAAAGGCAGGGCACTGGCCAGCACAGCCAAAGCGACAAAATACAGCAAGCTCATCGGTTCAAAAGTATGTGCTGGCATTCCTGTAAAGAGTGCAATTGGCATCAGTACCAGCATGCCGAAAAACATGCCCAGACACACCGTATGATTGCCGGAAACCCCAGAAGGCTTCTGTCCAGCGACGATATACAGTGCCCAGCAGGCACCTGCACCCAAGGCAAATAGAATTCCGATCGGATCAAGCTGTTGCGTAGCCTGATTAAAAGGAAACAGCAGCACCAGTCCCAGAATTGCCATTCCAACCCAGACAAAGTCAAACTTTTGTCGGGCGTGGAACAGGGCAACACTTAAGGGGCCAATAAATTCAAAAGAAACTGCAATTCCGAGAGGCAGGCGATCAATCGCCAGATAGAACAGCATATTCATACCAGCCAGAGCTAGCCCATAGCTGATAATCGCTGACCATTTCACCTGTTTGAAGTTAATTTGCCATATTTTAAAAATCAATGCCAAAATCAATGCGCCGAGGAGCAGGCGCATGGCTGAAACGGTCAGAATGGGAAACTGACCGAACAGATATTTGGCAAAGGAACCACTGCTTTGCATACTGATCATGGCGATTAGCAAGATCAGCGGCGCTTGCACCACTGGTGCAATTTTAAAATTTGGCATGACTAAATTTGTTTCGATGACTCGAAGAGCGGGAGCACAGCAAACGCTGGATCAGGTTTAAACCTAAAAACCTTGAAGCAATAAAAAAAGCCACAGCCCGAAGACTGTGGCTTTTTTTAAATCTGAATTAGAACAATACGCGTACGCGAATTGTGCCTTCAACGTTGTGAAGTGTTTCCAGTGCTTCCTGAGATGCAGTCGCATCGACATCCATGACCAGGTAACCTACATCGCCTTTAGTCATCAGAGACTGACCAGAGATGTTGATGCCGTGTTCGGCAAACAGGTTGTTGATCTTGGACAATACGCCTGGAATGTTTTTGTGGATGTGAAGAAGACGGTGTTTGCCCTCAGTCAATGGAAGCGCGATTTCCGGGAAGTTCACCGCAGA
This sequence comes from Acinetobacter sp. 197, assembly GCF_048148385.1. NCBI lineage: Bacteria > Pseudomonadati > Pseudomonadota > Gammaproteobacteria > Moraxellales > Moraxellaceae > Acinetobacter > Acinetobacter sp. 197. Next base: position 82,764 of record NZ_JAYWZK010000008.1, read on the forward strand.
AAGGGTCATACCTTTGTCAGAGTAAGCAACGAATTTTTCAGCCACTTCCAGACCGATGTTCGCCTGAGCTTCCATGGTAGACCCCCCCACGTGTGGAGTCAGAATCACGTTTGGCAGGTTACGTAGTGGAGAAACGAATTCTTCACCATTTGCTTTCGGCTCTTTCGGGAATACATCTACGGCCGCACCCGCAATGTGTCCAGACTTGATCGCATCTGCCAGATCTTCAATCACGACACATGTACCACGTGCTGCATTCAGGAAGATTGAACCTTCTTTCATTTGCGCAAACTGTTCTTTTCCAAAGAAATTACGGGTAGATGGCAGATCCGGAACGTGTAGAGTAACCACGTCTGCATTGGCAAGTAATTCGCCCATAGAACCGACTTGACGTGCATTACCTAAAGGTAATTTGGTCACCGCATCATAATAGATTACTTTCATGCCCAGACTTTCAGCCAGTACAGAAAGTTGTGAACCGATTGAACCGTAACCTACGATACCTAAAGTTTTACCACGTGTTTCGAATGAACCGACAGCCGATTTGTTCCAGCCACCTGCATGTGTATCTGTTGATTTTTCAGGTACACGGCGCAGAAGAAGAATAGTTTCTGCCAATACCAGTTCAGCAACTGAACGTGTATTTGAATATGGTGCATTAAATACCGGAATACCGCGACGCATTGCAGCATCAAGATTGACCTGATTGGTACCGATACAGAAACAACCTACTGCAATCAGTTTGTTCGCGGCTTCAAATACTTCTTCAGTCAATTGAGTACGGGAACGAATACCGACAAAGTGTGCATCTTTAATCGCTTCTTTCAGTGCTTCGCCTTCGAGCGCTGTTTTGCGATAGTCGATGTTGGTATATCCAGCTGCATTCAATGTATCGATTGCGTTCTGGTGAACGCCTTCTAGCAATAGAAAACGGATTTTATCTTTAGGTAGAGAAAGATGTTGGCTCATTACGGCTCCGCTACAAAGGCCAAATTTAGTCGCGGTATGATAGCACAGGAATGGGGCGGTTATACATTTCCTTGATGGCTACAATATCAGCTATTTTTGCAAGTGATAGTAGTGAAAATGATAGAACTGGTTGAATTAAACCATCATTTTCAAAGGTATATTATCAAAATTGTCATTTTTTCAGGGAAACGCCAAAAAATAGCTTATAATATTGCGCCATGCTGTTTAAGCTCCCATTTTTGGTGCTTTAATCAGCATGTTTCGCCTGATTTGTATCCATGTTTTTATGCATAAAAAATGTGCAAATGAACCAGCGAAGTCTTTCTTGTTTAAATCATGCTAGGTCTGCAAACGATGAATGCTCCAGTCGCTTTAACCCCTGAGTTATTGACCCAATTGACTGCAATTGTGGGTGAAAACCGTATTAAAACCGATACGGATAGCCTCCAGAATTGGGGTCGCGATCATACCAAGCACTTTGATCCAAACCCGTCAGTCGTTGTTTTTCCATCCTCAACGGAACAGGTCCAGGACATCGTAAAACTGGCCAACCAGTTCAATGTTGCAGTGACACCATCGGGTGGCCGTACCGGTCTTTCCGCAGGTGCAGTTGCAGCCAACGGCGAGATCGTGGTGAGCATGGACAAGATGAACCAGATTCTGGAATTCTTCCCGGCAGACCGTATGGTACGCGTGCAGGCAGGTGTGGTGACTGAACAGTTGCAGAACTATGCTGAAGAACAGGGCATGTACTATCCTGTTGACTTTGCTTCAGCAGGTTCATCACAAATCGGCGGAAATATCGGGACCAATGCTGGCGGCATTAAAGTAATTAAATACGGCATGACCCGTAACTGGGTACTCGGCCTGACTGTGGTAACCGGTAAAGGTGACATCCTTCGCTTGAACAAGGGCATGATCAAGAATGCAACCGGTTACGCACTTCAACACTTATTCATCGGTGGTGAAGGCACGCTGGGTCTAGTAACTGAAGCTGAAATTAAATTAGAGCGTCAACCACAAGACCTGCAAGTGATGGTTCTGGGTGTACCTGATTTTGATGCAATCATGCCGTTATTGCATGCCTTCCAGGCGGAAATTGATTTAACTGCGTTTGAGTTCTTTGGTGAACTGGCAATGCAAAAAGTATTGGCCAATGGTCATGTACAGCGCCCATTTGAAACCGAATGTCCATTCTACGTGTTGCTTGAGTTTGAAGCGCCGTTTGAGCCGATTATGGACAAGGCGATGGAAATCTTCGAGCACTGTATGGAACAGGGCTGGGTACTGGACGGCGTGATGAGCCAAAGCCTTGATCAGGTAGAAAGCTTATGGCGTTTACGCGAAGATATTTCAGAATCTATTGCGCCATTTATTCCATATAAAAATGACATTTCAGTTCTGATCACGCACGTTCCTGCATTCATTAAAGAAATCGATGCGATTGTAAGCGAGAACTATCCTGATTTTGAAATCTGCTGGTTCGGTCATATTGGTGACGGTAACCTGCACTTGAATATCCTGAAACCTGAAAACTTAAGCAAAGATGAATTCTTTGCCAAATGTCAGGTCGTGAACAAGTATGTCTTTGATACCGTGAAAAAATATGACGGTTCAATTTCTGCGGAACATGGTGTAGGTATGACCAAGAAGCCATATCTTGAATATTCGCGTTCTGCGGAAGAGATTGAATATATGAAAGCCCTGAAAAAAGTCTTTGATCCAAAGGGCATCATGAACCCGGGTAAACTTTTCGATCTTTAATTGTTCGAAATTAAAAAAAGCGCATCGAAAGGTGCGCTTTTTTATTGCTGTGTAAATACAGTTACAGAGTCTAAATAGTCTTCGATTCAAAAGCTCGGCATGATGTGTTGGAATAATAATGACAATTTGGGGTTAAACAATATGTTACGGATATTGGCAGTCATAACTTTAGCTTTCGGTGTGATGGGGTCGGGTTGTACCACCACGCAACAGGTCATTGCAAAAGTACAGTCTTCTTCAGATACGCCCTTGGAACAGGTTTTGAAAATGAGACCGGATTTGCGTAAGGAACTGGCGACGGTTGAATTGCGCCAGTTTTTCAATAAGGCGGAGACACCTACCATTGGGCAGGTCAAAGTGACTGAAACCCGTTTAAAGGACGATTCAGTGCGTTCAGTCCAGACCATTTACTATTTTAGCCGTAAAAACGGGAGCTGGAAGCTGGATAATACTGACAGGTCCTATCGTTGCATGCGTGGGGCAAATACCAAAACTTTCCAGAAAGCGGTCTGTCCATAATAGTGTTTGATCTTTAGACAGATTTTGGTTAAAAGCGTATCTAGAGGATGCGCTTTTTTGTTTTGGAAGATTATCTCTACGATCAATTATATTTATTCAGAGCGTTTGAATATCTCATCTGCTAAAATTCCTGCTTTCTATTTTAGATAAAGCTCATTCTGCTTCATCCGGCAGACTGACAATAAAAACTCCCATGCAAAATATCCAGATCCAAAAACTGACCCGTGCCACACTCATGTTCCCGCTGGCACTGGTCTTGTTTGAATTCTCCGTCTATATCTGTAATGACCTGATTCAGCCGGCCATGCTGGCGATTACCCGTGATTTTGGCGTGAGTAGTTCATGGGCACCATCCTCCATGTCCTTTTTCCTGTTGGGTGGGGCATTTGTCGCAGCGATTCTGGGACCTTTGTCCGATCGTCTTGGACGTAAAACGGTACTGCTTGGTGGTGTGGCATTTTTTACCCTCAGCTGTCTGGCTATTTTATTAACACCCAATATCGAAAGTTTCTTATTTCTGCGCTTTTTACAGGGCTTTGGCCTGTCCTTTATTACCGCTGTAGGTTATGCCGCCATTCAGGAAAGCTTTGAAGAACGTGATGCCATCAAAGTCATGGCACTGATGGCCAATGTGTCTTTGCTGGCACCCTTGCTAGGACCAGTGCTGGGTGCCTTTATGATTGATCACATCTCCTGGCATTGGGGTTTTATCGGGATCGCATTTCTTTCATTTCTGAGCTGGTTCGGCCTGAAAGCTAAAATGCCAAACCTGAACGTCAGTATTCCCAGACAGCCGGTCAGCTATATTCTGGATGACTTTAAACAGGTTCTAAAAAATAAACGCTTTGTGATCATGACTGTAGCCTTGCCTTTGGTAAGTTTGCCTTTGATGTTATGGATTGCCTTGTCACCGGTGATTCTGGTCGAGCAATTTGGATTCAGTAGTGTGCAATATGGTCTGGCACAGTTTCCAGTCTTGGGCGGCCTGATTGCAGGTAATCTGATTCTGCTGAAAATTATCGATAAAATGCCGCTGGGTAAAACCGTATTATTGGGTCTGCCACTGATGCTGTTGGGTGCCGGTTTATTGATGCTGGGTTTATTGATTCCAGAGTATTTTGTTCATTGTCTGATTATCGGCACCACTTGTATCAGTCTAGGTGAGGGGGTAAGTTTTTCGGTACTTTACCGTTTTGCACTGATGTCTTCAGAAGTGTCCAAAGGCACGGTGGCCGCGACGGTTTCTATTATCCTGATGCTCAGCTTTTTTGTGGTCATTGAAGCAGTAAGAATGGCATATGAAACCTACGATATCTGGGCCTACTGTGCTGCCTCTTTGATTCTGATTGCACTCTGGTTTACTTTGCCACGCATGCAACTCAAACAGTTAATGCTGGAAAGACAGGAGCGTGGAGAGTTTTGATTTTTTAAAATTTATTTTTTGCTTAAAGATTATTTTCTAAGAAATTTACCTCTCCCTAGCCCTCACTTGCGCTTCGTTTTAAAAGCGGTACTTTAAAACTTGCTTAGGAGAGGGAATTTTCATTAAATTTAATGGTTTTTAGAATTAATAATGAAGAATAGATAGATATTGAAGGTCCTCTCTCCCTGTGGGAGAGAGTTAGAGAAAGGGAGCAATCAAGCTTCTTCCGCTACCGGTAGCTCTAGCTTCTTCAGTTTCATATCAAATAGGAATGGACCGAAAGGCAGAATCGAAGCGATTAAACCCATCACAAACATGCTGAGAGACCATTTCTGTTTTTCACATACCGCGAATAAAACCACCAGAAATAGCACAAACAGTACCCCATGCCCCATACCGACATATTTGACCAGAATCGGATTATCCATCATATATTTCACTGGCATCGCGATAAATAACAGCAGCAGGAATGAAATCCCTTCAAGCAAACCGACCAGACGCAAAGTTTTGATGTTCATAATACATATTGATTTAACCAAATTAGTTTTGAGTGTACCGAATATCACCTGAATATTGAATCTTAATAATAAAGATATATTCAATATTTTTAATAAGTTATAACCAAGTAAAGCAGTTGGTTATTTAATCTCGGCACCTAGTAATTCATGACGTAATTTTAGTAATTCCGGTAAGGTTTCCAGCAATAAACTGATCTGTTTCAGCACCAAAAGCAGATGTGCTGAGAGGTTTTCCTGTGTACTTAAGCGTTGAATTTCTGCCAGTTTATGATCAATGTCATAGGTATCTAAAGGCTGTTGTTGCAGCAATACCCCAGTTAAGGTTTGCTTGCACCAACGCATTAAATCCAGAATTTGTGTATCAGTAACCTGCTCACGGTGACTCCCCAATGCTGCAATATAACTGAGCTGGCTATGGCTATAGACCAGATAGCGAAAGGCACTTTTAACCAGTTGCGGATCTGGATTCGGTTCGGTGCTCAGGCTTGAAATCATGCTGGATAAATCAATCTGTGCATTGTGGGCCAGACGCCGTGCAGTCCGGTAAGCAATACTGTTATCTTTACCGTTTTGATATTGTTCGACCACTGCAGCAAAATAGTCCAGTGTAGCAAGCGATGATTTTTTAATATTGCTAGAAATATTACGAAAATTCCAGTCAGGCCAGATCCAGCTTACTGCCATCCATGCAATCAGACAGCCTATGAGGGTATCAATAATACGCGGTAAAATAATGGCATAACCGGCACCTTTCAGGTTAAAAATCAGGAGTACCATCAGGGTCGCCATGAGAGTGGCCATGGCATATTTTTTGGAACGTAGATAGAAAAAACCGACACCAAAAATTACTGTCAGGAGTAACTGACCTTCGACACTTGGCACAAAATACAGAATGGGAACGCCCAGCATGACCCCCAATAATGTTCCTAGGGTCCGCAATTTGAGCCGGCTTTTGGTGGCAAAATAACTGATCTGACAGACAAACAGGCTGGTCAGTAAAATCCAGTAGCCATTTTTCGCAAAGGGCAATAATGAAATGGCATAGCCGACTAGAAACACAATGGCAATCCGCACCGCATGCCGAAAGAGTGCCGATTGCGGACTCAAGTGTGGTTTGAGTTTCAGCCAGAGATCTGTGCTATCGCGAATATCATCATCAAACAGGCTCAGGTCATCAAAATGCTGCTGATAGCGTGGCTTATACAGTGCCTGTTGATCATGCAGGTGTTGTAACTGCTCATGTACACTCAGCAGATTGGCCAGAATAAGCTGTAAATTTTTAACTTCAATATTCTGTGGGTGTTGGGCAATCCAGTCCTGCATCGATTCCTGTAAATGTTTTAATGCCAGTTCATCATCTGCAGACAGATAAAATTTTTCATTGCGCAGCACACAGCCTGCCAGATGCTGACAGGCAAGGGCTTGCAAGCGGATATTTTTTTGAATCCGGAAAATCAGGTCAGTGCGGCTAAAATGCTGTTCGATCTGTTCATAATGCAGATAATTGGCTGTGGCCTGTTCATGAATATCCTGCATCAGAAAATACAGATTCAGCCAGTAAATGGTATTGCGATTGGCACGCGATGCTTTGAGTCGGGTCAATAGCGAATCTTTGCTGCGGTTAAAACTCTGAATGACTAAAGTATTTTTAAGGGACAACTCATAGAGCAGGTTTTCAACATTCGGATGCTGGTCCGGATCAAACAGTTTGGCTTTACTCAGCAGTAAATCCGACATGTGCTGCAAGCTTTGTGCGAGATTTTCCTGAACCTGCAAGGTAGGACGCAGCAGAAAAAATAGAATAGACGTCAGGCCGTACCATAGTGCTCCAATGACAAAATAAAGCGGCTGTTCATACCAGTGCTGATATTCGCCCAAGCCGAACATGGTATAGATTGACAGTAAAATGGTGCCAAATGAAATTGTGGCATAACGTTGGCCTAAGGCACCCATTAGAATAAACAGCGCACTCGATAGCGATAGCCACAGTGCAAACCAGAATTTATGTGGAGCAAGAAATTCCAGAATGCTGCTAACACTAAAAAACAGAATGATGACCAGTAACAGGTTGCGCAAACGCAGGCTTAGCCGGTCATCAAAATCAGTCAGTGCCGTGGCAATTGCTCCTAAAGTTACTGGAACGATCAAAAACTCATAACCCAGAAATTTCAGACCGAAAGTAGTACCTAAAAACACCAGCAGGATCTGCAGGCAATAAGTTATCAGCGCACTGGACTGAAAGGGCAGCAGGACAGGTTTTATAATTTTAACAAAAGTAGCAGTCGCAGGTCGGGCAGCATTCACAGGGACAGGATCCGGAAAGTAAAAACGCAAAGTTCTGAATGCAATTTAGACGCCAAAATAAAAGAAAAATCCATGAAAAAACGAGCATATTGCCCGTTTTCTCTATTTGGTCATTGGCATGAGGGTATTTAGATCACACCACAGGCAATACGTTCACCGCCGCCGCCTAATGGTAATGGGGTGTCGGAATAGTTGTCCCCACCAGCATGAACCATAATGGCACGACCCTGAACATCAGCCAGTTTCAGGCGTGGTGCAAGCAGGGTGACACGCGCAGTTCCATCAGTCTTAACTTTCAACGCTGGTAAATCGCCTAAGTGACCGGTTGTTGGCGTACCGTGATGTGGTGCCTGATTCGGATTGTAATGGCTACCTGCTGCCAGTGCTGCACCCATCTTGCCATCTTTCATTGCAGGTGCACATGATCCATTTTCATGAATATGGAAACCGCGCTCACCTGCAGGAAGCTGTTTCAAGTTGGTGCGAATGACCAGACCAGCTGGGCTGTCACTGAGTAATACGGTACCAATCTCTTGGCCTACACCTTGAGCAGTTACTGCATTTAAAGTCACTGCTCTGACCACTTCGTTTGATGGAGAGGTTGAGGCACAACCGGTAAAAAGTGCTGCGCTTAATGCGCAAAGTGTCGTAATTTTAAACAATGAAGACATGATTCTGGCATCCTGATCTTTATTCTGTTTGGTGAAATCATTTAAACAGAGCAAGACCAGAAGCTCTATATAAAATCAGTACTTAAATGTTTTGTTTTGTTTAAGTCGATTAAATATATGCTTCAAGGTGCTTTGGGTGGTGTCTCTTTTGTTTCCGGATCAATCTCATGTGCCAGGGTCGCTTTAGGCATCATTAATGGTTCATTTATATTACTTTCATGTAACCATTCACGCCAGATAGCCAGGAGTACAGCCAGAATCACCGGGCCAATAAATACCCCCACCAGACCGAAGCTGGCAATACCGCCCAGCACTCCAAACATGATCAGCAGGAAAGGAATCTGCGTTGCACCAGAAATTACCAGGGGACGAATGACGTTATCGGCGGTACTGACCACACAGACACCCCAAACCATGACTCCAATAGCTTCAATGGTTTGTCCTTGCGAAAACAGCCACAGTGCGACCGAACTATAGGCAAGAGGTGGACCGAAAGGAATCAGGGCAAAAATAAAGGTCACAATGGTTAAAACCATCGGATTTGGAACACCTGCAACAAAATAACTCATACCTGCCAGCAGAGCCTGGGCAATTGCAGTTAAACCGACCCCATAGACCACCGCTCGGGTAGTGGCAGAGATAGTAGAAAAATAATGATGCACACGTGGTCCGACCACCATTTCAAAGGCTTTACGCACCTGATTTAAAATGGTCTGACCATCACGGTAGAAGAAAAACAGCGAAAGTATGGCAAAACATAATTTAAATATATTTTTGCTGACTTCGTTCAGTACCACTTTGCCATAATTCAGATGACCTTGAATCCAGGTCGATACCGACAGCGCGATACTCTGCGGATCGGTATTGATTTCATTTAAGGTCCGGCTGATCTCCTTGCCGACAATCGGAAGTCCACGAATAAAATCAGGTACATTCAGATGACCGGAAAAGACCTGTCGCTGCAATTCCATATACAGGTTACGGCCTTCATGCTGCAACATGAAAATAGCAAAAATAAACGGAAGACCGAATACCAGAATCACGGCCAGAATCATCAGGGTCGCACTCAGTGTCGGGCGATTGCCACACATACGTAACACTGATTGATACAGGGGCCAAGTCATATAGGCAATAATTGCCGCCCAAACTACAGGAATGATGAAATACTTGAGTATATGAAAACTCAAAAAAATCAGGATAAAGAACAATCCAAATAATAAGACTTTTTGTAATATAGGCGCGTATTGTTGCACTGAATTTAATGACTCATTTTTAGGTCGTGTTCAGGCATATTAACTGAAAAAAAAGCGATCGAAAATGCTGCATTGCCAAGTAGCGTGATTATTTTCCAAGAGCTGCAGCCTGATTCAGTCTATTGACTCAAAACCATTGACTTGGATCATCAATAATCGCATTTAGTACCGGTTGCCATTGATCCTGCAGTTCCCGGTAAATTTTTTGTTGTTTATCAAAGACTGAAAGACCTTCCATCGCTAAACGGCTATAAGGGGCGCGTTCCGAAATCCAGGCCACCGGCTGTTGGTCGATTTTGTCAAAAAATTGTTGTATATCCTGATTGCTGGCTGCATTTGCTTTGGTGCGATTGGCTAGAAGCAAAATTTCGACCTTGCCTTTGCGGATACGTTTAATGTCCTGTAAATGTTTGAGAAAACGGCGGGTTGAATCGATATCAAAAAAAGAAGGCTGGATCGGGATGATAATCGCATGTGCTTCACTGACCAGCTGTTCCGCATGATCGTCACTTAACGCACCTGGTGCATCAATAATCAGGTATTCAATCTGCTTGGGAGCATCACCAATGGATTTGCTATTGCGCCAGTCCAGACTTTGAATAGGTGCCGCCTGTGCCGGGCGGTGCTTAAGCCATTGCAATGTGGATTTCTGGTTGTCGGCATCGGCCAATGCCACTGTATAACCCTTTTGTGCGAGTGCTGACGCCAAACTAATGGCTGTCATGGTTTTACCACAACCGCCTTTCTGATTCGCAACTAAAATTGTTTTCATGACTCAAGGTGATTTTATTCTGTTCCAGCCTAGCATATCATTCTTTTCAAGTATGCAAATGGCCGATATCCTCAACTTCAGTCGAATGCGATGTTATAAAAATCAAGTAAATTAGGAAGATTGAATGTCCATATGGATGGCCATGCTGATTGGCGCATGTATCGGGGTGGTATTGACCACTATTATTTTAAGTCAGACACGCAACGGACGGATCAAGGCCGAATATGAGCAGTATATCGCCGAGCTGGAACTGGAGCATCAGCAATCCCTGATTGCCGCGCAAAAGCGCAGTGTAAATACTAGCCGTGCCGTTCTCAAAGGCAAAATGGCGGAACAGCTCGCACCGATCATGCCGGAATTTCAATATCTGCCGAGTGATGCTAAGTTTCTGGGCGACCCGGTAGATTATGTGGTCTTTGATGGCTATAGCGATTTTCGTGACGGGGAAGGTGCAGCCGAAGATATTGAAGTCGTCTTGATTGATATTAAAAGTGGGGGCGCACGTCTGACCAAAGGCCAGCAAGCCATTGCCCGAGCGATTCAGGAAGGACGGGTACGTTTTGAAACTGTTCGGATTGATTTTGAGGATTAATCTAAACCTCATGCAGAATAAAAAATTATGCAAAAACTACTGATTACTGCGCTGCTGTTTATGCTTGGACTTTGGGTCTGGAATGAGTTTTTCCGCGCTATTCCACATCTACAAGAAAAAGGCGTACTTAAAAATTTTAAAGTAGAACCGGTCAAGCATATTTCAGAAACCTATATTGTGCATGATCAGCGCTTTGTAAAACCCAAGCGTCGGGTTCTGCATCAGGCGAGTCCTGTGGTGGGGAGTTTTAATGATCTGGCCTATCTCAGCAATATTGATGTGCTGTTGCTGACTCAGCCGCTGCCAGCCATGCAGGCAATATTGGAGTTTGATGAAGCAAAACGCTGTTATCAGGTTGAAGGACAAATCAGCGAGGTAGATCGTAACTTCATCAATACGCATGTGCAGCATTTCAGTCTGATTGCTGCCACTGAAAAAATTGCCGATCAGATTCGCCGGTTAAAACCAGGACAGAAAATTACTCTTAGTGGTGATCTGGTTACCGTTCATTCAGGTACGACTGGACAAGAATTCACGGTGGGTACAGGTTCTAAATATCGCGGCCATTGTCAGTTACTGCGAGTGACTCAGATTCAACATCACTAAAAAGATCAGAGGGAGTTAGCCTCTTGACTTACGCAGTCGAGCCAACAGCATATGCTGACCAATCTTGGGTAGACCTGCCGCATCAATATAATTCAAGCTTTCTATTTCAAAACCGGTTTCCAGCAAGGCATTTTCAATATCGCGGTTCAGATGACAGCCATCTGCGACTTTCTTTTGAATAGGAGTAAGTAAATGTTGCAGGTGCTGGATCTTTAAATTTTGCCGATTCAGCACATGTTCGACCACATGTAAAGTACCACCCGGCTGTAGCACCCGATAAATTTCCTTTAAGCTCTGTTCGAGATCTGGAATACTGCAAAGTGTCCAGGTTGAAACCACATGTTGCAGGCTATTCGCTGCAAAAGGCAAAGTTTCTGCGCTGGCTTGAATATGCTCAACCGGAAACGCAGCCTGCTGAATCCGCGTCTCTGCCAGTCTGAAAATATCAGCATTCGGTTCCAGCGCATAGAGCTTGTCAACCAGTTGATAAAACGGCAGATTCAGCCCGGTACCGAAACCAATTTCCAGCACTTCATTTGACACCCCCAAGAGCAATTCGCGGCGTAAGTCCATCAAAGCCGGGGTTTGCATGACCTGATTTAAAAGATGTGGAAAGATATGTTGTTGATAAATTTTATACAGCATCCGGGCCATTTTAATGAGATGAGAATTTGTTCTAGCTTAACCGAAAATAAAATAATCGGCATATCCCGAGCTGACCAAATTTGTTCAGTTTGTTACCAAGTTCAACTGTTTATTCATTAAAAAATACGTAAGATCAAAGAAGATATCCTTAAAACGTTTAAGCAACTTGATTAGGATTAGATTAAAAATTATGTTCAAACACTTTAAACATTATGCTTTGCTCGCCAGCCTGTTACTGCCTATTTCTGGCTACAGTTCTGTTGAGCATAATATTGCCAAAGGTTTGCCTCCTGTGGTCAAAGGTCAGTCAATTTCGGTCTTGCAGCCTTTTAAAGGTGATTTCCGTATTTTGGGTTCTAAGGTTTATAGTTCTGATCCGCAAGCCAAATTCTCTCCGATTGATTATGCAGTCAGTTGGGGGTTATTTGCTGAGCCTGAAATTGCCCGGCATATCACCGTGAATCAATATGACCGTTATCTGAACTGGAAAATGGATCGGGTGCCGGTGCCGGTAGAACAAGCCAAGCAGATGGTGTCCAATATGCATATCATTCCCGCCAATCCTGAAATTGCCAAGGCAATCAAAAAGGTGAAGCGTGGCGATCTGGTGCGTATGCAAGGGGAGCTGGTTGAAGTGCGTGACAAAGATCTGGTCTGGACATCTTCTTTAACTCCGACAGATACGGGGGATGGGGCTTGTGAAGTTTTCCGTGTCAGCTCCATTCAGTGGATTGAAAAAGTCGGTAAAAGCTAAACAGATATCCAGCATACTGCTGAGATGCCTAAAAAAACCGTTCCTATGAACGGTTTTTTATCTGTTGAAGACTTATTTTGCAATTAGAGCCTGACCTTCAAAGGCAATTCCATCCCACCCATTAAGCATAAACTGACGGATATTCTGATGATCGGTCGACTCTAGCGTCGCCAGTACAGCAGCATAATGCTCAGCAAACAGGCTTAAGGTCTGTGCCTGATCCAGACCATTGAGTTGTGCAAAAGAAAAGACTTTGGCGCTGCCTTGGTTTTCTGTAGCCGCATTATTTTGCTGGCCATTTTTAAATGCAGTTGGTGTATGCGTATAGCGCGAGTCAATATATGCAATCACATCTGCAAATTTTGCTTCGCCTGCCGTTAACTGGGCCAATAAATCCTGTGCCATGCTATTTTTCCTGTGCCATTCATGAAAATTCGATGCGATAAATATAGCAATTTTCTTGCGAAGTTCCATGGTATTTGATTGATTTTCCGTTCAAGATAATAGTGAAAATTATCCATGTTAAGTTTAAAAATTTGGATAAGATAAACTTGATCAATAAATAGATAGGAAAAAATATGGGCTGGCTTTGGGTGGCAATGGGTGGGGCAGTCGGTGCCAGTCTGCGTTATGCAGCAGGACTTTGGCTGTTTAAACCACAAATGCAGTTTCCTTGGCCCACCTGGTGGATCAATATTCTAGGCTGTTTATGTGCGGGGATTTTTTTTGCCTGTAGCCAAAAATATCCAATCTTTCAACAGGAAGCTCGTCTGTTTTTAATGGTGGGAATTCTCGGTGGTTTTACTACATTTTCCAGTTTCGGTCTGGAAAGCTTTTTGCTATTCAAGCAAGGGGCTATGGGCCTAGCGGTATTATATGCATTATCCAGCTTAATCATCGGCATTATGGTTCTGGCGCTGGGCTTTTATTTAACGTCATGGATGCTATCGCACAGTTAAAACGGACATAAAAAAGTCAGGAAACTGGAGGTTATTTCCTGACATAAACCACGATTCGAAGATTGAGATAATCGACGGTTTTCATTTTTAACCACGTTTAAAGCGGCCAAAACGTTTGTTGAAGCTTGCCACACGACCTTCATTACTGGTCTGACGTTGCTCACCCGTATAGAAAGGATGAGAAGCGCTTGAAATATCTAGTGTTACATAAGGGTATGTTTTACCTTGATATTCTTTAGTCTGACTGGAGTTCATGGTACTGCCAATCACAAAATAGGCATCGGCATTGGTATCATGGAATAACACTTCACGATACTCAGGGTGGATATCTGAACGCATATCTAAATTCCTCTTGATTATTGATCAAATGTTATAATGTAACATTTACGCTTTCAAGTAATTTAGGGTTACAACGCGTAAGCCAGTCGCCTCTATTTAGCTGCGACTGGGTACGAGCTCTTCAAATACATCACTTAAATCATCATTTACTTTAAGATGAATCAGGTTCCAGTACTGCCCTGAAATCGTCCGGTTCACCATTAAGGTATCTGGAGAAGGTTTAAACACATCCCAGTATTTTAAGGAAGGTTTCAGCAGTTCCATACCATCATGATGCGCTGAGTTTTCGGCGAAATCATAGTGGGTGACTAAAGGACGCATGAGTACTTCCAGCCATTGTTCATACAATTCTGTCGGGAATTTTCCGGTCTCAGTCAATGAATGCAGTGCATCCAGTTGTTGTTCGATTACGGGAATATTCTTTTCGCGCGCAGCTTGAATCAGTTCCCTGAAATGTTCAATAACTTCGGTCGATAAGGTCTTGACGCCGCCATAATCATAAACAATCACAGAACCATCCTCACGGAAGGCGAAATTGCCAGGATGCGGATCACAATGAAAGCGTTTCAGATAGAAAATTTCCTGACCAATGGCACGGAATAAACGGCGTCCCAAAGCATTTCGGGTCTCGAGTGGCCAAGTGCTAGCGGTTTCAATACTTTTCCCAAGCTCCTGGCTCAAAGTCAGAATATGCCGTGAAGAGTACTCATGAAACACTTTCGGAATTATAATTTTACTGTCCAGAGATTCATGGAAAGTCCGGGCGATTTCCAGATTCTGTGCTTCGATTTCATAGTTCAGCTCATTGTCCAGACTCTGCTGAATTTCCTTAAACAGCTGATCCTGAAGTTTACGGTCAATCTTTAACACGCCCATCATGCGCAGTGCCAGACGGACTTGTTTCAGGTCACTTTCGCAGGCTTCATCTACCCCAGGATACTGCACTTTGACCACAACTTGCTGGCCATCTGGCAGGATCGCTTTATGTACCTGACCAATCGAGGCTGCAGCAAATGGCTGTTCATCAAAGTGCTGGAAAAGCTGTGCTAAGGGTTTACCCAGTTCTTTTTCTACCTGTGCCTGAATTTCCTTAAATGGCATGGGGGGTGCCTGACGTTGTAACTTGGCAATGGCTTTGGCGACTTCGGGCGGGAAAACGTCTTTATATTGCGAGGCAATCTGGCCGACTTTCATGACTGCGCCTTTCATCTCTCCCAAGGTATCTGCAATCTGTACCCCAATATCCTGAAATAGTTTGCTGCGCGCAGTATTTTTCTGCTCTTCATCGGCAGTTAGATTTTTAATGGAATTGGAGAGGGTTTTACCTGCAATACTTGCGGTCATTCCGGCAAGTTTCATAAAGCGACGACCGGGTGTGCTAGCCGTTTTTGCCATGCGAGATTCCTTGAAACCAAAAATGAACGGATGTATTTGATCATAGGTGACAAAGGTTGAATTGCCTAGATTTAATTGTAGAGGTTGTGTTGTGATTTCCTTCAGCTTCTCCATGTTTAATGCATCATCTCTGATTTGTTAAAAGATTTATCTTCCTTACATTGACTTGAATGACAATAGTACACCGGAATCCATCATTGTTTTAGATAAGACCGAGTACTAATTCTGAATGTTGTTTTATGGCTAAAAGCTTAGAATAAACAGATTGCTGTAATGAAGAAAATTCAATGAAAGTCTATCGATATTTTACTGGGAAGGATGATGTGCATTTTTGTGCGCGGGTGACCCGTGCCTTAAATGAAGGTTATGAGTTATATGGGTCACCCACCATGACTTTTAATGGTACGGATGTGATTGTGGGGCAGGTGGTGACCAAAGTTGTGGTGGATGAATCGGAGATTCCAGAAGGACTGAAGGAGGCTTTGGGAGCTAATTCTTAACTTCTACATCGAAATTACAATGCTCAAGGCGATGCTCTCATCTTTTATTTTTATGCTGTCGCTTAGGCAGCTCTTACTTTTGTCATGGCAAAATTAACAAAACCGTTTCGTTGGTCTGATGCTACTTCTCTGTTTCACAGCTCAACGGTGACATCCATGTCACCTACCCAATATTTAAGATTGCTTGAAAGTCGCTAAGTTTTTATACCTTTAAGCTTAAACGTCTGTTATTGCTATAGAGTCGTGCCAGCAATAAAACACAGGCAACACTTAAACCCACGATCAGGCCAACCCAAACACCGGCGGCGCCCATCTCGGTAAAGCGGGATAAATATACTCCAACCGGGAAGGCGATGACCCAGTAAGCCAGCATGGTAATCCACATCGGCCCCTTGGTATCCTGCATGCCGCGCAGACAACCTGCCGCACTGATCTGCCAGGCATCCATCAGCTGATAGGCAATGGCAAACAGAATCAGATACACCGCAATTTGGCTTACGATCAGATCTGAGGTGTAGAGTGCCACGATTTCATTGCGGAAAACCCAAAGCAGAATCATGGTCAGGATCGCCAGAATAGTGGCAGTGATCAGGCCGAGATATTGCACTTTACGCATGGCTTGCCAGTTCTGTTCACCATAGTAGGTGCCGACCCGAATGGTCAGGGCAATCGCCAGTGACATGGGGATCATGAACAGTTGTGAAGTGACAGAAATAGCAATCTGATGGGCAGCGACAATGGTCTCTCCCAGAGGACTCAGCACAATTGCTGCTGTACTGAAAATACTGACCTCAAAGAAGATCGCCAATCCAATCGGACAACCCAGTTGCAGAATACGCTTCACCCATTCCGGGTTGATTTTTTCCCAGTGAGTAAAAGGCTGAGTACGCTGATAGGCTCTGTTTTTAAAGATATACAATGCCAGAGTCATGAGCATTAACCACTGCAAAATCGCTGTGGCAAACCCACAGCCTGCACTGCCTAGGGCCGGAACAGGACCAATACCATACATAAAGATATAGTTCAGCGGAACCAGCAAAACCAGGGCCAATAAACTAATCACGGTGACCGGGCGAGGATTTCCAATCGCTTCTGAGTAGCCGCGTAAGGCTGCATACATGGTTACCGCAGGCATACCAAAACCAATCGCATGCAGGAATAAACTGGCTTTAGGCTGCAAGCTTTCCGGTACACCCAAGAGAGGTAAAAGGGCTGGCAAGAGTTGTAAAATCAAGCCGGCAATTACTCCAAGAATCAAGGCAACCCAAAGCGATTGACGTGCAATGGTGGCAATTTTTTCAGGTGTACGTGCGCCGTTAGCTTCGGCAACCAAAGGCGTCGTGGCAATCATAATGCCACTAAACAGCAGCATCACTGGAATCCAGAGTCCTACTCCGACGGCAATCGCGGCAAGATCGGTAGCAGACAGGTGACCGGCCATAATGGTATCAATCAGGCCCAGACCAGCCTGAGAAAATTGGGTTACCAGAATAGGCAGCATCAGATGGAAAAGTTTTTTTAATTCAAAACCAAAGGTTGTGACTGGTGAAACATTCGACACAAAAATTACTCATCGTGATCATGTGCTTAAATAGAAGGTTTAGCGTTGTAAAGTGAGAAGCACACCAATAAAAATTACCACGCCGCCTAAAAGACGTTGCCAGTTAACCGGCATTTTTTCATTACCCAATAATCCCAGATGATCGACCAGCATCGACATTACCATCTGACCAAAAATAATGAGACCGCTAAGAACCAGAAAGCCAAGTTTGGGCGCTGCATAAATGCTCATACTAATCGCGTATACACCCACGATTCCCCCTAGCCATAAATACCAGGGAACACTCATCAGTTCCTGTAAACTGGGTCTGGGATTGGACTGAAAAAGTACGATTACGGCGAGCACTATTGTACCAATCAAAAAGGAAAAAAATGCAGCTTGAATAGGAGAATATAAATATTCTTTCAGTTGTGTATTAATTGCAGTCTGGAGTGTCAATAAAACACCGATTGCAAAAACCAAAGGAAGTAAAATAATAAGTTGAGAAGATATTTTCATAATTTTAACTGACTAATTCTATTTAAATTTTTAGACATATCACACGATCAAATTTAATTTTAGCAGTGTTGCCGCCGAGTCATGTTAAAATTCCGCTATATCTTGTAATCGTTTTTGAGTAGTTCTTTGGCTGAATTGAATCCTGCTGCTGTCCCTTTGTCCTTATATATTCATATACCTTGGTGTGTGCGCAAATGTCCTTATTGTGACTTCAATTCACATGCGGTTCCGGATGGTCAGCTATCACTAGAATTGGAACAGGAATATTTACGAGCACTGGTGGAAGACTTTAAAACTCAGGTCAATTTTGCCCAAGGCCGGCAGATTCACAGTGTCTTTATTGGTGGGGGGACGCCGTCACTGATTTCTGCCCCAGGTTATCAATGGTTATTTGGTCAGCTCAAAGCCATTATTCCCTTTGCCGAAGGCTGTGAAATTACCCTGGAAGCCAATCCCGGCACGGTCGAACATGATCCGTTTGCCGGCTATTTGCAGGCCGGTATTAACCGCCTGTCGATTGGGGTGCAGAGTTTTAATACCGATCATCTCAAGCATTTGGGACGGATCCATAGTAATGAAGATGCGATTTCTGCCATTGGGTTGGCACGTGAAGCAGGTTTTCAGCGGATTAATGTCGACTTGATGCATGGTTTGCCGGAACAGACTTTAGAACAGGCTTTACATGATTTAAAACTGGCAGTGGAGCAGGGTGCTACCCATATTTCCTGGTATCAGTTGACGATTGAACCCAATACGGTATTTTTCCGGACTCAACCGATTTTGCCTGTCGATGAAGTCTTGGAAGATATTCAGGAGCAGGGTGAGCTCTACCTAAAATCTCAGGGTTTTATCAACTATGAAGTTTCGGCCTGGCGTAAAGAATTGCCTTCAGCGCATAATCTGAATTATTGGCAGTTTGGTGACTATCTGGCGATTGGTGCCGGAGCACATGGCAAAGTCACTCAGCCGCATGGCGTGTATCGGTTCCAGAAAACCCGTTTACCTAAGGACTACTTAGCCAAAGTACCTGCCGAACATGTGCAGTTTAAGCGCATTGAAGATGCCGACCTGCCTTTTGAATTTATGATGAATGCATTACGTTTAAATCAGGGCGTGGAAGCCAAACTCTATGCCGAACGTACCGGTTTGAGTCTAGATACTTTACATGAGTTACTGAGCTCTTTACGTGAAAGAAAATTAATGGTCGATGATCAAGACCGGCTTTCATGTACCGAGCAGGGGCATATCTTTTTAAATTCGGTATTAGAAGAATTTCTTTAATTATTTAATTTCCCCATTGTTCTAAAAGAAACCCTAATAGGATTTTATTGGGGTTTTTTATTGCCTTAAATAAATACCTAAAGTCTGATTGAAGCTTTCTTAGAGAGAAGTTTTCTGAGAATATTCAAAGATTAAATTAATTGAATATTATAATTTCTAGAGGGTGGGCAGGTGGATACATTATGGGCTTTTCAACAGCTGGATTTAACTGACACCCGATTCTTTATTTTTGATAGTAAAAGTGATCATCTGGTTTATGAAGATCGGGACTTTAAAGAATATCATTGGGATCAAAGTAAATATAATCGGGTCAGAGAAGGAGATTTCTTTTTATATCGACGACCGCAAAAAGCTTCTGAAATTAAAAATCAATTCTATCTTTATGGTGCAGGTCGTATAGCCAAGATTATTGCACCTAATGCTATTCCTCAAAATCATCAAAAACGCCAAACCAAACCGGTCTTTGCGGAAGTGATCGATGGTATACGTTTTATAGATCCCATTCTGCAGTCCGATTTGGAAAATTTTCAATGGACTTTTAAACCACGCGGAAATACTTGGGAACATTTTTTTCAACAATATGGCATGAATGAGATCACGGCAGATGATTTTTGGCGATTACTTAAATTAGCGGGAAGAGGGGAAAAACAGGACACTTTGCGGGATACGCATTTGCGTCAAGAAATCCTTGATTATAGTGTTGAAGATCAATATGCCAAAGTAAAGGTTCGCGGCTCGGCACATCAAGAATTTGCCTTACAAGTTAAACTCAATTATCAATATCAATGTGCGATCTCCGGCATTAAGACCAAAGCCTTTTTAGTGGCTTCTCATATTGTACCTTGGTCTGAAAATCAGGCACACCGAAAAAATCCGCGTAATGGAATTTGTTTATCTTCTTTATTGGATCAAGCTTTTGATCAGGGATTTATCACACTAGATAAAGGGCTTAAAGTGTGTATTGCGAATCAAGCCAAGCAAGATGTGAGTTTATATGCCTATTTAAAGCCCTATCACGGTAAACGAATCGACGTACCAAAACGTTTTGCTCCTGATCCGGTATTTTTAGCCTGGCATAGAGCACACCGGTTTTTAGAACAACCAAATAATCTTTAAAAAATGATAGGCACAAAAAAAGCACTCTAAGAGTGCTTTTTTTCAATATCTTGCGTCTAAATTATAGAGCAACGATATTTACAGCTGTAGGGCCTTTTTGACCTTGAGCTACGCTGAAAGAAACCTTTTGGCCTTCAACTAAAGTTTTGAAACCTGAACCAGTGATTTCGCTGAAATGAGCAAAAACGTCTGGACCTGATTCTTGTTGAATGAAACCGAAACCTTTAGTTTCGTTGAACCATTTTACTGTACCGTTAACTGTATTAGACATAATATAACCTATTGAATCGTATGAATTTATAGCCAAAATTTCAGATGACTAACTGTAACTTTGAAAAATAAAAAGGATGGAGCTTTTTGATCTGTAATACGAAGGTTTATGACTAAAACTGCGATACTTAAAAGAAGACTAACCAAAACAAGAATTTTTCTAGTTGGGGTTATCATACCGCTTATTTTGAGATATACAAGCGTTTTATTTGGCTAATTTATTAGGATGTTGAAAAATATAAAATTAAATTTGTATATTTTATATCCAGAAAGGTTTTTTAAGTTGAAAGAAAGATATTTGAGTCAATAAAAAGAGCGCCGAAACGCTCTTTTTGAGACAATTTACAGCTTAGTAATCGAAGCTAAAGTGTTCTGGCGCGAGTGCCGTCATGGTTTTAGAGGGATTCACCATCGCTTCTGCATGACCTTGGGTACGTGGCAGAATACGTTCAAAGTAGAAATCAGCAGTTTTGATTTTTGCTTTATAGAATTCTGGAACTTCCGCACCATCACCAGATGCCAGTTTGGCTGAAGCAACTGCAGCTTGCTGTGCCCAGAAGTAGGCCATCATCACATAACCGGAGAACATCAGGAAATCGACTGACGCAGAAGACACGATGTCGCGGTCCTTACGTGCAGCCAGCATAATACGCACGGTTAAGGCATTCCACTGTGCACAGAGCTTGGTTAAATCCCAGGCGAAACGGCGCATGTATTTATTGCGCGCATGCTGACCGCAGAATTTCAGAATTTCAGCAGTGTAATCACGAATCACTTTGCCTTTCGACGTCAACAGCACTTTACGGCCGATCAGATCCAGTGCCTGAACACCTGTAGTACCTTCGTACAGGGTAGAAATACGTGAGTCACGTACGATCTGTTCCATGCCCCATTCTTTGATATAGCCATGTCCACCAAAGACTTGCATACCATGATTTGATGCTTCATAGCCCATTTCGGTCAAGAAGCCTTTCAGGATAGGGGTGTAGAAACCAAGATGATCATCATGCTGTTCAAAAGCAGCGGTATCGCCACGCAGCAAAGCATCATTCATATTATCGGCAATTTGTGCTGCATGATAAATCATGGCACGGCCACCTTCAGCAATGGCTTTTTGCGTCAACAGCATGCGGCGTACATCGGCATGATGAATGATTGCATCCGCTACTTTTTCTGGATCTTTTTTGCCAGACAGGGCACGCATTGACATACGCTCTTTGGCATAAGGCAAAGCACCCTGGAATGACAATTCAGCATGGCAGATGCCCTGAATTGCAGTACCAATACGCGCCGTGTTCATAAAGGTAAACATGGCATGCAGGCCTTTGTTTGGTTCACCAATCAGGTAGCCAGTCGCATTGTCGAAATTCAGTACAGCCGTTGCTGAAGCGCGAATCCCCATTTTGTGTTCTATCGAGCCACAGTTTACTGGATTGCGTTCACCGATCCCACCATCTGCAGCAGCAATAAATTTCGGTACGATAAACAGGGAAATCCCTTTGGTGCCTTGCGGTGCATCCGGAAGGCGTGCCAGTACAATATGTACGATATTTTCAGTGAGGTCGTGCTCACCTGCGGAAATAAAAATCTTAGTTCCTGAAATCGCATAAGTGCCATCTTCTTTCGGCTCTGCCTTGGTTTTTACCTGACCCAGATCCGTACCACATTGTGGTTCAGTCAGACACATGGTGCCCGCCCAAGTTCCTGCAACCAGGTGAGGCAGATACGTGTTTTTCTGCTCATCGGTACCATACTGGATAATAGTATTGATACAGCCCACACTTAAACCCGGATACATCTGGAATGACCAGTTCGCAGTACCCATCATTTCTGATTTGATCAGGTTTAAAGACATGGGCAGGTTTTGGCCACCAAACTCTTCAGGATAAGACAGACCTTGCCAGCCACCTTGTACGAACTGTTCGTAAGCTTCCTTAAAGCCTTTCGGGGTTTTTACTTCGCCATTTTCAAAATGACAGCCTTCTTCATCACCGCTTTGGTTCAAAGGTGACAGTACATTTTCACAAAAATCTGCCGCACCTTCTAAGATCATATCTACCGTGTCGGCATCGGCATATTCACCATTCGACAAATTCTGGTAGTGCGCAGGGTAGTCAAGCACTTCATTCATAAGGAAGCGAATGTCGTGTAAAGGGGCTTTATATGCTGGCATGCGTTTAATCCTGATTGAAATAGTTTTGGATTATCTGTATCGATTCTTTGATTATTCACATTGGAGATAAAAAAACATTGATGAATTCAGTGAATAAAAATGTCAGAAAAGCGAATCGATTTTTAATTCCAGTCAATTAACTCGGTTAATTTTATTGACTAGTATAGATATTGCAGGAAGATTGAAAACTTGTTATCACATTGGACTTTAATAAATTAAAAGGTGATATGTCCAGTATACTTTTGTATGAATTGTGCTCAAATTTAAGTTAAAACAGGCCGGCTTCTAAAATGTCACTAGAACCAATCCATGGTGTCTCAGCTTCTGGACGGTTAGAGGAAATTCAGTTGCGGGCTATAGTTACAACCCGAACTGAACTCATTGGATAGATAGGGCTTTTAAAGAAACTCTTTTAAGTCCGGCTTGATGCCATTCCAGATGTAAAAAGATTCAATCGCCTGACCGACCAGCATTCCAAAGCCTTCTGACGTGGGAACACCGCGCGCCTTGGCCTGATCCAGAAAGGAAGAGGGTTTACCATAGGCCATTTCATAGGCCCTCTTAAACTGTAACGTTTCCGGTAGAATAAGGGTATCACCGCTGAGGCTTGCAGAAGTCGCGTTAATCACCAGATCAAATTCACCGCTAAGATTATCCAGAGAAATTGCCTGTAATTCGATTTGCGGTACGGCATTCTGAATATCAGCAACCAGCTGTTTCGCGCGTGCCAAGGTGCGATTGGCAATCACGATTTTTTTCGCACCCGCCTGCGCCAGAGGATAAATCACGCCACGCGTGGCACCGCCTGCACCAATAATTAAGATAGCTGTATTGTCCAGTGGCCAGTCTAAAGCACGGATCGCCTCGACCAGGCCCTGACCATCAGTATTGTCGCCATGCAGGACCCCATTTTCCATCCAGAGGGTATTCACGGCTTTGGCAATTTTGGCCCGCTCACTCAACACCTGACATTGAATAAAAGCCTGCTCTTTGAAGGGGACAGTAACATTCAGGCCACTACCACCCTGACTAAAGAAGTCCTGAATATTGGCTTCAAAGCCATCCAGTGGAGCCAGACGCTTGGTGTAACTCAGGTCGACACCAGTTTTAGCAGCAAAGGCGTGATGCAATTCTGGAGAACGTGACTGTTCAATCGGGTTACCAATCACGGCAAATTGTTTGCTCATTTCACAATGTCCATGTGCGGAAATGGCCATCAATATACGTGAAAAAGCGCAGGGACTAAAGCCTGCGCAATCTTTAATTACTGCTAGGTTGTCAGGATGTTAGGAACTGCAAATCTCCATAATATGTTCCGCAAATATCAGCGCCATACTAAAAACGACTCCAACCCCAGTCAGAATACTCACCAGAATAGCTGCGCCATCCAGAATCAGGTTGTGACTCAAAATTGCGGTACTCATCGCACTGATGGCGAGAGCAAGGAAAAGCCAAAAGGCCAATATAGGTAGATTTAATTGAAGATTATGCATTTTTATTTCTCACTAAACATCAAATAGAAGGTGATCGATGTAGCGATAGGGTGCTGCGATCAAATCAGATATTTCTATGCAACAGTATAGAGGAACTATCCATTAAAAAAGCCCTCCATTTGAGGGCTGTTTGTATCATTTCATTGCTTGGGATTTTAATTCTGTTAACCAGTCGTGTGGTTTCAGGTAATAATCTGTTAAGCGTTTTTCGGGTGAGCCTTCATCCCATTCCGGGCGATATGACCATCCGGTAAGCGGGGGCAGGCTGACCAGAATCGATTCAATCCGGCCGCCAGTCTGTAAACCAAACAGGGTGCCGCGGTCATAAACCAGATTGTACTCTACATAACGACCACGACGGTATAACTGGAATTCGCGTTGTGCTTCGGTATAGGGTTTATCCTGATTGCGCTGGAAAATTGGCAGAATGGCTTCCAGATAACCATTGCCTACAGCCTGCATATACTGGAAACAGGTTTCAAAATCCCATTGATTCAGGTCATCAAAAAACAAGCCGCCCACACCGCGCTGCTCGTCACGATGTTTCAGGTAAAAATAGTGATCACACCATTGTTTATGTTCAGGATAAACTTCTGCACCAAATGGAGCACACAGATCATGCGCCGTTTGATGCCAAGACAGTACATCTTCATCATTCGGATAAAACGGGGTCAGGTCAAAACCGCCACCAAACCACCAGATCGGATCCTGACCTTCTTTCTCTGCGACAAATAAACGCACGTTGGCATGTGAGGTGGGCACATTCGGATTTTTTGGATGGATGACTAGTGATACTCCCATTGCTTGCGCTTTGGCACCGGCAATATTGGGATGGCGTTCAGTCGCAGAAGCGGGCAGTTTGGAAATGTTGATGTGGGAGAACATTACCCCACCTTTTTCAATGACCGTGCCGTTTTGCAGAACACGTGAACGGCCGCCACCACCTTCCGGGCGCTCCCAGTCATCAATAATAAATTCGGCCGTACCGCCGCCAGCACGTTCCTGTTGCTCCAGTGCCGCACAAATCCGTGCCTGCAAGTCGAGGAGAAATTCACGAACGCGTTGAATATCCGTAGATGTAGGATGCTGCATCAGAACCCTCGTAGGGAAATAAAAAACTAATTACATCAAAGCATAAAATCAGTCAAAGATTAAGGTCTATTTGGTGATGCAATTCATCAGCCCAGACCTTACATTCCACTATTCATAAACAGAATGCACCATTAAATCCGACCAAAGGGCTAGGTTGAATTCTTTTTTCAAGCTCAGCACAATAACTTGCAAGCGCTCATTGGCTTGAGCATTTTTCGATGGTAAAGGTGGGTGTCATGTCGGTACAGGTCAATTCCCTGATTCAAAAATATAATGTTCCCGGTCCGCGCTATACCAGTTATCCCACGGTTCCGTATTGGGAAGAGCAGAATTTCTCGCTGGAACAATGGAAGCAAACGCTAAAAAAGTCTTTTGCGGAATCCAATCAAAGTGAAGGCATTAGCTTGTATATCCACCTGCCATTTTGTGAAAGTCTGTGTACCTTCTGCGGGTGTCATAAGCGTGTGACCAAACGCCATGAAGTTGAACAGCCTTATATTCAGGCAGTGCTGAAAGAATGGGATTTATATTGTGAGCTATTACAAGAAAAGCCCATAATTAAAGAGATTCATTTGGGTGGGGGAACACCGACATTTTTTTCAATGGCGCATCTGGCTCAACTGATTCAAGGCATTCTGGCCAAAGCCGACGTAGCGCCTGTACATGAATTCAGTTTTGAAGGCCATCCTAATAATACCACGCGTGAGCATTTGCAAGGATTGTATGACCTTGGTTTTCGTCGGGTCAGTTATGGGGTGCAAGATTATAATGAAACCGTGCAAAAGGCGATTCACCGGATTCAGCCGTATGAAAATGTTAAACAGGTAACCGAATGGGCAAGAGAAATTGGCTATGAATCGATTTCTCATGATCTGGTGTTTGGTCTGCCATTTCAGAGTCTGGATGATGTCTTAAATACTATTGAGCAAACCAATTCGCTTTTGCCGGACCGTCTGGCTTTATATAGCTATGCACATGTGCCCTGGATTAAAGGCAATGGTCAGCGCGGTTTTAAAGATGCCGATGTACCCAAAGATGCGATCAAACGGGAATGCTATGAAGCGGGTAAAAAGAAACTTCTGGCACATGGTTATCATGAAATCGGCATGGATCATTTTGCCTTAGAAAAAGATGCGATGTACCAGTCCTTTCAAGCTGGAACATTGCATCGCAACTTTATGGGATACACAGCCTCTAAAACCCAGGTGATGATTGGACTCGGGATTTCTTCAATCAGCGATAGCTGGTACAGCTTTGCGCAGAATGTGAAAACCATTGAAGAATATTATGAATGCCTGGCGCGCAATGAAATTCCGGTATTTAAAGGACATGTCTTAAACCAGGAAGATCTGATCATCCGGCAACATATTCTAAATTTGATGTGCAGCTTTAGCACCTCATGGGAAAATTCCGAGATGCTTTTTCCTGAAATTGATGAGGTTTTGGAACAGCTTGAGGAAATGGCACAGGATGGTTTAATTGAATTTTCAGACTCGTCAGTCACAATTCTGGAGAAAGGGAAACCATTTGTACGCAATATTTGTATGGCTTTTGATTTACGTTTAAAGCGACGGATGCCAGAAAGTCGGATTTTCTCGATGACGATTTAATCTCCTCCTAAACCCCATTTTTAAGAAAGAGAGAGAAAGCCTCCCTGAGCCAGACTTAAACATGGCTTTAAGTCGAAGCGCAAGAAAGGGAGGTTTGGAAGGATTCAGTTAAAATAAGGTAGGACAGGGTTTAAAAATATTAAAAATCATCCTTTTTATAAAGATGTGCCATGCGTTCGTGCTTGGTCTTAAGGTATTGTTCATTAAACGGGTTTAAGCCTACTGTTAGCGGGACACGATCGACTACATTAATGCCTTGTGCTTTTAAGGCTTCTATTTTTGAAGGGTTGTTGGTCACGAGACGTACCGATTTTATCTGTAAATGATCCAGCATAATGCTACACATATCATATTGGCGTGCATCCGCCGGCAGGTTCAGCATCAGGTTGGCATCTACGGTGTCATGGCCTTGATCCTGCAGGGCGTAAGCACGAATTTTATTGGTCAGGCCAATACCACGCCCTTCCTGACGCAAATACAGAATAGCTCCGCGGCCCAATTCATTGATCAGTTTTAAAGTTGCTTGTAATTGCGGGCCACAGTCGCATTTGAGTGAAGCAAAGGCATCACCGGTTAAACATTCAGAATGTACACGGACCACCACAGGTTCATCTGATACTTCCTCAAGTCCTTTAGACAGTGCGACATGCTCTTCACCGGTCTTAGGGTCTTGAAATACAGTAATTTTAAATTCACCGTGAGCGGTAGGTAATCTTGACGTTGCGACAAACTCGATTGGCACAGCTGAACCCGTTAAATCCTGAAATTAGCTAAAGTATAGCGTAATGATTGAACATTGGTAGAATTGCAAAGTCGAAATTCTGCATTAGATTTTCTTTTTTGTAGAAAGCGAACGATAATAGTTGATAAATAGTAAGATTATTCAGGATAATCGTAGGCTGCGATTTTTTCACCCCGACGAGATCATTGTTTAATATTGCATCGCTAGAAGCGTAGCTGAATTGAAGCTGCTACAATTCAGCTATATGATCGGGTACTCCCCATTGACCTAGCTTTAGATTTGCCAGGCTTTAGAAGGCTTTGCCATAATATGCTGTATACAGAAATCCCAACTCAACGCCCTGTAACACCGTTGCTTGATGCGATCAATCATCCTGAGCAACTGCGTGCACTCGAGCAAAGCCAGCTAGAACAAGTGGCAGATGAGTTACGTCAATTCATTTTGTATGCTGCCGGGCAAAGTGGCGGACATTTTGGTGCCAACCTTGGTGTAATTGAACTCACCGTGGCCTTACATTATTGCTTTAATACGCCGCATGACCGCCTGATCTGGGATGTCGGTCATCAAGCCTATCCGCATAAAGCATTGACAGGTCGTCGTGAACAGCTCACCACCATTCGTGCTAAAGATGGTCTGGCAGCCTTTCCGGCACGTGAAGAATCTGAATTTGATACTTTTGGGGTAGGCCACTCGTCTACTGCGATTTCTGCCGGTCTTGGCATGGCTCTAGCGCGCCGTTATCAAAACAAGCCATGTGAGGTGGTGTCGATCATTGGTGATGGTGCCATGACGGCAGGTATGGCTTTTGAAGCCATGAATGATGCGGTAGCACATCAGGCGGATCTGATGGTGGTGCTGAACGATAATGATATGTCGATTTCTTGCAGTACTGGTGGTTTTGCCAAGCATTTAGCCGCAATTTGGGAGCGTGGTGAATTCATCAACGTGACTGAAGAGGGAGAGGCTTATGTACAGCCGCATCCGGAGTGGCTGTATAACTCGCGATTACACAGTGCAGCAACCGATGCAGCAGACAACCTGTTTAAAGCCATTGGCTTTGATTATTTTGGTCCTTATGACGGTCACGATGTCAAACAGCTGGTGCATGTCTTTAATGCGCTGAAAAAACGTAAAGGCCCCCGCCTGATTCATATCTATACCAAGAAAGGCAAAGGCTTTGCTCCGGCAGAATCAGATCAAATCAAATATCACGCGATTAGTAAACTCAATGCTGTTGCCGCCAGCAATACTGCACCGAAATATTCGGATGTATTTGGACAATGGCTTTGCGATGAAGCGGCACAAGATGCACGTTTGCTCGCAATCACACCTGCGATGTGCGAAGGCTCAGGCATGGTCAAATTTGCCAAAGAATATCCGGAACGTTTCTTTGATGTCGCGATTGCCGAACAGCATGCAGTTACCTTGGCTGCCGGTATGGCTTGTGAAGGCTTGAAGCCGGTGGTTGCAATTTACTCGACTTTCCTGCAACGCGGTTATGACCAGCTGGTACACGACGTAGCCTTGCAGAATCTGGATGTCACTTTTGGTATTGATCGTGCCGGTCTGGTCGGTGAAGATGGGCCGACGCATGCCGGTGCATATGATTATGCCTATATGCGTACTATCCCGAATATCGTGATTATGGCGCCGAAAGACGAAAATGAATGCCGTCAAATGCTGCATACTGCGTATTTGTATCCAGGACCTGCAGCCGTACGTTATCCGCGTGGCAATGGACTGGGCGTCGAGATCCAGCAAAAAATGATGGAGATTCCGATCGGTCAGTCAGAAATCGTAGCTAGTTTTAACGGGCAGTATGATGAATATATTTCTGTGCTGGCATTTGGTAGCCGGGTACAGGCTGCAGTCGACGCTGCTGAAGCATTTGCCATGAAACATGAAATTGGTGTGCGGGTAATCAACATGCGTTTTGTCAAACCGCTAGATACCCAAATGCTGGACGATCTGGCATTGACGACCAGTCTGTTTGTTACGGTGGAAGAACATGCAGTGATGGGCGGCGCCGGCAGTGCAGTGAATGAATATCTGGCAGAAGCACAGATTGTTAAACCACTCCTGAATCTGGGTCTGGATGATACATTCATGGCGCAAGCGACCCATACCCAGATGTTGCAACAGGCTGGCCTAGATGCGCAAGGCATTGAAAAATCGATCAATCAGGCTTGGTCCAGCTTAGGGCAAAGTGTTTTGTCATAAGTTCTTAAAAATTTTAGACACATTTTTCCCAAAAAAGCCCTGATATTTGCTAAGATATCGGGGCTTTTATGCATTATTCTTTATCAGTGTCTTCAAATTTGTAGTGGGTGTTCAATGGAACCTATGGTGGTGATGGCTGCGCGTGCGGCTCAGTTAGTTGGTCAAGAGCTTTTAAAAGCGCATCAGAATCGTCATAAACTCGATCTACAAGTCGAAGAAAAAGGAATTGATGGTCCAGTAACGCGTGTAGATCGTTATTTGGAGCAGTTGACCATCGATACCCTACGTAAAAGCTATAAAAATCACAGTTTCCTTGGTGAAGAGTTTGGCTATCAGGAAGGTAATGGTCACGACGCCGATTGGTGTTGGGTGATCGATCCACTGGATGGTACTTTAAACTTCATTAACGGTTTCCCGCATTTCTGTATCTCTATCGCAGTTCAGCACAAAGGCATTACTCAACACGGGGTGATTTATGACCCGGTGAAAGATGAGCTATTCTCTGCCAGTCGTGGTCGTGGTGCCATGATGAACCAGCGTCGTATTCGTGTGAATGTCAAAGACAGCCTGGAAAATACCTTTATGGCTGTTGGTCACGCTTACCGTGCTAAACGTAATGGCGAAGTTGTATCTTATGCCAAGAACCATTTTCAAAGTTTGTTAAACGTGACTGAAGCTGGCGCGCAATATCGTCGTTCAGGTTCTGCGGCATTGGATTTAGCCTATGTTGCTGCAGGCCGTTTTGATGCTTACTTCGAACTTGGTTTAAAACCTTGGGATATCGCAGCGGGCGAATTGATCGTGAAAGAAGCAGGCGGTACTGTAGTTGATGCACGTGGTGGTAGCGACTCTATGGAAAATGGTCAAGTTTTGGCTTGTTCAATGAAAATGCTTAAACCTTTAATGCAAGCAGTTGTTCCTGCTTGGGGTGAAGCAGCAAAATAATCGGGTTTAGATGAAATATATCTAATTTTCAGAAAAGGCATCCTTCGGGATGCCTTTTTTAGAGCAGTAAAATAGTTAAGAAGGGAGGTAGAGTATATTTCTAACATGATATGAATATTGGAAATATCAAGTGAATTGGCGAAAACTGCCTTTTTATACCGGTTGTTACATTTTTTATTCATATTTAAGTGTATGAAATTAATATATAAATTATAGACAGAGCAAATTAGTTTTAAAACTTAATGACATTGTTGATTATTCTGCTATAATTTCGCCACGCACTTAATTTCTGTTCTTTACCTGAACACTATCTTCTAATCATTGTATGCGCGTGCTGTCCATAGAGAGGACATATCCTTCGCGCCCCAATCGCTTAAGCGATTCCTTCAGGTTTGCGGCCGTAATCATGCGTGCGTTATATCCACATCGTCGTTACTCGGATCGCTGCTGAATCCTAATATTTTCAGCATTATTTGCTGTGCCGCTTTTTGCCGATGTCCATAATTGTTATTTATTAAATGGAGCACCCATTTCAGGGTGAATACTCTCTATGAGCAAAACTTTTGCTGATTTTTCCCTCGATGAATCTCTAACCCAGGCTCTCGACGCTTTAGGCTTTACTACTCCTACTCCTGTACAAGAACAAGCGATTCCAGCTGCGCTTGAAGGCAAAGACCTTCTTGTGTCAAGCCAAACAGGTTCTGGTAAAACTGCTGCATTCTTACTGCCTACGTTAAATGCGTTGGCAAACCAAGATACATTAGTACCGTTTAAAGACCGTATGAAAGCGGTTACTCAACCGAATATTTTGGTGATTTCACCGACTCGTGAATTGGCACAACAGGTATGTCAAGACGCGATTGCATTTGTACGTCACATGAAAGGTGTTCGTATTGCGGCAATCATGGGCGGTATGCCTTTCGGTAAGCAAATTCAACAGTTAAAAGGCGCGCAAGTTGTTGTTGCAACTCCAGGTCGTCTACTTGACTTGGTGAATCGTCGTCAAATCAAGCTTGATAAAGTTGACGCGTTAATCGTCGATGAAGCTGACCGTATGCTTGACCTAGGTTTCTCTGAAGACTTGGAAGCAATTGGTGAGTTGGCTGCAAACCGTAAACAAACGCTAATGTTCTCTGCGACGTTTGCACCACGTATCATTACACTTGCAGAACGCATGATGAATGATCCAATGCGTATTTCGATCGAAACTGGTCACTCTACAAATACTGATATTACTCAGACTTTGCATTGGACTGACGGTTTCGAGCACAAGAAAAAATTGCTTACGCACTGGTTGAACGAAGAAGACGTTGATCAAGCAGTAGTATTTGCGTCAACTCAAGAAGACACAGATATGTTGGCTGAAGAACTTGCTGAAGCAGGTCTATCAGTTGTAGCACTTCACGGTGCTATGCCACAAACGGTTCGTAACCGTCGTTTACGCAGCATCCGTGAAGGTCGTGCAAAAATCCTTGTTGCAACTGACGTTGCTGCTCGTGGTCTTGACGTACCAACCATTTCACACGTAATTAACTTCGGTCTTCCAATGAAGAACGAAGACTATGTACACCGTATTGGTCGTACAGGTCGTGCCGGTCGTACTGGTAAAGCCATTACACTTGCAACTTACCGTGAGCGTGGCAAAATCCGTGCTTTGGAAGACTTCCTTGATGCGCGTCTAAACGTATCTGAAATCGAAGGTCTTGAGCCATCTCCACCTCCTGCACGTGGTAGCCGTGATGGCGCTGGCCGTGGTCGTGGTCGTGATGGCGGCGGTCGTCGTGATGGCGGTCGTGGTGGTTTTGGCGGTGGTCGTCGTTTTGAAGGCGAAAGCAACTTCAAACGTCGTGAAGGCGGTGATGATCGTCCACGTCGTAGCTTCGATGACAAACCACGTGGCGAACGTCCGGCATTTGGCGAAGATCGTCCACGTCGTGACTTCGGTGATCGTCCAGCGCCACGTCGTGAAGGCGGTTTCGGTGATCGTCCACAACGTTCGTTTGATGACCGTCCAAAGCGTGACTTTGGTGACCGTCCAGCGCCACGTCGTGAAGGTGGTTTTGGCGACCGTCCACAACGTTCGTTTGATGACCGTCCAAAGCGTGACTTCGGTGATCGTCCAGCGCCACGTCGTGAAGGTGGTTTTGGTGACCGTCCTCGCTCTAATGATGACAACCGTGGCAACCGTGTAGATTACAAGCCAGCTCGTGAAGGCGGTTATGGTGATCGTCCAAAACGTGATTTTGGTGATCGTCCTGCTCCACGTCGTGAAGGTGGTTTCGGTGATCGTCCAGCGCGTTCATTCGGTGATGACCGTCCAAAACGTGATTTCGGTGATCGTCCAGTACGTCGCAACTTTGATGACAAACCACGTGGTGAACGTTCATTCGGTGGTGAAGATCGTCCACGTCGTAAATTTAACGACTAATAGAGTCGCTAGATGAAGATAAAAAACCGGTAGAAATACCGGTTTTTTTATGCATTGAGTTTTTTGCTTTTTAACGTAAAATGTCTACTAATTCATATTTTGTCAGGGTTATGATAATTATTAATATGAAAAGTTTAGCTGCTCGATCTCAATTGATAGAGGTGCATATGCCATATATCGCATTGACTTTGATTTTATGTAATATTATCTATTATTTATACAGTGTTTTTAATTAATCAATCTAGTCATTTCAAGCCTAAGTACATATTTTTATTATAAAAAACACGAAATAATCAATTATTGTCATCTTTTTATGATATTCACCCACCTTTTTCAACTGCTAACATTTTGAACTTCGTTCCTTTATAGTATGCATGCTGAAAAAATGTAGGAATAAACTCAGCTATGAAAAATCAAACAGCGCGAGATACTCTGTCTTTGATTGAAGTCAAGAATTTGAGCTTCAAACGAGGCGAGCGCGTGATTTATGACGACGTGAGTTTAAATATTCGTCGTGGGCAGATTACCGCCATTATGGGGCCATCCGGAACTGGTAAAACTACCTTATTAAGATTGATCGGTGGGCAGCTGACGCCTGAGCATGGGCAGGTCTTATTGGATGGCAAAGATATTGCCTCGATGTCACGTTCCGAACTTTTTTCAGCACGTGCACGGATGGGTATGCTATTTCAGAGTGGTGCTTTGTTTACCGATATGAGCGTGTATGAAAATGTCGCGTTTCCAATTCGGGCCCATACCAAACTGCCAGAGCATTTGATTAAAGAAATCGTGGCACTAAAACTGGAATCAGTTGGTTTGCGTGGTGCAGAGCAGATGATGCCGTCTGAACTGTCTGGCGGTATGAACCGACGCGTAGCTTTGGCCCGGGCAATCGCGCTGGATCCTGAGCTGATCATGTACGATGAACCCTTTGCTGGGCAGGATCCGATTGTGATGGGGGTGTTGACCCGTTTAATCCGCTCTTTGCGTGAAGCACTGGACTTGACCACGATTATTGTTTCGCATGATGTCGCAGAAACCCTATCCATTGCTGACTACATTTATGTGGTGGCAGAGGGCAAAATTCAGGGCGAAGGTACGCCGGCAGAACTCAAGGCGCATCCGTCTGCTTTTGTACAGCAATTCCTGACCGGTTCGGTAGAAGGCCCAGTGGATTATCAGTTTAGTCATCGGGCTTATTTAAGTGATGAGGTAC
Organism: Acinetobacter sp. 197; assembly: GCF_048148385.1. Classification (NCBI taxonomy): domain Bacteria; kingdom Pseudomonadati; phylum Pseudomonadota; class Gammaproteobacteria; order Moraxellales; family Moraxellaceae; genus Acinetobacter; species Acinetobacter sp. 197. The sequence goes on from NZ_JAYWZK010000008.1 coordinate 117,392, forward strand.
GTTCATGAATGCAATTGCCGCATTAGGTAGACGCGTTATTGAACGTGTACAGGGAATTGGGGTCGCGACCCTGATGCTGTTGCAGATTTTATTTTCAATGCCGACATGGCTTGGAGTGAAACTGTTTGTTTATCAGATGTACCGGGTCGGGGTGTTGTCCCTGCTGATTATTGTGGTGTCTGGCCTGTTTATTGGAGCCGTTCTTGGTTTGCAGATGTTTAGCATCTTGTCGACCTTTGGCAGTGAGTCGATGCTGGGAACAGCAGTTGCCCTGACTTTGCTGCGTGAGCTGGCGCCAGTGGTTGCAGCTTTGCTGTTTGCTGGACGTGCCGGTTCAGCCTTGACCGCAGAAATTGGTCTGATGAAAGCCACCGAACAGCTGTCCAGTATGGAAATGATCGGGGTGGATCCATTAAAGCGTGTAATTTCGCCGCGTCTTTGGGCAGGGATTTTCAGCTTGCCCATGCTTTCGGTTATCTTTGCTGCAGTCGGCATTATGGGCGGTAAGATGGTCGGTGTGGACTTTCTGGGAGCCGACGAAGGCGCGTATTGGAGCGGCATGGAAAGCAGCGTGCAATTCTACAAAGATGTCTTGAATGGCACCATCATTAAAAGTTTTGTATTTGCATTAATTTGTACCTGGATTGCGGTATACCAAGGTTATGCTTGTGTCCCGACCTCGGAAGGTATTGCAACTTCTACAACCCGTACAGTCGTATATTCTTCACTGTGCGTTTTAGGCTTTGACTTTGTGTTGACTGCGGTCATGTTCGGAGGTGTTTAATGAAATCACGTACTAGTGAGCTGGCCGTTGGTGTTTTTGTTATTTTGTTTGGTATTGCCTTATTTTTCCTGGCAATGCGAGTCAGTGGTCTGGTTGGGAACAATATTTCCGACAGCTATGAAATGACGGCAACTTTTGAAAACGTGAATGGGATCAAGCCGCGCGCCAAAGTGGCATTAAGTGGTGTAAAAGTAGGACAGGTGGACCAGATTACCTTGGATCCTGTCACTCGTCTGGCGACCGTACATATGACGCTGGATGGCTCGTTGACCTCGTTTAATGCCGAACAGCTAAAGCAGGTTCAGCAAAATGCGCTGGAAGAGTTGCGTTATAGTTCAGACTATACAGCGGCTACTCCGGCACAACAAAAAGACATGGAAAAACAACTCTTAGCTAACATGAAATCCATCACTAATATTGATGAAGATGCTTATATTATGGTAGCAACCAATGGATTGCTGGGTGAAAAATACCTGAAAATTATTCCAGGTGGGGGTCTGAACTATTTGCAACGCGGTGATCAGATTGCTAATACCCAAGGCACCATGGAAATTGAAGATTTAGTCACGAAGTTTATTACTGGCGGTGCCGGTAAGTCTTCGGATAGTCAAGAAGCTGCCCCAGAACAGGCGACAGTTTCAGGATCGACCGATGCAGAACCTGCATTCGTTGAATAATAGATTGAGGAGATATCAGTGAAGACTTTAGTAAAACAAACGCTTGCAGCAAGCATTCTTTCCACCGTGGTTGCTGGTACAGTGTTTGCAGCTCCAAGCCAAACGCCTCCTGAGTTTATTAAACAAGTGGCGGATAATTTGGTTAAACGTTTACAGGCTGATCATAGCAAATTACAGAGTAATCCAGCCTTGGTCAAAACCATTGTACGTCAAAATCTGGATCCCTATATTGATTCACAAGCTTTTGTGCGTACAGTCATGGGCACTTATGTGCAACAAAGTACTCCAGCACAGCGTGCCCAGTTTGAAAAGAATTTCCGTGAAACCCTGATTGAAAACTATGGTTCGGCATTTGCGAAATATAGCAATCAGACTTACAGCATGCGTCCATACAAAGCCAGCAACAGCAAAAACCCTGTGGTGACCATTGATTTCAATAACAAGGGCGAGAAAATACCGGTAGCGTTCCAGTTGGTGGATAAAGGTTCACAGTGGAAAATCCGTAACATCAACGTATCTGGTATTGACCTTGGTTTGCAGTTCCGTAACCAGTTTGCTGCGACAGTCAAACGTAATGGCGGTAATATAGATACAGCGATTGCCAACTTTAAACCAGATGCAGAAGCCGCAATTGAAAAGAAATAATCAGATAGGTGAGCCGTGATTGTATTCAAGGATCAGGAATTGCAGGTGTCAGGCAACATTGACTATGCCAATGCGCAGGACTATTACCTACAGGGCCTGCGTGTGATTCAGTCACAGAACAAGTTTCCGCTGGTAGTTAATCTGGCCGGGCTTGAAAGTGGCAGTACCTTGGCTCTGGCAGTATTGGTGCGCTGGCTGCGTCAGACGCCTAAAGCACAAGGCCTGCAGTTTAAAGCTGTTCCACCGAAGATGATGAATATCATTCAGGCCAGCCATCTCCAGGATGATCTAAAAATCATTCAGTAGAAGTAATAAAAAAGCACCGAAAGGTGCTTTTTTATTACTTTTCAAATAGGCATGGATCAGATGAGATGTATTTCTTGAGCTTCGACTTAAAAGCAGGGCTTTAAAGCTCGCTCAAATCCATTTCTTCCATCTAAAGTAAATTAATGGTCCGATCAGAAAGCCGATCAAAATAATACTGACCATAATGAAACTCATGGAGCCTTTAGCAAAGGGCAATACATCGGTATTCATCCCATAAATACTGGCAATCAGCATCGGTGGCGCAAGCATACTTGGCAGAATAGAGAAGCGGCGAATGGTATCATTCTGTTCGGTGTTAATGAATCCTGACGTAGTATCGAGCAGGAAGCGCACTTTCTGGAACAGGAAGGCATCATGCTCCACCAATGAGCGGACATCTTCACTGAGCTCCCGGATATCTGCATCATAAATATGACTCCCTAAAGCGCGTGGACGCGCCAGGAAGGTCAGAACACGCCGTAAATCGATCAGACAGAGTTGCGCTTTACCCAGCATATCTTCCAGTTGCGCCAGCCGGGTAATCATGTCATCCAGATCGAGAATTTGCTCACGATGACGGTTATTCAACACTTCGGTTGAATATTTTTCTAAATCTTTATGGACATCTTCCAGGATGTCGGCCAGTTCATCCAGCTTGGCTTCAAGCAGACCCAATAGAATCCAGGTCGGATCTTTATAATCGATGTCATAATCATTGCGGCGTGCCCGGGCACGAAAGGCACGAAAAGCCACCAGCTTTTCACCGCGCAAGGTAAACAGACGATCCTTATGCAGAATGAATGCCACAGTCTGTACCGTCGCCAGCATGCTGGACTCATCTTCATTTTCGTTCTCGACCTGATAGTTTTTATTTTTGGTTAAGAAATATGTGCTGATGTGCAAAATTCCGTCATCATCACGGTAAAATCGGGCACTGGAGGAAATATCTTCTAGCGATTTTAAAGTCGGTAAGTTTTGTCCATAGGCATCTAGAATCCATTGCTGCTCTTCTTGTGAAGGTGCAATCAGGTCAAGCCACACTAAATCTGGATGTAAGTCGAAATCACCATTAATCGTGATATCTTCTAAGCTACCGCGCTCTGTGGCGTAAAAGGCTTCAAGCATGCTGTCTTTTCTCCCTGGCGCAGTATGTGAATTGGAATGGGTGTATTTTAGACAAGGAATTGAATAAAAACACTGATATTAAGTGGTTATTTTTGGAAAAAACGCGCTGGAAGCGATTACGTACAATATACCGTCAATTAGAGGATGAAATGATGAATTCTATCGCAATTTTTTGTGGTTCAGCCCTAGGCTCGGATCCTCTTTATGCCCAGATTGCTAAAAAGGTGGGTCAAACCTTGGCCGCCAGGCATCAGACGCTGGTATATGGTGGTGGTCGTTCTGGCTTGATGGGAATTATCGCTGATAGTGTTTTGGCCGCCGGTGGCAAGGTGATTGGGGTAATTCCGAGGCAACTGGTGAATCGTGAACTGGCACATCCGCATATTACCAAGTTATTTGTGGTGGAGAATATGCACGAGCGTAAAACCCGAATGTCAGAACTGGCTCAAGGGTTTATTGCCATTCCGGGTGGTGCGGGAACGCTGGAAGAAATTTTTGAACAGTGGACCTGGGCGCAACTGGGAATTCATAAAAAGCCTTGTGCTTTTCTAAATGTTGATGGTTTCTACGATGACTTGCTTAAATTTATCTACATGACCACCGAGAAAGGATTTACCAAGGCACGTTTTAGTGATGCTTTAATTGTCAGCGATGATCTGGAAGAAATTTTACGTCAATTCGAAACTTATCAGCCACCTGAGCCTAAATGGGGTAGGAGCGATCAGACCGATCTTGTAAAATAAGCTGCCCCCTAGCATAAAGTCATAAACCAGAGATGAAGATAATTACAGTGGCTGCAGCCATTATTTTAAATGAAGCGCAGCAACTGCTTGTGGTTCGCAAGAAAGGAACGTCCTGCTTTATGCAGGTTGGTGGCAAGCTGGAGCCAAATGAAGCACCAGAAGCAACGATGTTACGTGAAATTCAGGAAGAAATTGGCGCCCAAGCACACATTCAGCAATTCATTGGACGTTTTGAAACGGCAACAGCCAATGAGCCTGATCATCAACTGGTGAGTTATGTCTATTGGGTAAGACTGGATCAGGCACCAAAAATTGAAGCGGAAATTGCTGAAATGAAATGGATAGATCTGGACGAAAAGCAGGTCTTGCTGGCACCCTTGACCACTGAAATTGTCATTCCATGGGTGAAGTCACAGTTACTTGCCCAGGCTTAAGTTTTCAGATTTGCGCGCCTGCCAGACAGGCCGCATAAATTTTTTGACAACCCAGTTGTTCAAGTGTTTGGCTGAGTGCCCGGATCGAGCTGCCAGTCGTGACGACATCATCGATAATCAGCACCCGACGATACCGCAGCTTGGAAATGGTGCTGATCTGGAATTGTGACTGGATATCTTCAATTCGCTCCAGCCGGCTTAGGCCCTTTTGCGAGTGTTGTTTTAGTCGTCGAACAGGTTGCCAGATGGGTGCATTCAACTGTTTTGCCACATGTTTGGCCAGTACCAGGGATTGATTATAACCGCGCTCGGCCAGACGCTCATTCGAGATCGGCATCGGTACTATCGCACTGACTTTAGGCAGGTCTAAACTTAACAGCGCACCTGCCAGTAAATTTTGCAAATGCAGTTTCTGTTCATATTTAAACAGTTGAATCAAACGATCCATCGGATAGGCATAGTCGCAGGCAATCTGGAACTGCATTTCCTGCCGTTGAATGGTTTGATGTGCCCAGGGTAATTGTCGCCAGCAATCTTCACAGACTGAATGAATGGACTGATAATCGGTCAGGCAGAGCTGACAGGGCTGTAAGCGGGTGAGCCAGGATTTTCCGTGTTGCAGTAATTTAAACATAGGCATAGCGCGGTGCTTCCGGTAGCCAGCGTTGCAATAATGCTTCGGCCTGATCAGGATAATCCTTGAGCATTTGCTGGGCCACATAATGTGCCTGATTGAGCAGGTGATCATCACGTTCCAGTTTGGCCACACGGAAATTCATGTCGCCAGTCTGTTTGGTTCCAAGCAGTTCTCCCGGGCCACGCAATTCCAGGTCTTTCTCGGCAATCATGAAGCCATCATTGGTTTCGCGCATGATTCTTAAGCGTTCCTGACCATTTTGCGACAGCGGATGTTTATACAGTAGGGCACAGAAACTGGCTTTGGCGCCACGTCCGACTCGACCCCGTAACTGATGCAATTGAGATAGGCCCAGACGCTCGGCATTTTCAATCACCATAATGGAGGCATTTGGTACATCGACGCCGACTTCGATCACGGTGGTAGCAATCAGCAGCTGTAATTCATTATTTTTAAACTGCTGCATTACCGCCTGTTTTTCATCGGCTTTCATCTTGCCATGTACCAGTCCGATATTCAGCGCAGGAAAGCGCTCGCGAATTTCAGCGAAAGTGGCTTCTGCAGCTTGGGCATCTAAAGTTTCGGACTGTTCTACCAGTGTACACACCCAGTAGGCCTGCTTGCCTTCAGCACAGTTGCTGGCAATCCGTTGCAAGACTTCTTCGCGCCGGTCTAATGGAATGGTCACGGTCTGAATCGGGGTACGGCCCGGCGGCAGCTCATCAATCACAGAGGTATCCAGATCACCATAGGCAGACATGGCCAGTGTGCGTGGAATCGGAGTCGCTGTCATCACCAGTTGATGCGGTGACATACCATCTAGCCCTTTATTTCTGAGAGCAAGGCGCTGATCTACACCAAAGCGATGCTGTTCATCAATAATCACCAGACCCAGTTTGGCAAACTCGACATTTTCCTGAAACAGGGCATGAGTCCCGATGACCAGATGAGCGCTGCCATCCCGAATCAGCTGCTCTGCTGCTGCGCGCGCTTTACCTTTCTGCTTGCCGGAAAGCCAGGCTACATTTAAGCCTAAAGGTTCAAACCAGCGTTTAAAGTTCAGATAATGCTGCTCGGCCAGAATCTCGGTCGGTGCCATCAATGCCACTTGCCAGCCTTCTTCCAGTGCATGGCAGGCAGCTACACCGGCCACCAGTGTTTTACCCGCGCCGACATCGCCCTGAACCAGACGTAACATCGGCTTATTTGTTTTTAAGTCCTGCGCAATTTCTCTGGATACACGTTTTTGCGCACCGGTCATTTCAAAAGCCAGACTGGCCAGTAACCGTTTGGCATAGGTCTGACTTGGCGCAAATGAAGGTGCTTCGACCTGCTGGATGAAGGCGCGTCGGGTCAATAAACTGATCTGATGCGCTACCAGTTCTTCAAAGATCAAGCGTTGCTGTGCAGGATGTGAGCCTTGTGCCAGCTGCAGCATATTGGCATTGACTGGCGGGTGATGGATATATTCCAGTGCCTGTTTCAGTGCATAACCGTTACTAAATTTTGCTGGCAGCAATTCAGGCAGATGATCGCTGTATTGAGCCAAGGCCTGCTGAATATAGTCCCGTATTTTTGGTTGGGTCAGGCCTTCAGTCGCCGGATAAATTGCCGTGAGCTGGGTTTGAGGTAAAGGTGTGTCCTCAGTAATGACTTGCAGTTCGGGATGATACATTTCCAGACCGCGCGCACCAACCCGCACTTCACCAAAAATTCTTAAACGGTTACCCAGTTTGCAGCGGTCGGTAATGCCTTTATAAATATGATAAAAACGTAAAGTGACTTTGCCAAAATCATCATCCAGCAGCACAGCCATGGATTTGCGTTTGCCAGGGGGGAAATCCACGCCTTTGACGATGCCTTCCAGCAGATAGCTGCGTCCCACGCTCAATTGATTCATAGGAATGATCGTGCTACGGTCTTCATAGTCACGTGGTAGATGAAAAAGCAAATCATCAGTATTGAAGATATTTAGTTTTTCGAGTAATGCAGCGGCGGCATTGCCAACGCCTTGTAACTGATGGACTGCAGCCATGTCCCCTCAACCAGATTTGTGATTCGGTGCTCAATGCATATTTTATTTATCGGTTATGGTAAAACATCCCGACGTGTGGCTAAACAACTATTTGAGCAAGGTCATCAAATTAGCACAATTAGCCAGAGTCCCAAAACAGATTCATTCGCAACTCATCTGATTCAGGATGTGCATCAACTGGATTTAACTGCAGTTACTCCAATTGACTGGGTCTATGTATTACTTAGTCCAAAACAAAGTACGGTTGAAGGCTATCAGCAGACTTATCTGGATTCGGTTCAACCTATTGTGGCTGCCTTGAAACAGCATCCGGTGAAACGGATTGTGGTGGTGTCATCGACACGAGTGTATGGGCAAGATGCCGGTGAAATCGTAGATGACGAAACTGAAATTTACCCAATTGATGCTCAGGGCACAATCTTACAGCAGATGGAGCAGGCTTATTTCGCTGCTTATCCTGAGCAATGTACGATCATTCGTCCAAGTGGGATTTATGGAGCATCGGTAGAACGCTTACAAAAAATGGCTGCCTCGATGACGAGTTATCCGAATCTGCACTGGTCCAATCGGATTCATATTGAAGATTTATCACGTTTCTTATCACAGATGATTCACGTGGAACATCCTGAAACTTCTTATATTGTGACCAACAACGATCCAAAATTATTGCATGAAATATTGCAATGGTTCCAACAGCAGATAGGGCTTCCTTTGCTTAAGGTGGAAAGTGAGCAGGTCACGGGTAAAAAGCTTTATGCGACCCGAATGCAAAAAATGGGATTTGAATTAAAACATCTGGACTGTTATGAGGATTATTTGGAGTTGATGAGGAAAAATAATCCCTTCTAACCTCCCTTTAAAAAGGGAAGAATCCCCCTCCTTTTCAAAGGAGGATTAGGGGAGGATTTTATCTAGAACCACCTCTCCCTAATCCTCACTTGCGCTTCGTTTTAAAAGCCGTGCTTTAAAACTCGCTCAGGAGAGGGAATGCTATATTTAAATAATGGCATTAGCTTCTCAGTTTTCACTTCTTATAAATTCTTAAATAAAAAAGAGAGGCCTTAGCCTCTCTTTTTTATTTAATCTTACTTCTTTTTCCGCTTCGCACGTTTCTTGGCTTGTTCTGCCGCAACTGCATCCAGGGCTTCTTTAAGTTCTTCATCGGTAAAGGCGGTAATGTGATGCAGCATCTGCAATTTCACTTCGTCCAATACCAGATCGGCATATTTCGCTACATTGGTCAGCTGTTCATCAAAGACAATCGCATTGTCTTCATTGGTACACAGATAACCTTTCTGGGTTAATACTTTAATGAAGCTCTGGAACAGGGCTTTATCGAAGAATTCAGGCGAATTGAACTCGTATAGTACAGACAGACGCTGACCAACTAAATAGCTCAGCTCTTCCACCTGACGGGTTGAAATATTGCCTGAATCACGCTGGGTAATCAGTGCCAAAGTCATGTAATAACGCTCCAGACTTTGGGTCACTGGGGCAGCCAGAACTTCGAGCTGATGATGCGCTTCAGTATTCGGTGCAGGTGCAATCAGGTTTTCGCCATCTTGCGTGATCAGTTTTGAAGAAATCAGGTTATCAATATGGGCATTGACCTGATTTTGAATCTCATCTTCATGCCATTTTAAAAATAGCTCAGCTTTGAGGAACGGATACAGGGTGCTGCTGATATTGACCACATCATGACGGCGGATGGTGCCGTTATGTTCAGTCAGGGCTGCAATCAGGGATGGCAGTATAAAAGTATGCACAATATTATTACGGAAATAGGTCAGCAGAACCGCCTGATTATCTTCAATCGCAATAATATCGCCCAGTACATGCTTGACCCGTTTGATCAGTTTCAGCTTCATTGCATAGGCAATTATTTCTTTGCCTGACAGCGGTGTAACCTGCATGCGTTCATCATAAGGCAGGGCGGTGAGCAAGGTGCGATAGGTATCCAGCTGTTTGATACAGATTTCTTCATCCAGCGTATGTTTTGGCGTGGCCAGCAAGATTAAAGATAATAACGATACCGGATTGATCACCACCGCACTGTTGATATTTTCCAGAATAGCCTGTGCAGAGCTATTCACCGCGTCAGAAACCGCTTGTGGAACCGGATCATCATTCTTTTCGATCTTGATATTTTCTGCACCATGCTGTTTCAGGATATCATCCAGAAATACCGGTTTACCGAAGTTCAGGTGCACCTTGCCAAAAATGCGTTCAATCTTGCGCAGGGTTTTCAAAATACCAAAAATAGACTCGGCTTCTTTTGGCTTGCCACTCATCTCACCGACATAGGTACCACCTTCCATTAGGCGTTCATAGCCGATATAGGTCGGTACAAATACAATCGGTTTGGACTTGCCACGTAAATGACCATGCACGGTCATTGCCAGCATCCCGGTTTTTGGCGGTAGCAAACGACCGGTACGTGAACGGCCACCTTCAATAAAGTATTCCAGCGGGGTATTACGTGACAGGACGCTATACAGATATTCTTTAAAGACCGTGGTATAGAGCGCGTTGCCGCGGAAGGTACGACGGATAAAGAAGGCACCGCCACCGCGTAAAATCTGGCCCACAAAAGGCATATTCAGGTTGTCGCCCGCTGCGATGTACGGCACCATCAAACCACGGCGATAGATCACATAAGACAATAACAGATAGTCAATATGACTGCGGTGACAGGGGGTATAGACAATTTCATAATCCTTGGCCAGTTCACGCACAGTACTGAAATTATGGACTTCCACGCCGTCATAAAGCTGGGTCCATAAGCGGGTCAGGGCTTTGTCGGCAAAACGTACGGTAGAATGAGAATAATCGGAAACGATTTCGTTCAGATAACCGATGGCACGACGTTCGGATTCCAGCATCGAGGTTTTACTGCGAATACTGTCATTGCGAATCGCCGCCTGTACATCTGGCGACTTGATCAGACCATGCATCACATTACGGCGGTCGGACAGATCCGGCCCGAGAATGACTTCACGCTGACCATCCAGATAATCATTTAAAGTGCTGACAATATAGGTTGCCGGTGCGGAATTTGGATGCGTCTCTTTGGCAAAGTTAATCAATGCGCGTAAAGACTGCGGTTCATGGAACTCTAAATAAGACTGGCGACCATGTAGGCCGATATTGACCAGTTGCTTGACCCGGCTTGGTGTAGACCAGGTGTCGGTAAATAAAAGTTTAAACCAGGAATCTTCTTTCTCAGGTTCACGTCCCCAAAGTACTGTTACCGGTACCAGTTCGACATCCAGTTCAGGATGTTGCTCCAGAATTTCAATCAGGCGTAACAGGCGCGGCGGGAAAGCATGCGGTGGTGAGCTCAACAGGTTATTTTCATCATGATGCTGTAAAAACAGTAGCGATGCTTTTTCCTTATTATTGCCCAGTTGCATTGGATCAAGTGCAGCCGGCAGTTTTAAGCGGCGCGTTTCTGCATCGACCACGAGGGCATTACTACGTGAATGGTTCTGTAAAACGTAGCAGACCAGCTTTTGCGATTCTGCTGTAGTCTGATCAGATTCAGGTGCTGTCACTTCACTTGGTACTTCCCCAAGAACATGAGGGGTAACCACAAGATCAAGTAGTTTACTTGAAAGCTTGCGATACATTTGACCAAAGCCATTCTTGGACATAGCTGCTCCTAATTTTACTGACCAAAACCACAGGACTTCTGAGGGGATTTATTTTGCGGGTTTTTAAGATGAAACAATATATCTTTTTTAACAACTTCAACAGAAGTAGTTCAATTTTAGCGTGAAAGTAGATGCTTTTCCTAGTCACTTATGACATGAGTATGACAGAACAGTCATGCAATCTTTAGAGTTTCAGTCTGATTTTGTGGCAGAATATTCCAGATCAATTGTTTAAATCTGTTTTTCCATTTTGGGATATCTCCAATATTACGTAGGTTACTTATGAATGCCTTAACACAGGAACTGGTCGAGCTGCTCAGCTTAGAAAAGTTAGAAGAAAACATTTTCCGTGGAATCAGCCGGAATCTGGTGGGCAAGCGTGTGTTCGGTGGACAGGTTTTAGGGCAGGCATTACGCGCCGCATCTTATACCACAGACCGTCCGGCACACTCATTGCATGCCTATTTTCTGTTTGGCGGAGATGTCAACGCACCGATTATTTATGAAGTAGACCGTATCCGTGACGGCAAGAGCTTTGTCAGCCGTCAAGTGCGTGCCATTCAGCATGGCCGTACCATTTTTATGTGTATGGTGTCTTTCGCTCCACAGGAAGAAGGTCTGAACTATCAGATTTCAGAGCCCGAGTATCCACCGGCAGAAAGCCTGAAAAATGAAGCAGAACTTACCCGGCAGATTATCGAGTTTATTCCGGAAAATGTACGGGCCACCTTTACACGTGACCGTCATGTCGAGATTCGTCCGGTCAATCCGCAGAATCCGTTCCAGCCGCAACCTGAAGCACCTTCTTATGCGCACTATATCCGTACCCACGGCCAGATTGCTACAGAGGTGGACGAGATTTCTCTGCATCAGGCCATCGCCGCTTTCTATTCTGACTTTACTTTGATGACGACTGCACTGCGCCCACATGGTCTGAGTTATCTTTCACCAAGTTTGCAATGTGCCAGTATTGACCATGCCATGTACTTCCATAGACCGTTTCGGGTGGATGAATGGATGCTGTATGACATGGATGCGACGCAAAGTGCCAGTTCACGTGGCCTGAACTTTGGCCGGATGTGGCAAAATGGCGAACTGGTCTGCAGTACGACTCAGGAAGGCCTGATCCGTTTGCGTGAAATCGAAACACAATAATGGTTATTCTTGTTCAACAAACCGAATGTTTAGATTCGGTTTTTTGTTTTTTTAAGTAGCATATAAATGGCTATTTAATGTCATGTTTTCATGAACTGTTTATAAAATATTACTCGATTCTATAGAACACGCATGGCATAGTGCGGCTTAAGATCAATATTAAAAATGCATGAAAAGATGAGTTTAAATACGCAAATTTTAATTGCCGCCGTACTGGGGGTGCTGTTTGGATTCCTGCTGACGACATTTCCACAAAGCACGTTTTTTGATATCGGCCTGTACGGGGTTGGAATTGCCAGCAGTCTTTTCATTGGGCTGCTTAAAATGATTTTGATCCCTCTTATTTTTACTTCAATCGTGGTCGGGGTGTCGAATCTGCAGGCCGGTGGACAGTTGAGTCGAACCTGGAAAATCACCCTGATGTGCTGTGTGACAACCACTTCATTGGCGCTCATTTTAGGTCTGACCTGTGCCCATCTGTTTAATGTCGGTAAGGGTGTTGATGTACTGATGTTCCAGGATGCCATGGCGCAACATCAAACACCGGATACCCTGACACCTTCATCTTTCTTTACCAATTTTATTCAGAATACCCTGATCAATCCGTTTAAAGCTTTTGCTGATGGCAATGTTTTGGCAGTAGTGATTTTCGCCTTGTTTATCGGTGTGGCGCTAGTGGCAGGTGGAGACAGCTTCCGTACCGTACGCAAACTGAGTCTCCAGTTTTTTGACATCATGATGTTGATGATTGGCTGGATCATGAAATTGGCACCGCTCGGAATTTTTGCACTACTTGCCAAGCTGATCGCTACTGAAGATATTTCTGTACTGAGTCGTCTGGCTGAATTTGCTGCAGTGGTCACAGGTACCACAGTTTTCCATGGTCTTGTGGTCTTGCCTCTATTGCTGTGGGTTTTCGGCAAGATGGATCCCATCACGTTCTTTAAGGGTACTAGAGCCGCCCTGATTACTGCATTTGCCACCAGTTCCAGTTCGGCTACCATGCCCTTGTCGATGAAATGCGCACAGGAAAATTTAGGGGTACGGCCCCAGACTGCAGGTTTTGTGATTCCGCTGGGTACCCAGTTAAATATGGATGGCACGGCACTCTATGAAGCGGCAGCAGCCTTGTTTATCGCCAACTTAATGGGGCTGGATCTCAGTCTGGGACAGCAACTGGTGGTATGTGCCACAGCGATGATTGCATCCTTGGGTGCGCCGGGAATTCCGAGTGCCGGTATGGTGACCATGATCATGGTCTTGCAGTCGGTCGGTTTGCCTGCCGAGGCGATTGCCATTCTGTTACCGATCGACCGCTTGCTCGATACTGTACGCACAGTCGTGAATGTTCAGGGTGATATGATGATCAGTGTCGTGGTGGATCGATATACACGTGAGCCCGATCTTCAAGCAGCAGACCGCTAAAGCATTTAAAAATAAAAAAAAGCAGGCCACTGGTCTGCTTTTTTATAAGGGAAGTTTTAATAAATCAAGAACGATCCCAGACAATTCTGATGAGATAGTTAATCTGCAGAATGCTTGTTCTGATTCAGTTCATCTGCTGCTTTAAGCTCAGATGGATCCTGCTCAAGCAGTTCAAGCGGCTCTTCAGCTTCATTTAAAGCATGCATTGATACTTCAGCAATATGCTCCAAATCAGATTCACTAAGCTCGAGTTCTTCGAGGGGTTCATCCGATTCATTGAAATCATGAATCGATGCTTCCGGAATGCTGTCCAGATCATATTCAGAGGCTTGATCTAAGGTAAAGTTCAAACGGCCACCCATGACGCTGGCCAGTTCTTCCAGACCCTGTTTATTCATTGATGAGAACAGTTGAATCGAGAAATCCAGCTTCATCTTTTTCAATGCCGCTTTGACTTCCTGCAAGGCTTTGGATGCAGGACCACGATTCAGTTTATCTGACTTGGTTAACAAGACATGTACGAACAACTGGCGGGAATAGGCCCATTCCAGCATCATCACATCAAAGTGTTGCAGTGGATGGCGAATGTCCATCAGTAGCACCAGGCCTTGCAAGCTCTGGCGATGAATCAGGTAATTTTCCAGTTCTTTTTGCCAGACCAGTTTCATTTTTTCAGGTACAGCGGCATAACCATAACCAGGTAAGTCGACCAGACGCTGATCCGGATTGCCCAGGCTAAAAAAGTTGATCATCTGGGTGCGGCCAGGTTTTTTGGATGCGCGTGCCAACTGTTTCTGGTTGGTCAGGGCATTAATCGCACTGGATTTACCTGCATTCGAGCGACCGGCAAAAGCAATTTCATAGCCAGTATCTTCTACACAAAGACTAAGTTTGGGTGCACTCATTAAAAATTCGGCTTTACGTAGCCAGTTGAGTGAGCGCACAGCATATTCAGTAATGGCAGAATCAACTTTTTTCTCGTAGCTAATCTTTTGCTTAGGCGCATGAGCTGTCTTACTGTTTTTGGATTTTCCTCTGCTGTGGTGCATAACTCAACTTCAATAAATGATCTACAAAGAAGCATTATAAAGGAAGTCGCACAGGCAAGCGAACATTGCCGCAAGAATAACTCATAAGATGTGAACTGAAAGACTTTAAAGATTAATCAGGCCGATCGGGGACTTTGAACTAAAGCGTGCATCTTTGGGTAGAACAACATCTTGAAGCGTATATTGATCCAGACTGTGATAAAACTGATCGACTGCAGTATCTAAAATACCTTTCAAACTGCAAGTTGGACGTAATACGCAGGGTGGATTATTGCATTCCACCACATTGCTGTCGTGTTGCAGAATCCGCACAATCTGTCCCAGTTGAAGGTTCAGGCTGGCTGGATTTAAACGTATGCCACCCCCTTTACCACGGGTAGTAATCAGCCAGTCCTGTTTTGCCATAAAATGCACGATTTTCATGGCATGATTTTGCGAAACCTGCAGGCGCTCGGCAAGTTCTGCAATGGTATAGGGGAAGTCACGTGGCTGTGCGACATACATCAGGATTCGAAGCGCATAGTCAGTGAATTTATTGAGTTGCATAAGTTCAACAGCTAGAAAATGAAAGAATTGAATGCTAAAAGCTCCACGTATGGAGCTTTTAATCAGGATCTGATATTAGTCTAAACCGTTTTTGACATTAAAGCTTGAGCGGGGCAGACACTTCGACGATATCGCCCACCTGATAATGGTCGATCAGTGTTTGTGCCACTGAAAACGCGGTTGGGTTTTCTTCAGCTTTCACAGTAATCTGATATTGTCCACTTTGAGCCTGATCAAAGCTGAACTGCTGTGGCTGGCGAATGTTCTGTTCAGGCACCTGTACTCGTACTGAAATATGTTCACCTGCCTCCGCACTTGCAATCGCTGCACCGTCTTTAGCTTTGAGTGTAAAGATTTTACCTGCCTCAGTATCATTGACTGCTGCCACTTCAAATTCGCGCCAGCCGGCCCAGCCACCATTTTCAGAAGCTAGAGTGGCATATTTGGATTTTTCTACACCAATCAGGATATCTGCCAGTTGCATATATGCTTCTTTCCAGGCTGCAATCAGCTCGGAGTCCATGGGTACATCTAAAACTTCGCTGATCGAATGTAACAGATTTTCACCGACAATCGCATATTGATCTGGCTGAATATCCAGACTGACATGTTTGGTGGTAATACGTTCGATGGCTTTGGCCAAAACACCCGGGTTGGTGATGTTCTCGGCATAGGCCAAGACTGCCGCAGCCAGGGCACGTGGTTGACGACCGGTACTTTGATGATCCATGTTGAAGGTGTTTTTCAACTCAGGATGGTTGTTCAGCATGCGGTTATAGAAATATGTAGTAAGTGCTACGCCGTTTTCACGTAAAACAGGAACAGTCGCTTGTACAAGTTCAATATGTTGTGGATTCATGGGAGCTGTCTGCAGTTGTTTTTAAAAGATGTATTTAAATTACATCTTTTAAAAAAGCTTTACAATAGTGTCACTCCATAAAAACCTATAAAAATTATGGAATATAAAAATATTCCATAAGAAGTGTGATAATGATCGGAAAATAGAGGGTTATGTGCGCCTGAAAAGGGGGTTAAGTAAACCTTGGATAATTTTCTGTTTCGTTCTTCTTCTGTCCAGACTATAGGCAGCACTTGTGGTCAACGTGCCGATAATATCTAAAGTTATTTCTCTACCTTGCTTGGCTGTATGTTCTTCAGCTTGTTGGGTTGTTTAGATGCCAGCATTAGCAAGCTCATTGCAGAAATCGGAAGGCGAATGGAGTGGTTTTTTTGCATCAGATCTATCCCAGATCGGCACTGGCATGGGTACACCAATTCAAAAAACTCTCTGCCAATACTTTTAAACACGGGAGCTTTACGATACCGGTGGTGCCTGCAATCAAGCCAGGTCGCTGGGCAAATGATGATTACAGAACATCGTCGGTATCCTATCTGGAATAGTTTTAGCAATAACAGCTGATCTATCCATAGATCTTTCTATTATTCATGTTTAAGTTTTTTCATTTGTTCCAAGGCGTGCTGGATATCCTGAATCAAGTCTTTCGGGTGTTCCAGACCAATACAGAATCGCACCAGTAAGCCGTCTTTTAGGTGGGAATGTTGCAGCACGCGCATGTCATTTAAGTTATATAACATGACCAGACTGACAGGACCACCCCAGCTAAAGCCAAGCTTGAACAGGCTTAAACTGTCACAGAAATTCCGGATATCCTGTATTGTGTATTTGCTGTCAAAGATTACACTGACCAGACCGGCACTATGCGCTTGCCTGCAAATTTCTTTCCAGTATGGATGGCCTGCGCTGTCAGAATCAGCAGGATGCAATACCTGTATAAGCTCAGTTTGCTGTTTAAGCCAGTCCAAAATAGTGAGACAACTTTGTGACTGATGTTCATAGCGCAGTTGCATAGACGCCAGACTGCGTTGTACCTGAGCCACATCATCCCCAGAAACACTAATGCCTTGAAGGGCATGCGCACGGAACAGTTGGTGATGCAAGACTTTATCTCGTGTGACCACTGAGCCCATCAGGATGTCGCCACCACCGCTTGGATATTTGGTCAGTGCATGTACCGTAATATCTACACTTAAATGTTCATGACCAAAATCAAAGGCATTAAAAGCCAGACCTGCACCCCAGGTATTATCCAGTACAGTCACCATATTATGCGCCTGCGCCTTTTTCACCAAACCGGTCAAATCTGGGAATTCCAGGGTCACTGAGCCGGCAGCCTCGAGCCAGATCAGTTTGGCGTTATCTGTAGGCTGAAAAGTTTCAATCTCTATCGGATTATAGACTTTAACCGTAATTCCATAACGCTTCTCCAGATTGCGTAAATGTTCCATGTTTGGGCCATAGATGTTGTCAGCTACCCAAACCTCATCCCCCTGGCTTAAAAAACAGGAATTCACCAGATTAATCGCAGATAAACCGCTCGGTGCGAGCAGATGATACAAGCCACCTTCGAGTTGGGCGATATTGTCGCCAAGAGTAAACGTAGTGGGTGTGCCATGCGTGCCATAACTATAATCATACTCATCGCTCCAATGGCGATTAAACAGGGCATCGGTATTGTTAAAAATTATGGTCGATGCACGATAGAGGGGAGGCTGAATGCTCGAAATTAATTGAGGGGCCTTTCGTGGTGCATGAATCAGGCGAGTTTGAGAGTCTTGTTTCACGTGAATGCGCTCAAATGTAATCAAATATTACTCTAGCTTAAGAGAATCTGTGACTCACTGCCAGTTACGTTATGAATTGTTTAAAAACAGCAGGGGTAGAAAAAACTTGGCTTCATTTTTGCAAAAGCTAAAGCCATATAGCTAAAAAAATAGGTTGAGGAGCATGAAGTCGCATTTAAAAGTGCATTATTTTCAGCATATTGCTGGTGAAGGTTTCGGTAGTTGTTATGAGTTTTTGAAGCAGCATCAGGCGCAAATTACCGCGACTGAATTTTTTGCTTTACCTGTAGACCCACCTCTGGAGATCGAGGCATTGCCTGCAGTAGAAGAGGTGGATTTGCTGATCATTATGGGTGGAACCATGAGTGTGAATGATGAAGCAAATTTCCCTTGGTTAAAAATAGAAAAACGCTGGTTGCGTCGCTATCTTTCACACGGTAAACCGGCAATTGGCCTGTGCCTGGGTGGGCAGTTGATTGCAAATGCCCTGGGTGCAGGCGTTAGCCGCAATCCGGAGCAGGAATTGGGGTGGACCACGGTGCAGAGGGTAGTCAATCTGCCGGAATCGTGTTTTAGCTTGCCGGAGCAGTTCAATATTCTACAGTGGCATAATGAAACTTTTGAACTGCCCAAAGGTGCAATCCATCTGGCAGAAAATGAAGCCTGTCGTAATCAGATGTATCAACTGGGCAGAAATGTATTAGGTTTCCAGTTTCATCCAGAAATTACACCCGAAACACTCGAATTGTTTTTGGAAAATGAGGAAGAGCTGGGGCAATTTTCAGGAAGATATGTACAAAACTTGGTTGAGCTAAAAAAAACCCCAAAACAGAAATTTATTGAAGGAAATCATATATTAAACCGTGCGATAGAATATGTTCTGGCAAAAACTGCCTGATATTCAATCAATAAGCCATTATTTAAGTCATCAATTTAAAACTTGGATAAAACCATAAAAGAGATTTGCTTATGCAATAAACAATGGCTATAATAAGCGACCCTTCAATAGGAAGGGGGTTAACTGCGAATAAAGTAGTTAACTATCGTTACAGTCGTGGCATCGATCATGACCTTAGTGATAATTCACTGCTCTTGACACTTGCCCACATTAAAGTGGGGTGAGATGCGTCAAGAGTGATTCTTTATATATTTGGCTTGGAGTTTACTGGTATGTCTAACCAGAGAATTCGTATCCGTCTTAAGTCTTTTGATCATCGTCTGATCGATCAATCAGCTCAAGAAATCGTAGAAACCGCAAAACGTACTGGCGCACAAGTGTGTGGTCCAATTCCAATGCCTACACGTATTGAACGTTTTAACGTTTTAACATCACCACACGTAAACAAAGACGCGCGTGACCAGTACGAAATCCGTACTTACAAGCGTTTGATCGACATCGTTCAACCTACAGACAAAACTGTAGATGCATTGATGAAGTTAGATCTTGCAGCTGGTGTTGATGTTCAGATCGCATTGGGTTAAGGCTTTCGGGTTAATTAACACTCTAAGTTAATTAGGCCGCTTTTTTAGAGGTTTATGCACATGGCTATTGGTTTAGTCGGTCGCAAGTGCGGTATGACACGTATCTTTACAGATGCTGGTGTTTCTGTGCCTGTTACAGTGATTGAGGTTGATCCTAACCGCATCACTCAAATCAAAACGCTTGAAACTGATGGTTATCAAGCGATTCAAATCACTACTGGTGAACGTCGCGAATCTCGCGTAACTAACGCTCAGAAAGGTCACTTCGCGAAAGCGGGTGTTGCTGCTGGTCGTCTGGTTCAAGAATTCCGTGTTTCAGAAGCTGAGCTTGAAGGTCGTGAAGTTGGTGGTACGCTTACCGTTGAAATGTTCCAGGTTGGTCAAGTTGTTGACGTAACTGGTACTTCTAAAGGTAAGGGTTTCCAAGGTGGTGTTAAGCGTTGGAACTTCCGTACTCAAGACGCTACTCACGGTAACTCACTTTCTCACCGTGTTCTAGGTTCTACTGGTCAAAACCAGACTCCTGGTCGCGTGTTCAAAGGCAAAAAAATGGCTGGCCATTTAGGTGCTGAACGCGTAACTACACAGGGTCTTGAAATCGTTGCTATCGACACTGAGCGTTCAGTTCTTGTTGTTAAAGGCGCGGTTCCTGGTGCTACTGGTGGCGACGTAACTGTTCGTCCTACTATCAAGGCCTGAGGGGAAATAACGTGAATTTAAATACTGTTTCCGGCTCTGCTGTTGAATTATCAGAAGTTGCGTTCGGTCGTGAATTTAATGAAGCTCTTGTACACCAAGTTGTTACAGCTTACTTAGCTGGTGGTCGTCAAGGTTCTAAAGCTCAAAAATCACGTGCAGACGTTTCTGGCGGTGGTAAAAAACCATTCCGTCAAAAAGGTACTGGCCGCGCTCGTGCTGGTTCTATTCGTAGCCCAATCTGGGTTGGCGGTGGTAAAACTTTTGCTGCTCGTCCACAAGACTGGTCTCAAAAAGTAAACCGTAAAATGTACCGCGGTGCTATGCAATGCATCCTGGCTGAGCTTGTTCGTCAAGATCGCCTAGTTTTAGTTGAAGAGTTTGCTGTTGCAGCTCCAAAAACTAAAGAATTGCTTGCAAAACTTAACGACTTGAATGCGACTCGCGCATTGATCGTTACTGATGCTGTTGATGAGAACCTGTATCTTGCTGCACGTAACCTTCCACACGTTGATGTGGTTGATGCTGCTGCAATCGATCCGGTTAGCTTGATTGCGTTCGACAAAGTTGTTATGTCTGTAGCTGCTGCTAAGAAAATTGAGGTAGAACTCGGATGAACAACGAACGTATCTATCAAGTCCTGCAAGGACCTGTATTCTCAGAAAAAGCACAAGTTTTAGGTGAAACTGCTGGTGTTCAAGTGTTTAAAGTTGCATTAAATGCAAACAAGCTTGAAATCAAAAAAGCAGTGGAACAACTCTTTGGTGTGGAAGTTGTTAAAGTTAACACGACTATCACTAAAGGTAAGTCTAAACGCTTTGGTAAAACATTAGGACGTCGTTCTGATGTTAAAAAAGCATACGTCACCCTGAAAGCTGGCCAAGATGTAGAAATGGCTGACTTGGGCGATACCGCTGAAAGCACAGCGGAATAAGGACGAGAATTATGCCTATTCAAAAATGTAAGCCAACGTCTCCAGGACGTCGCTTTGTAGAGAAAGTGGTTCATAATCACCTTCACAAAGGCGCACCATACGCTCCGTTGGTAGAAGCTAAAAAACGTACTGGCGGCCGTAACAACAACGGTCACATCACGACTCGTCACGTTGGTGGCGGTCACAAGCAGCACTACCGTCTAGTTGACTTTAAACGTAACAAAGATGGTATTCCTGCAACTGTAGAGCGTATCGAATACGATCCTAACCGTACTGCACACATTGCACTTGTATTGTATGCTGACGGTGAGCGTCGCTATATCATCGCTCCTAAAGGCCTTCGCGCTGGCGATAAAGTACAGTCTGGTAACGATGCTCCAATTCGTCCAGGTAACTGCTTGCCGCTTCGCAACATGCCAATCGGTTCTACTCTTCACAACATCGAACTTAAAATCGGTAAAGGCGCGCAGTTAGCTCGTTCAGCTGGTACTTCAGTTCAGCTGTTGGGTCGTGACGGTTCTTACGCTATCGTTCGTCTACGTTCAGGCGAGATGCGTAAAATTCACGTTGAATGCCGTGCTGTGTTAGGTGAAGTATCTAACTCAGAAAGCAACCTTCGTTCACTAGGTAAAGCTGGTGCATCACGCTGGCGTGGTGTTCGTCCTACCGTTCGTGGTATGGCGATGAACCCAGTTGACCATCCACATGGTGGTGGTGAAGGGCGTAATAAAGGTATTCAACCTGTAAGCCCATGGGGTCAAAAAGCTAAAGGGTACAAAACACGTACCAATAAGCGTACGACTAAGATGATTATTCGCGACCGTCGCGTTAAGTAACAAGTAAAGGAATCTGACAATGCCTCGTTCTCTGAAAAAAGGCCCATTCGTCGATGCGCACTTGTTCGCTAAGGTTGAAGCGGCTATCGCGGCTAATAACCGTAAGCCGATCAAAACTTGGTCGCGTCGTTCGATGATCCTACCGGATTTTGTTGGTTTAACAATTTCTGTACACAATGGCCGTAACCACGTTCCTGTGATCATTTCTGAACACATGGTTGGTCACAAGCTTGGTGAATTTGCACCAACTCGTACCTATCGCGGTCACGGTGTTGACAAGAAATCTAAACGTTAATGGGTGCTATGATGGAAGTAACTGCTAAATTACGCGGTGCCGCTATCTCGGCACAAAAAGCTCGTTTGGTTGCAGATCTTATCCGCGGCAAATCTGTTGCGCACGCTCTTAACATTCTTAACTTCAGCAACAAAAAAGCTGCAGTTCTAGTTAAGAAAGCGTTGGAATCTGCAATTGCAAACGCTGAACACAATAACAGTTTAGATGTAGACGATCTTAAAGTTTCTACGATCTACGTTGATGAAGGCATGAGCCTGAAACGTATTATGCCACGTGCTAAAGGCCGTGCAGATCGTATTACTAAGCGTACTTGTCACATCACCGTTAAGGTAGGGGTTTGATATGGGTCAGAAGGTTCATCCAATCGGTATCCGCCTAGGTGTTGTGAAACGTCATAACGCTAACTGGTATGCGAATCCGAAACAATACGCTGAATACTTGCTTAAAGATCTTCAAGTTCGTGAGTTTTTAACTAAAAAACTTAAAAACGCGATGATCAGCAATATTCTTATCGAACGCCCGACAGGCGCTGCTAAAGTAACTATTAGCACTGCGCGTCCTGGTATCGTGATCGGTAAAAAAGGCGAAGATATTGAGAAACTACAACGCGAATTGACAGCTATCATGGGTGTCCCTGCGCAAGTAAGTATCAATGAAATTGATCGTCCAGACTTAGACGCGCGTCTAGTTGCTGAAGCTATCGCTTCTCAATTAGAAAAACGTGTAATGTTCCGTCGTGCTATGAAGCGTGCGGTACAAAACACCATGCGTGCTGGTGCTAAAGGTATCAAAGTAGAAGTTTCAGGCCGTTTAGGTGGTGCTGAGATTGCTCGTACTGAGTGGTATCGTGAAGGTCGTGTACCTCTACATACGCTTCGTGCAGATATCGACTATGCGACTATGCGTGCTGAGACTACTTACGGTACGATCGGTGTTAAAGTTTGGATCTTCCGTGGTGAGATCTTGGGCGGCATGAAACAAGTCATGAACCCAGCTCCAGCAGAAGAACGTCCAGCTAAACGCGGTCGTGGTCGTGGTGAAGGTCAAGAGCGTCGTGGTCGTCGCAATGATCGTTCTGCTGAAAAAGGAGAATAATCCATGTTGCAACCTAAGCGTACTAAATTCCGTAAAGTGCAGAAAGGCCGTAACACTGGTCTAGCACACCGCGGTAGCACAGTATCTTTCGGTACTATTGCACTTAAATCAGTTGAACGTGGTCAAATGACTGCGCGTCAAATTGAAGCAGCGCGTCGTACAATTAGCCGTCGTATTAAGCGTGGTGGTAAGATCTTTATCCGTGTATTCCCGGACAAACCGATTACTTCTAAGCCTCTTGAAGTGCGTATGGGTAAAGGTAAAGGTTCTGTGGAATATTGGGTTTGCCAAATCAAACCAGGTAAAGTCTTGTACGAAATTGATGGTGTTAACGAAGAACTGGCTCGCGAAGCGTTTACGCTTGCAGCAGCTAAACTTCCGTTTAAAACCGCTATCGTGACTCGGACGGTAATGTAATGAAAACTAAAGATCTACGTGAAAAGTCGGTAGAAGAGTTGACAGCTTTGCTTGATGAGCAACAGCTTAACCAATTCCGTCTTCGTATGGCGAAAGCAACTGGTCAATTGGGTAAATCGCATGAAGTTGCACTTACTCGTCAGACTATTGCTCGTATTAAGACCCTCCTTACCGAAAAACAGGGGAACGGACAATGAGTGATAAAACAGTCCGCACGTTAACTGGCAAAGTTGTAAGCGACAAGATGGATAAATCTATCGTTGTGCTTATTGAACGCCAAGTTCAACACCCGTTGTATGGCAAATTAATCCGCCGTTCAACAAAATTACATGCTCATGATGAGAACAATACAGCGAAAGCTGGTGATGTTGTAACCATTAAAGAAAGCCGCCCAATTTCTAAAACTAAGTCTTGGACTCTAGTTGAAGTTGTTGAAGCAGCTGCTGAGTAATTAACGTTCTTGTTGCATCATCGGTCAATTTCGAGTACTCTTTGAGCCTTTCGAAATTTCGACCGGTGTTGCTCGGTTTTGGAGTAGGGCAATGATTCAGACCGAAACTATGCTCGACGTAGCAGACAACAGTGGTGCACGCCGCGTACAATGTATTAAAGTACTTGGTGGCTCGCATCGTCGTTATGCTTCTGTTGGCGACATTATTAAAGTTACTGTAAAAGAAGCAATTCCACGCGCACGTGTTAAAAAAGGTGACGTGATGAATGCGGTTGTGGTTCGTACAAAATTCGGTATCCGTCGTGCAGACGGTTCAGTGATTCGTTTCGACGATAACGCTGCTGTTATTTTGAACAACAACAAAGCGCCGATTGCAACTCGTATTTTCGGACCAGTGACTCGTGAACTTCGTACTGAACAGTTCATGAAAATTATTTCATTGGCTCCTGAAGTTCTATAAGAGGCGATCATGGCTAAGATTAAAAAAGGCGATCAAGTAATTGTGATCGCAGGTAAAGAAAAAGGCAAACAGGGTACTGTTCTGTCTGTTTCTAATGACCGTGTTAAGGTTGAAGGCCTTAACTTGGTGAAGAAGCATCAGAAGCCGAACCGTGCTACAGGCGCTGAAGGTAGCGTTGTAACTCAGGAAGCTTCGCTTCATATTTCAAACGTGGCAGTTTTTAATGCTACAACCCAAAAGGCTGACCGTGTTGGTTACCAAGTGATTGATGGCGTGAAAACTCGCGTATTCAAATCAAATGGTGAATCAGTGGCGGTAGCGAAGTAATAGGTTGATATAGGCCATGGCCAGACTTAAAACACGTTACAATGACGAACTTAAAGCTCAGTTACAAGAAGTATTGGGCGTTAAGAATGTGATGGAGATTCCTCGCATCACTAAAATCACGATCAACATGGGTGTTGGCGCAGCTGCTGCTGACAAAAAACTCCTTGATGGTGCTCTTTCAGATATGCAAGCTATCGCTGGTCAAAAACCAGTACTTACGTTAGCTCGTAAATCAATCGCTGGTTTTAAAATCCGTGATGGTTGGCCGATCGGTTGTAAAGTTACTTTACGCGGCGAACGTATGTACGAATTCTTAGACCGTTTGATCTCGATTGCGATCCCTCGTATTCGTGACTTCCGTGGTTTCTCTGCGAAATCATTCGATGGTCGTGGAAACTACTCAATGGGTCTTAAGGAACAAATCATGTTCCCTGAAATCGATTTTGACAAGATTGATCGTATTCGTGGTATGGATATTACCATTACTACGACTGCTCGCACCGATGACGAAGGCCGTGCGCTTATGCGTGCATTCGGCTTCCCGTTCAAATAAGAGGTCGATATGGCTAAGAAAGGTATGATTAATCGCGAATTGAAACGCGAAGCTACTGTTGCTAAATACGCTGCAAAACGTGCTGAATTAAAAGCTGTTATTGCAAACGTAAATGCATCAGACGAAGAACGTTTCGAAGCGATGATGAAATTACAAGCATTACCACGTAATGCATCTCCAGTACGTCTACGTAACCGTTGTGGTTTAACTGGTCGTCCTCATGGTTACTTCCGTAAGTTCGGTTTAAGCCGTAACAAATTACGTGAAACAGTAATGCAAGGTGATGTACCTGGCGTTGTTAAGGCAAGCTGGTAAGGAGCACTATAGATGAGTATGCAAGATACCGTTGCCGACATGCTAACACGTGTTCGTAACGCACAAATGGCGAAGAAACAATCTGTTTCTATGCCTAATTCTAAGTTGAAAGTAGCAATTGCTAACTTACTTCAACAAGAAGGTTATATTTCAAACGTAGAAGTTGCAGATGCTGAAGGCAAACCAACTCTTACTTTGACTTTAAAGTATTTCGAAGGCAAACCAGTTATTGAAACTGTGAAACGCGTAAGCCGTCCAGGTCTACGTCAGTATCGCGGTAAAGATGCACTTCCAAGCGTTAAGCAAGGTTTAGGTATTGCAATTGTTTCTACAAGCAAAGGCATCATGACTGATCGCGCTGCACGTGCTGCAGGCGTTGGTGGTGAAGTTATTGCTTTTGTTTCTTAATAGGTGATTCCTCATGTCTCGTGTGGCTAAAGCCCCAGTAACTGTACCTAACGGTGTAACAGTTACTCAGAACGGCCGGCAGGTCGAAGTGAAAGGCACTAAAGGTACATTGTCTTTCAACCTGCATGCGCTGGTCGAGCTTAAACAGGAAGACGGTACATTAGCTATTGCTCCAGTAGAAGAGTCGAAAGACGCTTGGATGCAAGCTGGTACTGCTCGCGCTGTGCTTAACAACCTTGTAAAAGGTGTGAGCGAAGGTTTCGAACGTAAGTTACAGCTTATCGGTGTTGGTTATAAAGCTGCGGTTAAAGGTGACGTTGTTCATCTTAACCTTGGTTTCTCTCACCCGATCGATTATGCACTTCCTGCAGGTGTAACTGCTGAAACTCCAACTGCAACTGAAATCATTCTTAAATCTGCTGATAAAGCAGCTTTAGGACAGGTTGCTGCAGATATCCGTGGTTACCGTCCACCAGAGCCGTATAAAGGCAAAGGTGTTCGTTATTCTGACGAAGTTGTACTTCGTAAAGAAGCTAAGAAGAAATAAGGCGCGAGGTTCTTATGAACGAAAAGAAACAATCCCGTTTGCGTCGTGCGAAAAGCACACGCTTGCACATCCGTGCATTGGGTGCGACTCGTTTGTGTGTAAACCGCACTCCGCGTCACATCTATGCTCAAGTTATCTCTGCAGATGGTGGCAAAGTATTAGCGCAAGCTTCTACTTTAGACGCTACTCTACGTGCGGGTACAACTGGTAACGTTGAAGCAGCTCAAAAAGTAGGTGCTTTAATCGCAGAACGCGCTAAAGCAGCTGGTGTTACTAAAGTTGCATTTGACCGTTCTGGTTTTAAATATCATGGTCGTATCAAAGCCTTGGCTGATGCTGCTCGTGAAAACGGCTTGGAGTTCTAATCATGGCTAAAGTTGAACAAAACGAAGGTCTTGTTGAAAAGCTGGTTGCCGTTGATCGTGTAGCCAAAGTTGTTAAGGGTGGTCGTATCTTCTCTTTCACAGCATTAACTGTTGTGGGTGATGGTAATGGTCGCGTAGGTTTTGGTCGTGGTAAAGCACGTGAAGTTCCAGCTGCTATCTCTAAAGCACTTGAAGCTGCTCGTCGCAATATGATTACTGTTGACCTTGTTGATGGTACGTTACAGCATCCAATTCATGCACGTCACGGCGCTAGTCGCGTATTCATGCAGCCTGCCTCTGAAGGTACAGGTGTAATTGCTGGTGGCGCTATGCGTGCAGTTCTAGAAGCTGTAGGCGTACGTAACGTGTTGACTAAATGCCGTGGTTCTACTAACGCTGCTAACGTAGTAAACGCAACTTTCAATGGTTTGCGTGATATGACTACTCCTGAAAAGGTTGCTGCGAAACGTGGTCTTTCAGTAGAACAAATTCAAGGGTAATCAATCATGAAAACGATTAAAGTTACCCAGACTAAATCTGCATCGCACCGCTTGAAAAATCACAAGCTTAGCCTGCAAGGTTTAGGTCTGCGTCGTATTGGTCATACTGTAGAAGTGTTAGACACACCTTCTAACCGTGGTATGATCAACCAAGTCTACTATATGGTTAGTGTAGAGGAATAAGCCATGACTCTGCGTTTAAATACAATTGCACCTGCAGAAGGTGCTAAACGTGACAACCTTCGTCTAGGCCGTGGTATCGGTTCTGGCGTTGGTAAGACCGGTGGCCGTGGTGTCAAGGGTCAAAACTCACGTAAGAGCGGTGGTACTCGTCCAGGTTTCGAAGGCGGTCAAACAGCACTTTATCGTCGTTTGCCTAAATTCGGCTTCACTAGCCAATTGGCTTTGAAAACTGCTGAAGTACGTTTATCTGAGCTTGCTAAAGTTGAAGGCGACATCGTGTCTCTAGAAACTTTAAAAGCTGCGAACGTTGTACGTAAAGACATGACTCGTGCTCGTATCGTACTTTCTGGTGAAATTACTCGTGCATTCACTATTCAAGGTGTTGCATTGACTAAAGGCGCTAAAGCTGCTGTTGAAGCTGCTGGCGGCAAAGTCGAGGAGTAATCCCCAGTGTCTATGACTCCTAGTTCTTCAGGTCATGTCAACATGATGAAAGGCCAACCATTTCATGTGAAATACCGTGAAATTATTCGTCGAATGATGTTTCTCATTGGTGCGTTGTTGGTGTTTCGACTAGGAGCGCATATTCCAGTACCAGGCATCAATAATGCTGCGTTGGAAAACTTGTTTAATGCAAACTCAGGTACGATCCTGGGTTTGTTTAACATGTTTTCTGGAGGGGCATTAGAACGAATGTCGATTCTTGCTCTGGGGATCATGCCTTACATTTCTGCATCGATTATTGTGCAGCTGATGTCAACGGTGGTTCCTTCGCTGGAAGCTTTAAAGAAAGAAGGCGAGCAAGGCAAGCGTAAAATTAATCAATACACACGACAAGGCACCTTATTCTTGGCGCTGGTACAGGCGATAGGTATGTGTGCGGGCCTCATCAGTCAGGGAATTACCCTGAATACTGGTTTGGCTTTTTATGTTCCTGCAGTAACCTCACTGGTTGCCGGGACCATGTTCTTGATGTGGTTGGGTGAGCAGATTACCGAACGTGGGGTGGGAAATGGTATTTCCATGATCATCTTTGCGGGTATTGTTGCCGGATTGCCTAATCTGATTATGCAATCATTGTCATCTGTAGATAATGGCCAGACCAGCCTAATCGGCTTGGTAATTTTTGGTTTACTGTCTTTAGGTGTCTTGGCAGCGATCGTGTTTATCGAGAAAGCGCAGCGTCGCATTCCGGTGAACTATGCTCAAAAACAACAGGGTCGTCGTGTATTTACTGCACAGCAGACACATTTGCCATTAAAAATTAATATGGCGGGTGTGATTCCGGCAATTTTTGCCAGTTCATTGCTTTTGTTCCCTGCGAGCTTAGGTCAATGGGTGGGCAGTGCAGATCCAAATGCTGGATTTATTAAACGTAGCCTGCAAGATTTGGCATTGGTGTTGTCGCCTGGTCAGCCGTTGTATTTGGTGCTCTTTGGTGCGTTAATTATCTTTTTCTGTTACTTCTATACAGCACTGGTATTTAGTCCTAAAGAAGTGTCAGAGAACTTGAAACGCAGCGGAGCTTACGTGCCTGGTATACGTCCAGGTGAGCAAACTGCTCGTTACTTAGATCATATTCTCAATCGTTTGACGTTTATTGGCGCGATTTATATCACTGTCATTTGTTTGATGCCGATGATATTGCAAAGTTCATTTGGTATTCCATTCTATTTGGGTGGTACTTCTTTGCTGATTGTTGTGGTAGTGGTGATGGACTTTATGGCTCAGCTGCAATCACATCTCACTTCGCACCAATACGATAATCAAACGTTAATGAGAAAAACGACTGCTCATCCTAAGGGATAAGCGCACTTGAGGTTTCATCATGAAAGTACAAGCTTCTGTTAAAAAAATTTGTGGTAGCTGTAAAGTTATCCGTCGTAATGGGGTTATCCGCGTAATTTGTAGCGCAGAACCTCGTCATAAGCAGCGTCAAGGTTAATCTGATTAAGACCTGTTGATTTCTGTAGGCGAATTAGGTTATTATCCGCCCCTCAAGATTTTTGTGGGGCGGTTGATTATCTACTGCCTTTTTGGAGAAAATTGAATGGCTCGTATTGCCGGTGTAAACATTCCGGATAACAAGCATGCTGTTATCTCTCTAACGTATATCTTTGGTATTGGCCGCCATACTTCAAAAGCTATCTTAGCTGCTGCTGGTATTGCTCCAACTACTAAGATCCGTGAATTAGATGACGCTCAGCTTGATGCGATTCGTGCAGAAGTTGCTAAGGTTCCGACCGAAGGTGATTTACGTCGCGAAATTTCCATGAACATTAAACGTTTAATGGATTTAGGCTGCTACCGCGGTCTTCGTCATCGTCGCAGCTTGCCTGTCCGCGGTCAACGCACCAAAACTAACGCACGTACCCGTAAAGGTCCGCGCAAACCTATTAAGAAATAAGATTTCTGGAAGCTAAAAGATGGCTAAAGATACTCGCGCACGCAAGAAGGTCACTCGTACCGTCTCTGAAGGTGTCGCACACATTCACGCTTCTTTTAATAACACCATTGTGACTATTACCGATCGTCAAGGTAATGCACTGGCTTGGGCCACTTCAGGTGGACAAGGCTTCCGTGGATCACGTAAATCAACTCCGTTTGCTGCTCAAGTAGCTGCTGAAGTTGCTGGTAAAGCTGCTTTAGATTACGGTTTGAAAAACTTGGACGTCCTTGTAAAAGGTCCTGGTCCTGGTCGTGAATCTGCGGTTCGTGCTTTAGGTGCAGTGGGTTATAAAATTAATAGCATTACCGATGTGACTCCAATTCCTCACAACGGTTGCCGTCCACCTAAAAAACGTCGCGTGTAAGGAGAAACATTCATGGCTCGTTATATTGGTCCAAAATGCAAACTCTCTCGTCGCGAAGGGACAGACCTGCAACTTAAATCAGGCGTTAAACCGTTTGATGTTAAGACTAAAAAACATGCGAAAGCTCCTGGCCAGCACGGCGGGGCTCGTGGTGGTAAACAATCTGAGTACTCACTACAATTACGCGAAAAACAAAAAGTACGTCGCATGTACGGTGTTTTAGAGCGTCAATTTAGTAACTACTATAAAGAAGCTGCTCGTGTTAAAGGCGCAACTGGTGAAAACCTGTTGAAGCTACTTGAAAGCCGTCTTGATAACGTCGTTTATCGTATGGGTTTCGGTTCTACTCGTGCAGAAGCTCGTCAGTTAGTATCTCACCGTAGCATCACTTTGAATGGCCGTCGTGTTAACATTGCGTCTATCCAAGTTAAAGCGGGTGATGTGATCGCAGTTCACGAAGGCGCTAAACAACAATTACGTATTAAAAACGCAATTGAATTGGCGACTCAACGTGGCTTGCCTTCTTGGATGGAAATTGACCATTCTAAATTAGAAGGTACGTTCAAATCTGCACCGGATCGTTCTGATTTACCTGCTGAAATCAACGAAAGCTTGATTGTAGAATTGTATTCTAAATAATCCTTGAGGAAGCAATATGACGCGTACTGCAAATGAGTTTCTAACTCCGCAAGCGATTAAGGTCGAAGCGGCAAGCGGGACCTCGGCAAAAGTTATTCTAGAACCATTAGAGCGTGGCTTTGGTCATACTCTTGGTAATGCTTTACGTCGCATTCTTCTTTCTTCTCTACCTGGCGCAGCTGTGGTAGAAGTTGAGATTGAAGGGGTCGAGCACGAGTACAGTACTTTGGAAGGCTTGCAGCAGGACATCGTCGAGCTCTTGCTGAACCTAAAAGGATTGTCGATTAAGCTGTTCGATCAAAATGAAGCTTATTTAACATTAGAGAAACAAGGTGCAGGCGACGTAACTGCGGCTGACCTTCGTTTACCTCATAATGTTGAAGTGGTTAACCCTGAACATTTGATCGGTACTTTAAGTGCCTCAGGCTCATTAAAAATGCGCCTGAAAGTGGCTCAAGGCCGTGGCTACGAAACTTCTGATTCACGCTTCCCAGAAGGCGAAACTCGCCCAGTGGGTCGCTTGCAGTTAGATGCTTCTTACAGCCCAATCAAACGTGTTTCATATACCGTGGAAAACGCGCGTGTGGAACAACGTACTGACCTTGATAAACTGATCATTGATCTTGAAACCAATGGTACTGTTGATCCTGAAGAAGCAATCCGCAAAGCGGCAACAATCTTGCAACAACAAATTGCAATCTTTGTTGACCTTCAGAAAGATCAAGCACCTGTGGCTCAAGAACCTCGTGAAGAAGTTGACCCAATCTTGCTTCGCCCAGTAGATGATCTAGAGCTAACTGTTCGTTCTGCTAACTGTTTGAAAGCAGAAAACATTTACTACATTGGTGATCTTGTACAGCGTACCGAAGTTGAGTTGCTTAAAACTCCTAACTTGGGTAAAAAATCGCTTACTGAGATCAAAGATGTTCTGGCTTCTAAAGGCTTACAACTCGGCATGCGTTTAGAGAACTGGCCACCGGCTAGTCTCCGTATGGACGATCGTTTCGCCTATCGTAGCCGTTAATTAAGTAGGACTATCACCATGCGTCATCGTAATAGTGGTGTGAAATTAGGCCGTACAAGCAGTCATCGTAAAGCGATGTTCCAAAATATGGCTAACTCTTTGTTCGAG
The DNA here is from genome assembly GCF_048148385.1 of Acinetobacter sp. 197. NCBI lineage: Bacteria > Pseudomonadati > Pseudomonadota > Gammaproteobacteria > Moraxellales > Moraxellaceae > Acinetobacter > Acinetobacter sp. 197. Next base: position 149,697 of record NZ_JAYWZK010000008.1, read on the forward strand.
CACGAGTTGATCAAAACAACTGTGCCTAAAGCAAAAGAGTTACGTCGTGTAGCTGAGCCTTTAATCACTTTAGCTAAAAACGATACAGTAGCAAACCGTCGTTTGGCGTTTGCTCGTACTCGTTCAGCAGCAACTGTTGGTAAATTATTTACCGTTCTTGGCCCTCGTTACAAAGAGCGTAACGGCGGTTATCTACGTGTTCTTAAAGCGGGCTTCCGTGCAGGTGATGCTGCACCGATGGCTTACGTTGAGCTAGTAGATCGCGAAGTTAACTAATTTCGTGAAGAATAACGTAAGTTGTTCAAAAAGGTCGGTTGAATAAACCGGCCTTTTTTAATGCCTGAAAACTTTATTTGAATAAATCTGAATTTGGTTTACCTATACATCCTGCATAATTGATTTGGCCTCAAAAGATAAAAAAATAGTGGCTTTTTAATCAACTTGACATTGTGTATTGTCAGTTTTGTGATTTAATTAAAACCGATAGCATCGCTTAGGTAAAAGAACAATATGGAAAAGCAGGTAGATATTTTAATTGTGGGTGCGGGGATCTCGGGGATTGGTCTGGCAGTGCATCTTTCTAAACATTGTCCACAACGCTCTTTTGATATTATTGAACGTCGTGAGAGTATTGGCGGAACTTGGGATCTGTTTAAATATCCGGGTATCCGTTCCGATTCTGACATGTCAACTTTTGGTTTTAATTTCAAGCCTTGGCAGAAGGAAAGTGTGCTTGCCGATGGAGCGTCCATCAAAGGCTATCTCTCTGAAGTGGTAGAAGAGTTTAAACTTCAGCCAAAAATCCATTTCCAGCATCGGGTGCTGAGTGCCAATTATGATTCTGCCACCTGCAAATGGTCAGTAGAGATTTTGGATGCGCAGGGCAAGAAGCAGATCTGGATCGCTAACTTCGTACTAGGTTGTACCGGTTATTATAATTATGACCAAGGTTTCCAGCCGGAGTTTCCAAATCAGCAGGCATTCAAGGGGGAATTCATTCATCCGCAGCACTGGCCGGAAAATTTAAACTATAAGGGCAAAAAAGTGGTCATCATTGGCAGTGGTGCCACTGCGATTACTTTGGTGCCTGCCATGGCTAAAGGTGGAGCAGGTCATGTGACCATGTTGCAGCGTTCACCGACTTATATTGCCTCTGTGCCTTCTGTCGATTTTATATATTCAAAAATGCGTAAATATCTGCCTGAAGATCTGGCTTATAAGCTGACGCGGGCGCGTAACATTGGTATGCAGCGTGGAATTTATGCCCTGGCACAAAAGCAACCCAAATTGTTAAAAACGCTGTTGCTTAAATCAGTAAAATTTCAACTGAAAGGTAAAGTGGACATGAAACACTTTACCCCGAATTATGAGCCTTGGGATCAGCGTCTGTGTGTAGTGCCAGATGGTGACCTGTTTAAAATCTTACGTGAAGGGCAGGCATCAGTTACAACCGATCAGATAGAAACTTTTACCGAAACCGGGATTCAGCTGAAATCGGGTCAACATCTGGATGCTGATATTATTGTCTCTGCCACTGGCCTGAACATACAAATTCTTGGCGGGATTCAGGCGACGATGGATGGTCAGCCTGTCGATACCTCGCAGCATATGCTGTATAGAGGCGTTATGGTGAGTGACCTTCCGAATATGGCGCTGATTATTGGCTATATTAATGCTTCCTGGACGCTTAAAGTGGACATTGCAGCAGAATATATTTGCCGTTTGCTTAACCATATGGACCAACAACATTTTGATGAAGTCATTGCAACAGGCGATGCCACGGAACTGATGGATGATACTGTGATGGGCAGTCTGACATCGGGATATATTGCCCGTGCAGCAAATGTGATGCCAAAGCAGGGTAAACATGCTCCGTGGAAAGTCAGCAATAATTATCTCGCCGACCGTAAGGAACTGAAACAGGCTTCGTTTGAAGATGGCGTGCTGAAATTCAGGAAAAAGAGCAATGCACTTAATCATAAGCCGCGTCTGGTTTCTTGAATTTGAATTTTTAGCGTACAGAAAAAGGAGTCCTGAGTGACTCCTTTTTAATTCGTCGGTTTTACAGTGAGCGCGCGATGAGTTCTTTCATGATTTCATTGGTACCCGCATAAATCCGGTTGGCACGGTTATCGATATAAGCCCGGGCAATTGGATATTCCAGCATATAACCATAGCCGCCATGCAGTTGCAGACATTCATCTACGACTTTGCTGTACATTTCTGAAATCTTGTATTTGGCCGCAGCAGCGGCATCCACACCCAGTTCCTGCTTGAGTTGCAGCTGCATACAGCGATCCAGATAAGCGCGGCAGACATCGATCTCGGTACGCAGTTCTGCCAGTTTAAAACGGGTATTTTGGAAATGGCTGATGCTCTTGCCGAATGCCTGACGTTCCTTGGTATATTTTACTGTGTGGGCAAAAGCCGCTTCAGCACCTGCCTGACAGATAATCGCTACAATCAGGCGTTCCCAGGCCAGTTCCTTCATCAGCATCATAAAGCCCATGCCTTCCAGACCAAGCAGGTTTTCTTTGGGAACCCGAACATTGTCAAAAAACAGTTCGCAGGTATCCTGGCCTTTCATACCGATTTTATTTAAGGGCTTGCCTTTACTAAATCCCGGCCGGTCGGCTTCGACCATCATCAAGGAGAGATTGGCCGAGCCTTTGTCACTATTACCTGTTTTACAGACCACAATGGCCATATCGCAAAGATAGCCATTGGTAATAAAGATCTTGGAACCATTAATGACATAGTCTTCGCCATCCAGTACTGCCGAGGTGCGCACTGCTTGCAGGTCAGAGCCCGTGCCTGGTTCAGTCATCGCAATAGCGGTGACGACTTCCCCGGAAGCCATTTGGGGTAGCCATTGCTGTTTTTGAGCTTCATTGCCAAAGTTCAGCAGATAATTGGCGACGATATCCGAATGCAGGGAAAACCCGGTGGCTGAGTCTCCGGCATAGGCCTGTTCTTCAATCAAGATCATGCTATACAGCCGATCTACGCCAGAGCCGCCATATTGTTCAGGCATGGTCGCACAGAGTAAACCAAGCTCACCAGCTTTATTCCATAGCTCTCGATCTACATGTTGCTGGTCTTCAAAACGTTCGGTATGTGGAATAACTTCCTTTTCATAAAACTTGCGTACCGTTTCGCGAAAAGCTTCATGCTCGGCAGTAAAAAGTTGGCGGGGCAGCATGGGAGTAAGCGGGCGAATGGCTGCAGATTGCATCTTGTTATTCCTTATTTTGATCGGTTTACTTTAACTTAGGTCAAGCTGGGAACAGCGGCAATGAGCGGAATGTTCAAATCAGCTAAATCTGCTGATGCTTTTGGTCATTTCTATGAAATCCCTCGAAATTCAGTTGATGCTTCAGGTAAACTATTCGGGTTTATAACGAATTGGGGAAATTCGATGACTGATGACATTAGCTTGGAAGAGCGCAAAGTGATTTACCGTGCGCGTCGTGGTTTAAAAGAACTGGATGTCTATTTTGATCCCTACGTCAAAAATTACTATCTGAATGCTGAATCTTTTGAAAAGCAGATGTTTGCAGAGCTGGTGGAGCAGGAAGACCCAGATTTGCTGGACTGGTTTATGGAAGTATCCGAGCCGCCGCGTCCTGAACTGAAAGATTTTATCAAGAAGCTTAAATTTTACGTTCATGGATAATCGCTGCTTCAAGCTGAAACGCAGTCTGTGTGCATTGGCGTTTCAGCTTTTTATTTTTGCACTGTTAATGTATTTGCTCTATCAGTTACTACCGTTTGCACTCTGGTTGCTGTGCGCACTCGCAGGACTGCTGGTGTACCATCTGTTTTACCGCAAGACGCCACAAATTGAGCAGTTTGAATATCTGGATGGCCGTGAATGGTCATTGACTGCCAAAGCAATGCCAACCCATCGGGTGTCTATTAGTCATGTCATTGATCATCAGGCATATATTGTGGTGTATTTCCAGCATGCCAAGGCTCGGCCTTTACTGATCTGGTGTGATCAATTGCCACTCAAGCAATGGAAAGCTTTAAAAGTATTGACTAAATTAATTTAATTGTAAGACAAATGTTTTTTAATTATTTTATTAAAATTTAAAATAAACAAATACTTAGATTGTTATGGTCTTTTTGTTGTCAGACAAAAATCAAGGTTAATTCATGACTTAGATGAATTGTCTGACAATTTATCCCCTGTGTTTTATTTTTAGCCTGTACATTGAGCCTACCAACAGCAAATACGGGAGACCCTGATGGAATTTCCAGTGTGGATGTTTCTGATTGTAGCGATTGTTTTGGCCCTGGTAATTGGACGAATCGGGACAGTGCTGAAGGATAAATTTTCATCTTAATCAAGCAGGGTTTAAACCACTTCTCTGTTTGTACAGTTAATAAGTAGCATGTGCTGAACCGTCGCAATGCTACTTTTTTTTGCCCAAAATTTGGGATTCTCCTAAATACAGTCAATTGCAGTGTGGTCATTTAATGGCAAAGTGTCTGGTCTAAATTAGAGTAAATACTCTTTTATTCACAAAATGCTTCTGATATCTTTAGCAGAAAGATGGACATAATCACAATTATAGAGGACAGGAAAATGTCAGGCGTCCGTAAAATATGCCAAGGTATGGCGACTATTGCAATAACAACAACAGTTTTGACGGGATGTTCTCAGGTTATTAAAACTGGTGCCAATGTGGCACTGGGTTTCACCGAAAATCATATCGTCCCACCGATTTTAGCGATGGATGATGCTGAAATGGTGTGCAATTCAGGAAATTCTTTAACGCCGGCCATTATGGCAACCAAAGAAATGGGAGCAGATCCAACCCGGGTGGCTGTACTGATGTATTCAGCTGCCGGTATTTGTGCTGAACAAAAAGCACTTGAAGCCGAGTTGCGCTATTTACGTGCTTCAAAAACCAATCAGGTAGCAGAAGCCCAGGATGCCCGGATCGAGCAGAAGCGCTGGGCGGCACTGGCAGCACAGCGTCAGTATACCGGTTATCAGCTGTTTCAAAGCCGTTATGAAAAGAAATATCAAAAAGCCTTGGGTGAAGAATGCCCGCGCATGAACAGTGACATCGAGCAAACCGTTTATCTGCTGGGCATGCTCAGTGGCTTGCAGGCCATGACCAATGATATTAACTCGGGTGGTGCAGTGCATGTACCAAAAGATATTGCTGCCGTGGTCGAGCGAGGCATGGTTTGTCTGGATAACGCGAAATTCTGGGGTGCACCGAATGCCACTCGTGCGGTGATCTGGACCTTGTTGCCAGGCGCCGGGGATGGTAAACCTGACCCTTACCAAACCTTAAAACAATCTACACAAATTGGTGAGCAAAAAGGTGTACGTTTATCTCATGCCTTATATGCCGTAGCCGCACAGGCCAGTGGTGATGATGCCAAAGTCCGCGATGCCCTTAAAACTTTTGCTCAGGCCCGTACTGAAGACAAACCGGTCAATCCACAATTCAAGCTGATTGACAGTATGGCTGCAATTATGGTCAGCGGTATATCTGATCGCTATTGGACAGAACATACCGGTGTACGCAGTGGCGATGATGGTATGCAACGTTTCTGGGATGAGTCAGATAGCTCTTCCGAACTCGATGAGTTGTTCAGCGCGGATTTGTAAGCAGTACCATATAGGCTTCAGGAGTGAACTCCAAACTAGAGAACCAAGGAGGGCAATAGGCCGATGCTAGAGCAACATTTTCGACAAAAAATTATTTTTCTAGCGGCTTTTGTCTCTCTTTGTGCTTGTCTGCAAATTTTCAAGGACGATTTCATTTATTGGCGAGAGAGTCTGCTTGGTGAATTCTGGCGACTCTGGACAGCGCACTGGGTACATGTGAGCTGGATTCATTACTTTCTAAACATTCTCGCCTTTATCTGTTTACCTTTCATTTTTCCACGCGCTACCGTCTGGCATTTCTGTGCCATTTTGCTGATCTTGCCACCGTTGATCAGTTTAAGCTTTTATTTTTTCTTGCCGAATATTGAAGCATATGCAGGGTTGTCAGGAGTATTACACGGGGCTTATGTAGCAGTAGCCTGTGTGCATTTGCAGTATAAGCGGGAACGTGGATTTGCGGCGCTGGTGCTGTTTCTCATCTTGGCCAAACTGGTCTGGGAAAATACCATTGGTAATTCCGGAACAGCCCAACTCATTGGTAGTCCAGTGCTGGTAGAAGCACATTTACTGGGGGTGATCTGGGGGGTGATTCTGGCAGTCATTTATATTGTGACCAATTATTTTAGGGATAGCTAAAGTGTAGGAATAGACAGCTACTTGGCAGAAAAAACTAAAAGAAAATATAAATTGTCATTTTTATTATGCCGGTTTTCATGCAGATTCAAAACATAGAATAAATATCCTGACTTTTGAAAAGGAATTTTCGGGAGCAGAAGGCAAGATCAGCGATCTGGATCAAGCGACAGGCCGCTAAAACAATAATAGGAAAACATATGCAAAATGATGATCAAAACAGATCAGGACTAGGTCTGTTGCGTTATATATGGACAGAGTGGATCTCGACCTTTGTCGTGCTGGTTTTACTTTTGCTCACTTTGATTATCGGCACCGGGGAAATGATTCACGGCCAGTTGCTGCGTATGGGCGAGCGTATTTACGGCGATCCGGCAACCGGAATGCAATATTCATTTTTACGTGCTGAACCGACACGCCCACAATGTGAACGTAATATCAATGTCGATCAGCGTGTTCAGCAACAGATGAAAGCCGATGCGGCCGATGAATATGCCGATTTCTTTGGCGTGCGCTCGGAAGCGGATGTCCGTGCTGCGGTGTTGCAGGCACAGCAGGTCTGTGAAGAATCCTACCTGTTTTATGACAAAGCCATTCAGCATGTAGAAGCGCATCCAAGTATTCGGGCTTATCGGACATTTGAAACCTCTTTCTTTGGCATATTCAAGTTTGGTACTGAAAACCGGGCTTTGCTTCTGGTCATCATGGTGGTTTTCGCTGCAATCAGTGCCACCCTAAAAACCCATCATATTGGCCTACGCAGTCCAAGTACCCGAATGGACTTTAAAGTCTATTCGGTGGCCATGCTGGTTGCTAATGCTTTTCTGGCATTCTCATCTTATAGCCAATACCAGTCTGTGTTGAATTCGGGTGTGGCGATGGGCGAAATGAAATACATCTACTGGCTGTGGATGATTCTGTTTAGCACACTCACTCTAATTAGCCTTTATCAGGTCATCAAACCACCGAAACCGACACGTGAGGGTGGTAATTTTGGTCTGGCCTTTCTGAGTGTGCCGCTGTATGCCTATATGGCCATTACTACCGGGATAAACTTTACGTTCTTTATGGACTATCCAATGGGACAGGGGATTTACCTCGGTCAATTGGTAGAATTTTCTAGTATCTTCCTGAATCTGGCTTTGTTTATCTGGGCCGGTATGTTGTTGAAACAGACTCGTGTCGTGGACATGTTCCTGAATATTCTGCGTCCTTGGAATCTGGCACCTGAAACCCTGACCTGGTTAATCCTGCTGGCCGCTGCATTACCAACCGCCTATACCGGAGCATCAGGGATTTTCGTCATTGCCGCAGGTGCGATTATTTATAAGGAAGTCTGGAATGCGGGTGGACGCCGTCAGTTTGCACTGGCGGCCACAGCCATGTCCGGTTCACTGGGCGTAGTCTTACGCCCGTGTTTGCTGATCGTCGTCGTGGCTTCACTGAATAAAGAAGTCACCACCGATTTGCTGTATCACTACGGGATTTATGTCTTCCTGCTCAGTTCGACTTTATTCCTGGTAATTTCCCTGTTCTTTGCAGAAAATAAATTCCGGATTGCTGCACCTACTGTAGCTGCGCCTCAATCCGGGCGTGCCTTCGTTGCAGTTATTCCTTATATCGTGATTTTCATTCTGATCTGGCTATTCTATAAATATGCCTTGTCGACTGATCTGAATGAATTTACTGCACCTGTGATGATGCCAGTCATTCTGCTGATGATTGTCCTGTTCGACAAGCTGCGCCACGAACCTGCGCCACTACCGGCAGTGGGGCATTGGGATGACACCTTGACCGCGACTTTAAACTCCAGATCGGCTCCTGAGCTTGCAACAGCCGGTGCGGTGACCAATGCAGAATATCGTGAAGCTGAACATAGCGAACAAGCAGGCAAAGAACTGGTGGTTGATCATGGTGTGCAGCGTTCAAAAGCGACTGAAATTTTACGTCATGTCGGTTTCTGGAAATCTATGCATATTTCTACCAGTGAAACTGTAGGACATATTGGTGCGCTGGTGATCCTGATGGCACTTTCAGTGAGTGTTGGTGGCTTGCTGGAACGTATGGAAATTATGGAAGCCTTTCCGACTGATATCAGCAGTACCATTCTGGTGATATCACTGATTGTCGGCTTGATGATTTTTGTCGGGATGATCATGGATCCATTCGGAGCGGTCATTCTGATCTCTGCAACGGTTGCTCCAGTGGCTTATCAATACGGCATTCATCCGGTTCATTTCTGGATGATTACCCTGATTGGTTTCGAGCTGGGTTATGTGACGCCGCCAGTGGCACTGAATCATTTACTGGCCAGGCAGTCGATTGGCGATGCCGAAGTGGCTGAAGCCGATGCAGAAGTACGACACTTGTCTTTCTATTACCGTTATGAACGCTGGATTTTGCCGGTGATTGTGTTGCTGCCTGCGATGCTGATCATTGCTTATGTACCTTATATCTTTAAGTTGTTCGGCTGGTATCAATAAAAGAAAAGCAATAAAAAAGCACCTACGGGTGCTTTTTTATTTATTTGATTTAAATTCTTTAATCAAATTTTGGATGAATTCAGGCGCTTTTGCAGGATCGAACTACACAGCAAAATGGCACAGAAAATCAGACCTAGCCCGATCAGACTATATAGGTCCGGAACTTCATGCCAGAACAGAAAGCCCCACATGCCAGCAAAGAAAATTGCCACATAGTTGACTGGTCCAATCTGTCCTGCCGGAGCCAGTTTATAAGCATTGGACATGAAGAGCTGACTGAAATTGGCCAAAAGGCCGGCAGCGACAAGAAAGCTGAGTTCTTTCAGGGTATAAGGTCGCCACAGCCAGAACATCGGAATCACGGAAATCAATGTGCCAATAAAACAGAAATAAAACACGATTTTTTCTGGTGACTCGGTTTTGGTCAGTGCCCGAACCGTGACAAACGCCATCGCGGCCAGAAAGCTGGCACCCAAACCAATGGCTGACATCAGGTTGAATAAACCAGAATCCGGTTTGGCGACACAGAGTACCCCGATAAAACCAATCAGAGCTGCGGCTAACATGCTTGTTGTGATTTTTTCCTTGAGAAATAGCCAGGCAATCAGTGGAATAAAAATCGGGGAAGAGTAGGTGAAGACCATGGCATTGGAGAGTTTTAAGTGCGCGATGGCATAAAAAAAGCCGTACATGGCAGTCAGACCGACCACTGCACGCCAGGTGTGCATCCACAGTTTTTCAGTCTTAAAAAAACCAATTCCCTTGTTAAAAATGAAAGGCAGAAAAATAAACAGCCCGACAAAGTTTCGAAAGAAAACCACGGTAGCATTATCAACCGTTGCCGAGGCATAACGGATGCACACGCCCATGACTGAAAACAGGAAGGCAGAGCAGGTCAGTAACAGAACGGCTTTGAGCAGATGTGGAGTGGCTGGGGCGGACATGCAAACAACTGAGCTAGAAGATCTGACGATATTCTAGCTGAAAAACCCCAACCTATTCTGACTATTGTGCCAGTTGTGCTTCGAGTAACTTGATTTGTTCTTCTTTAAGTTTAATCAGCTCATCAGCAGTACTGTGCTGTTGCTTCAGGCTTTTTTCCTGTTCATCAAGCTGCAGCTGAATATCTTCCAGTCGGGCAATTTCCTCTTTGGCCAAGGTGGCATTGCTGGTAACTTCTTCTGTCATAATAGAAGCATCTACTAGCACATTGTCAGAACTAAGCGCATCTGTTACTTCTGGCTTGGTAGCCTTTTCAGAATTTTCAGAAATGGTCTGCGGTGCCGGTGCATTGATCAGGTCGCCCTGATGTGTTGGCAACGTTTCATTTTGTGTGAGAAAGAATTGTATAATTATCCAAACAGCAATAATCACAACAATTAATCCGCTCACTATTCCCCATAAAAGTTTAGGATTTTGTCGATGATCTGGAGTCATTTAGGTTCCCGAAATTATTTTTTTGGCTGACGGGGTTTAAACTGAATCACACCAATTTCATCTGGAACTTCAGGTGACTCAGGTTCATCGATATGAGTAGGACGATTTTCTTCATACCCACATTCGATACATTCAATCCATTCAGCTTCACCATTGGTCAGCATGACGATCCGATCCAATGCCTGACATTTAGGACATTTTGCGCCTGCAATGAAACGGCGTTTGAGAGTCATCATGCTTACCCTGTGATTAACTTAAAAACGTAGTTTAAGCGTTTTTAGAGCCGTTCGTCCAACCTTGATGACGCAGTAATGCATCTATTTTTGGCTCGCGTCCACGGAAATTGATAAATGCGTCAAGTGCTGTATCTTTTCCGCCAACTGCTAGAATTTTTTGTCTAAACTGCTTTCCAGTTTCAGTATTAAAAATCCCTTCTTCTTCAAAGCGGTCGAAGGCATCACTGGCCAAAACTTCAGCCCATTTATAGGAATAATATCCCGCTGCATAACCGCCGGCGAAAATATGACTGAAGCTGTTTTGGAAACGGTTATAGTCAGTGGTCGGCAAAACTGCATACTTTTCGCGGATTTCATTCAAAGTATCCTGAACCTGCGCTGCATTTAAGGCTGGATTGGCACGGTGGATACTCAGGTCAAACAGGGCAAATTCAAGCTGACGCAGGGTTTGCATGCCAGACTGGAAAAAACGTGCATCGAGTAGGGCTTTGAGCAATTCAGCCGGTAGGGATTCTTGGGTGTCGATGTGTTCACTGAGCACATCCAGACTTTCCTGATCCCAGGCCCAGAACTCCATAAACTGGCTTGGCAGCTCAACCGCATCCCAGGCTACGCCATGGGTACCAGCTACCGCAATATTGTCTACCTCTGTCAGCATATGATGCAGGCCATGACCAAATTCATGGAACAGGGTAATCACTTCATCATGGCTCAGTAGTGCAGGACGACTACCGACAGGAGGAGTGAAGTTACCGACCATATAGCAAATCGGCTTTTGCAGGCCGTCACTGGTCTGCATACGGGAACGGAAGCCACTCATCCAGGCACCGCCACGTTTGCCCTGGCGTGCATACAGATCGAGATAGAAGCCGCCAATCACCTGACCTTGATCTTCCAGTTCAAAATAATGTGCATCCGGATGCCAAACCGGTGCATCACGTTCAATTGCCTGTATCCCATACAGACGATTCACAATACTGAACAGGCCTTGCAGGATTTTTGGCGCAGGGAAATAAGGTTTAAGTGCTTCCTGTGACAGGTTAAATTGCTGCATTTTCAGCTTTTCAGAATAATAGCTGCTGTCCCAGGGTTGCAGGTCACTAATGCCATCTTCAGCAGCAATTGCTTTCAGTTCACTAACTTCTTTCTCTGCCGGTACACGGGCATGTTCTGCCAGATCACGCAGGAATTCATCTACCGCCTCTACACTCGGTGCCATTTTGCTGGCTAAGGACAATTCCGCATAATTATTAAAACCAAGCAGCTTCGCCATTTCCAGACGTAAACTGAGAATTTCTTCGATCAAGGCAGTATTGTCAAACTCGGTCTGCCCAGACTGATCTGATGCTCGCGTCACATACGCCTTATAGAGCTCTTCACGCAGAGGACGATTTTCTGCATGGGTCATGATTGCCAGATAGGATGGAAAATCCAGGGTAGCCACCGGTTGATCCAGTTCATGCTGCTTGCCATACTGTTTGAGCAGTTCAATATTGTTTGCCGATAAGCCCGCTAGTTCATCTTCATTTAATGGTCTGAAGTAGGCTTGAGTGGCATCCAATACATGATTCGAAAAATCTGAAGACAATTGGGACAGGCGCGCAGAAATTTCCGCAAAGCGCTTTTTCGCTTCTCCTTCCAATGCCACACCAGACAGTTTGAAATCACGTAAGGCCAGTTTGATGGCACTTTGCTGTGCGGCCGGGAGTTCATTAAAGATGGGTGCATCATGAATATGCTGATAAGTCTGATACAGTGCGGTATGTTGACCGAGTTGCGTATAGTATTCGCTTAGACCGGGTAATAAGGCCTGATAGACATCACGTGTTTCCGCATTGTTTTTCACGGCGTTGAGATGTGAAAGAATACCCCAAGCCTCACTCATATTATTTTCGAGTGTGTCGACATGTTCCAAAATGGCAAGCTGTTCCTGAGCTGATTCAGGTGTTTCGGTAAGTTCATTCAGGAATTTTTGACCTTCAGCAATACAGCTTTCAATCTTTTGTTTAAGTTCTTCTAGGGTAATCTGATCAAATTGCGGAACAGGCAAAGTTGCCTTTTCTAAAGTCATGTCGTTTCTGCCAAATTAATTTTCAGTGTTAAATTTAGATGTAGGGCTTCTAGTGAGAGAAATCAAGGCAGTTACAGTTTTTTCTCTAGCTTTGTATTTAATATTTTCAATTCTTTATTAATATTTTGAAGTTGTTCAATAAATCCACCCTCAGATGAGGGTAAGCCTTCTAATTCATTTATATCAATTGTAGAGATGTCAGTGATTTTTGTTTTCTAAAGATTCAAAGGGTGCTTATACAAATATGTAATAGTGAATGTTATAGGGGAGTTATCTAATGAATCTTTTAAGCCCCCATATTGCCCCCAATCGTATAAGCTCTGATTGGGTGGGAATACTTTGACTCCATTTTTAAAAATTCCAGTTTCAAAATATTGTTTTTCAGAATTTAATTTTTCAATTCCAAATGCTGCATGAGGGATCAGTCGATCACTAGATATTTTTACATTATGAGCGATGGACTTTCCAATATTTTTAACATGAAGTTGGATTACGGATTCTTTCCCATAATGAGGGGTAGCAAAAATAATAATTTGTGGTTGCTGATCGGACTTAAATACTGCATAGGTTACAAGCAGAGCCATAAGAGAAATGATTATTGTTAGAATATTAATAACTTCCAATTTATAATTCCTTTTTATTTCTAGTTAGTATCTTGATTATAAATAAAAAAGAGCGCCGTAGCGCTCTTTTTAAACTGTCACAGATTATTCAGTCTTGGCTTTTGCATTGGACTTTTTCTTTTTAACCTTGGCCTTTTTCTTTACTTTACCTTTATCCTTTGCTTCAGACTTTCCTGCAGATGATTTAGCAGGCTTGTTGCTGTAAGAGCTGGGTTTTCCTTTGCCTTTTTTGCGTCGTCTGGGTTGTTCTCCATCAGCGTTCAGGTTGGATTTAGACTCACGCTCATTGCTGCCAAACACTTCTTCTGTGGTAGTAGGACGTGGTAACGGTTTTTTCTCGCTTACTCGCGGTGCACGGGCACGGACTGCACGGCCGGCATGACTGAGCTGTTGGATCAGTTCAAAATCAATCTTGCGCTCTTCCAGATTTACACCGGCAACCTTGATCTTGACTTCATCCCCTAATCCAAAAATCTGACCGCGGTTCTGGCCGACCAGATTCTGGCTGCTTTGGTCATAGACAAAGAAGTCATCGCCCAACTGGCTGACATGTACCATACCATCGACATAAAGGTCTTTTAGCGTGACAAACAGGCCGAATTCTGCCGTCGCACTGACAATGCCCACAAACTCTTCACCCAGATGCTGCTGCATATAGTGACATTTAAGCCAGGTGGTTACAGAGCGGGAAGCTTCATCAGCACGGCGTTCTGTTGCAGAGAAATGTTCACCGGCAGCCTCTAAAGCCCCGCCTGAAAGTGGAGATGGCTTGTGATTTAAATGTGCTTTGATGGCACGATGCAATAACAGATCCGGATAACGGCGAATTGGCGAGGTGAAATGTGTATAGGCTTCATATGCCAGACCGTAATGGCCGGCATTGTTGGCACCATAATAAGCCTGCATCATGGAACGCAGTAACACGGAATGAATACTTGGTGCATCAATCCGTTCTTTGGTCGCTTCAATCACCGCCTGATAATCTTTCTGAGTCGGCTGTTCCGGGAAATTCAAACCCAACAGCTTGACGAAATCACGGACTTTCTGGATACGCGAAAACTCAGGTGGCTCATGCACGCGGTACAACATTGGCATTTCATTTTTTAATGCATATTCTGCGGCTGCCACGTTGGCCAGCAACATACATTCTTCAATCAGCTTATGTGCATCATTACGGGTGCGTGGAAGAATTTCTTTAATTCCACCCATTTCGTCGAAGGTCATGTAAGTTTCTACAGTTTCAAATTCCATGGCATGCCGTTCAGAACGTAAGCCTTTGAGAACCTGATAAAGCTGGAACAGGGTATTGATCGACTTGCGAACTTCACGGTCTTCGGTAATGGCCTGGCTGTCGCCTTCCAGATACTGTGCGACCTGATCATAGGTCAAACGTGCCTTGGAATGCATTACCGATGGATAGAACTCAAAACCGGTCACACGACCAGCACGTGACAGTTTTAAATCACAGACCATACATAAACGGTCAACGTTCGGATTTAAAGAACACAGGCCATTGGATAGGGCTTCAGGTAACATCGGTAAAACGAAGTGCGGGAAGTAGACAGATGTACCGCGTTCCTGGGCTTCATCATCCAGCGGCTTGCCTGGACGTACATAATGGCTGACATCGGCAATCGCCACGACTACACGATAACCACCACCTGGACGTTTTTCGGCATAAACGGCATCATCAAAGTCACGCGCATCTTCACCATCAATGGTCACTAGTGCCAGATCTCGAAGATCAACACGGCCTTCGCGATCTTTCTCTGTCGGTTCCTTGAAGCTTTCAGCTTCTTTAATTACTTCTTTCGGAAATTCATAAGGCAGGCCATATTCCAGAATGGTTTGTGGAATGATGATCTCGGTATCGGCCTTGTCTGCCATCGACTGCACAATATGGCCGGTTGCAAATTCTTCTTTGGTCGGGTAGCGATCAATCGCAACGCGAATAGAATCACCGACTTTGACCTTGGCATGTTCAATTAGCTCTTTTTCCAGGGTAATCGGCTGATGTGCATTTGGAGCAGCCGGCTGAACAAAGTATTCACCTTCATACTCTGATACTTTACCAATGATCTCTTTGACACGATGCTGCAAAACTTCGGTAATAAAGCCCCAAGACTTACCTTTACGGTCCACTGAAGTCTGGCGTACTTTAACCCGGTCACCATTAAAGACCTGACGCAGTTCACGCTCAGGGAGCAGCAAATCATCTTCACCTGAAATATTGGCGGTACCGCTTCCCTTTGAGTTGATATAGACCGTTGCTTCATGCTCGGGCTGTTCTGCCGCAATCTGGAACTTATAACCGTCTTTCATCAGTTGGCCGTCACGTACCATCGCAATCAGACGATGGCTCAGGGCATCAATACTTTTTTGATCAGCAATTTCAAAATGTTCGACCAGGTCTGCATGGGACTGGGCATTGTTCTTTTCGATAGTTTCTAAAATCAGCGTGCGGCTAGGGATAGGGTTGTCATAACGTTCGGCTTCAGCTTTTGCTTCAGGATCGACCCAGTTTTTCATCATGTCTTTAAATTTATCTTAGGAGATAGGTTTAGCATAAAACATGTATGCGCAGACTGCACGTAAATGATTGCAATAATCCATTTAAGTTTTCAATTTTCTATTAATTTTCGATAACTGGAAATTTATGCAGTTTTTTCGCTATCAAAATGCACGAAAAATCGAGGAATTGCTTAAAAAGTATTTAAACGAGCAAAAATATGCACTTTTTTTTGATGCTGCGCTTGCAGTGCCATGCCGAAATTTGTATTATGGCCGCACGTTACGGTGAGATGGGTGAGTGGCTGAAACCACGTCCCTGCTAAGGACGCATACGGGTAACTGTATCGAGGGTTCGAATCCCTCTCTCACCGCCACGCTTACTTACATCGCGCGCTCATAGCTCAGCTGGATAGAGCACTTGGCTACGAACTAAGGGGTCGGGAGTTCGAATCTCTCTGAGCGCACCAAGTAAGTTAAGCAGAAAAACGTATCGCCAACCTAGGCACACAAGTTACGCGCTCATAGCTCAGCTGGATAGAGCACTTGGCTACGAACTAAGGGGTCGGGAGTTCGAATCTCTCTGAGCGCACCAACTTGAACAATCAACCGCACATGTTGCGGTTTTTTTGTGCCTAAAATTTACAGAAACACCAGACATCACGTGCTAAAAATAAGTCTCAGGCGATTTAATAAAAATAAAGGCAGTCGTGATGAGAAAAATCATTGTCCAGGAATTTTTGACCCTAGATGGCGTGATGCAGGGGCCCGGAGGCCCGAAAGAAGATCTATCTGGTGGTTTTCAATATGGTGGCTGGGTGGCGCCGTATTTTAATGCGGAACCTGATCCGGCATTTGATGCCATCATGCAAAACTGGATGCAGCCCTCCGATATTCTTTTAGGAAAAAATACTTTTCAGATTTTTGAATCTTACTGGCCCACACATGCTGAAGACTGGCCGGGAATTAATGATGTCAATAAATATGTTCTTTCTACCAGTCTGGAGCACTCGGACTGGCAAAATACGATCTTTCTAAAAAGTATTGATGAGATCATTAACCTGAAGGCTTCAGGGGAGGGGAATATTCGTGTATATGGTAGTGCTGCAGTGGTACAGGCGCTTTTCAAATATGAGCTTGTGGACGAACTTCGTCTGCTGACTTTTCCAATTATACTGGGTGTTGGCAAACGCCTGTTTAATCATGAATCAATACCCGCCGCTTTTCAGTTGATAGACCACTTGGCTAGCTCAAATGGTGTTGTGTTTGCGTATTATCAAAGGGCAGGCGCAGTAAAGACCGGAACAATAGGCGAGTGATAAAGCGTACAAGGATGATGGTTATCTGATATTTGAATTCTATTCTGGTTGGATACCTGGTTGAGAATACTGAGAGCTGACCTATTGTGTGCTGCTGAAATTTTTTGGAAATCCAGCTTTCTGGTCGAATTAATTAAGTGCTTTTAGCTCTAAATTTGCAGAAGTTTTCGGCAGAAAGTTGTGAATATTGCTGCATCGTTTAATTACTGTACGTTCGGTTGAGATTTTATTAAAAAACACTTAACAAGACTGAAAAAACTCGTATAATGCACCCCATCAAGACGTCGCGCTCATAGCTCAGCTGGATAGAGCACTTGGCTACGAACTAAGGGGTCGGGAGTTCGAATCTCTCTGAGCGCACCAATCTTGATAAAGAATTCTGAAAAAACCGCACAGTGATGCGGTTTTTTTACATCTGTAGTTTTTTAATTTTTCATATAAAAAACCAATAACTCTCTGCCTCCTTCTTATCTTAATTTCTGCTGCACTTTCAGTGCATAAACGGTATTGCCACCCACTGCAGGTAAAACATCATGATAGGGCATACTGCGCATGGCTCTTAATAAGAACGGTGCCTGATCGTGAATCTTCATACTGCTGGTAATTTGAAATAAGGTACCTTGTGACTGCGGTAATAAGCGCATGCCACCTTTCACAAACTTCAAGTCGCCGCCATTGGCATTGAACTGGTTTTGCAGGGAATCAGGCTGGTAAAAACGCATCTTGAAGTTAAATGGAATCTGAATCACTCCTAAACCGACCGACACCTTATAGTTGGCATCTATATTCTGAGGATTGACCGGCTTAAGTTCGACCTTCTTGATCTGCCGGGGAAAAAGCTGCTGGGTTGCTTCAGCTGCTAACCACGGCCGCAATTTTTCGACCGGATGCGCAAAATATTGATAGGTGCTACTAAATCTTAAATTTTCTGAGACTTTTCCTTCTTTGACCAGATAGTTCGGCAAAATGAAACTGACCGGTTGCCCAGACTTCTGGCTGATCTGGGCAATTTTTTGTAGCTGTTGAGGGTTGAATCTCAGTTGCGGAATCGGAGTTGCTAGTGCTGCTGTATGCTCGGTTTTAAAGCGTTGTTGTAGTGCTTCCAGCAGAAATGCATTGGTACTCGGCGGAATGCCGAGTTTGGCTTCAGGCAGCGCATTCAGGATTTTACTGAATAAAAAGCCTTTGGGCTGGTTCAGGTCGCCCCATTGGGTGACAGTCACCAGCGTTCTATGCGAACCCAGTGCAAACCATTCCAGTTTTCCTGCACCATAGGGAATTGGCGCATCGATAATTAAGGTGCTGATGCTGTTATCACCCAGATGATGCTGCATTACTACAGTTTCTTTAAAGTTTAACACCGGAATCGGGGTTGGGATATGAACCTGATATTTAACCTGCTGAATCGAACCCTGCTGCTCCAGCACTTTGGCTGACTTTAATGTCGGAAACAGACCCACATAATTCGGATAATGTTGCAGCAATTTTTCGACCTGAGCTTCAGCTACCGGCAATACCACAGCCGCACTATAAAACTGTGCCTTGCTGGGTGCATTGCTGTTTAAGGTCGGAAGCTGGGTTTTAGATGAGGGATGCGCATAAATCAGAATCCGCTCGCCGGTTAACTCTGCCAGCTGGTGAGCATTTCCCTGATAGGCACTCAGACTGCTCGGCAGTTCGGCATTCCAGGGAATAATCTTGGCCAGTGCTGTGGTAGAGGTTCCTAAAAGAACACTGATGACTATGCATTGCTTTAATCCGTTCATTCAGCAACCTGTTACATATTTTTTGTTTTAATTGCTATTTATTTAAAACCAAAAGCACGAAATTCCAAAGCAAAGTTATGTAATTGATGTGACAGGCCATAAGCGCTGTGTATATTTTGGTATAGTATTGGGCAAGATTTTATTTTTTGATGTGATGCTATGACTGAGTCAGCACCGACTTTATCGACCCGTTATTTTCTGACTTTAGAAGAATCTCAGGATGGTTTTGCCCTGGCAACGTTTGGTAAAAAACAGATTTCACGTTTTCTGACACCTCTGGTCAGTATCGGGATTATCATCTGGGGTTTTTCGATGGGCTTTGATGGCGTCGGACGTTATTACGTGGCTTTGGGAGCATTCTTCCTGATCCTGCAAGGCATCATGCGTTACTGGTTCCTGCCGATGATGTTTAAGCGCCAGTTTATTAAATATCAGTTTGGTAAAAGCGAACAGGGTATTGATCTGTATCAGGACTATGCGGAAATTTTTACCAATGATCGTAGCAAGCTGGTGCCATATAGCGAAGTGCAGAATTTTGCTGTCGGTAAACTCACTTATATGCTGGAATTAAAAAACCGTACCGTGGTTATTGTGCCGAAGCGTGCATTTAAGGATGGCACTGAACAGAGCATGTTTG
Source organism: Acinetobacter sp. 197 (assembly GCF_048148385.1). Lineage (NCBI taxonomy): Bacteria > Pseudomonadati > Pseudomonadota > Gammaproteobacteria > Moraxellales > Moraxellaceae > Acinetobacter > Acinetobacter sp. 197. The sequence goes on from NZ_JAYWZK010000008.1 coordinate 169,042, forward strand.
AGCATACATTTAAAAAATAATTCAGATATCTACCAAAGGGAAGTTTTGATCATGAGCACACGTCCGTCCAAAATTGTTTGTGTGGGTCGCAGTTATGCCGATCATGCCAAGGAACTCGGTAATGCGATCCCTGATCGGCCGGTATTATTCATCAAACCACCGAGTGCCTTAACTTCGCTTGAAGCAGGCATTGAATGGAATCCTGAATGGGGTAACTGCCATTATGAATGCGAGTTGAGTTTGCGTATTGACCGGACTTTAAGCAAGGAAAATGATCCTGAAAAAGCCCTGCAGGCAGTAGGTGCTGTGACTTTAGGTCTGGACTTAACGCTGCGTGATTTACAAGATGATCATAAGAAAAAAGGTCAGCCTTGGGAACGAGCCAAAGCCTTTGATGGTTCCTGCCTGTTGTCGGACTGGGTGCCTGTAGCGGATGTGGTTACTGACTGGAAAGATGTGCACTACACACTTGAAATTAATAATGAGCTGCGTCAAAAAGGCGATACCGCTTTACTGATTTTTGATATTGCGACTCTGCTGGCTGAGATTAGTCAGGTCTTTACTTTAGAAGAGGGCGATGTGGTAATGACCGGTACACCGGCAGGCGTTGCGGCATTACATTCGGGTGATCAGCTCAAAATGACTCTTAAAGGTAAGTCTCAGGATTATATCTGGACGACTTTTGTTAAATAATCCCGGTATTTTATATTGTTCAAGCTAAAGGACTGCAAATGCAGTCCTTTTTATCGCCTCGTCATTCAGGCGGTGGCTGAGAATTACGGTGGTTGCGGGGAAGCCTGCTTGTAAATCCATCGATGTCATTAAAAAATCCTCTCGAGCGAGAGGATTTTTTCTATTTACGTCGGAACAATTCGGATAGCGGGAAACTGAGTTTTTCTTCCAGATACTGATCTGCTTCCTGTAACTTGGGCGAGAAATTTTGCATCCAGATATCATCAGGCTGGGTATTGATAAGATGGTTTTTGCGTGGCAGTGGATAGGGCAGTTGCGAATAAAAATTCCAGAAGCTCACCTGATCCAGGTCGCGGACCAGCACATATTCATTCTCATCGGTACGTTTGATCAGATTCTGCTTTTCGAACATTTCGACATAGCTCGGCCAGCGACCAATTTCATCTCGGCCCAGCACTTCCAGCGCTTGCGCTTCACTGATACTTTCACCCGTTTTTTGCTTTTTATAAAAGAGCTCTAATAAATCCAGCAGCATGACGATCGGATGGCGTTTGTTGTCCTGACCAGATTCAAAAGCGGTCAGGGCATAACTGATCTCAACTCCCAATAATACAATAATCCATGACAGATAAATCCAGAGCAGGAAAATTGGCACAGCGGCGAAGGCACCATAGACAATTTCATAACTGGTAAAGTTTGTCATGATCCAGCCAAACAGGTTTTTCAGCAGTTCAAATACTACTGCACTAAACAGGCCTGCAATAAAGGCAGATTTAATCGGTACGCTGCGATTCGGAATGGTCCAGTTCAGAATGAAAAAACCGAGTACTGTCAACGAAAAGGAAATTGCCCAGAGAACAAAAGCGCCATCTAGTTCATAACCGGAAAAATTGTTGCTGAGAATGCTCAGGGACGCTACAGTCGAGGAAATCACAAATGCACTGCCCAGTAAAATTGGTCCCAGCGAAATGATGGTCCAGTAACGCATAAATCCTATAATCCCGCCTCGCGTTTCAGTCACACGCCAAATCCGGTTAAATGCCGTTTCGATACTGCTCAGCATCAATACTGTCGTCACAAACAGGAACAGAATACCAATGATGGTGAGATTGCTGGATTTGTCGGTAAAGGCATTTAGGGCTTTATCAAATGCAATGGTGGTTTTAGGTAAAAAGTTACTGTAAATCAGCTGTTGCAATTGCTGCCGCGCAGGTTCTAGTGCTTTAATTGAAGAAATAATTACCAGAAAAACTGTCAGCATCGGCACCACCGCAAACAGGGTGGTATAAGTCAATGAACCTGCCTGTTCGCGACAGCGGTCTGCTTCAAAACGTCGTAATACAAATAAAACAAATTGAAACCAGTGTTTTTCATAGAAAGGTAATTTCTTTAAATACTTATCAATCATCTGCATCCAATCTCAATTTTTTTAATCATCATGAATTTTCATCATCAGCTTAACCAAAAAACTTGCAAAGTATCGTATAGTTTTATTTTTTTTAGTAATGAATAAGAACCATGATGCAACCTTATGTCCTTGTTTTATATTACAGCAAATATGGCTCAACCAAAGAAATGGCGCATTTGATTGCCAATGGAATTGAAGCGGCAGGCGTGGCAGTGAAAATCAGGACGGTTCCCAATATATCCAGCATGGTAAAAGTCGCGGAACCAAGCATTCCGGAAGAAGGAGACATTTACTGCACTCTGGATGATCTTGCGCAATGTGCCGGTCTGGCACTGGGTTCACCGACTCGTTTTGGCAACATGGCTTCTGAAATGAAGTATTTTTGGGATCAGACCACAAGTCTATGGCTGAATGGCGCTTTGCATGGTAAGCCTGCTTGCGTGTTTACGGCGTCAGGTTCCATGCATGGCGGACAGGAAAGTACTTTGCTAAGCATGCTGCCGCCGTTGTTTCATCATGGCATGATGATCATGGGGCTTAGCAATGCAACATCGGCACTATCGAATACCAAAACTGGCGGTACACCTTATGGTGCCAGTCATGTCAGCGGCCCCAGGCATGATCAGGGCTTAAGTCAGGATGAAAAAATTCTGTGTGAAGTACAGGGCAAGGGTCTGGGTGAGGTTGTACTGAAGCTCAATCAAGGCTGATCAAGCTCTCGCAGGAAATGAAGTACTCACTTCATTTCCTCAATTATATTAAGCTTCTTTTTGATCTTTTTGATCTTTTTGATCTTTTTGATCTTTTTGATCTTTTTGATCTTTTTGATCTTTTTGATCTTTTTGATCTTTTTG